>JADFRQ010000027.1 GCA_022561215.1 Chloroflexota bacterium | reverse complement strand
TCGTGCAGCCAGTGGATTCATAGGTTTGGTATTATGTTTGATATGACATAATTAGGTTCCTGGACATCAGGAAAGTGTTACCTATGTCCTGAGGTCGAACTGTAACCCATGTCTTCGGGTCAAACATGGCATGTCGCCCTTACGGCCGGTTCTCGTTGAGCGAACATCTCAAGAAAGAGCTTTTGGGACAGCCCCCAACGTGTCATATTCCATTATTTTGGTTTCGTATTTCCTCCGCACTCGTTGGCAGCCTGGGCATTGCCGGCCCTTCGATCCCCAGAAGCTCGGCAAGCGCCGCGCGCAAGGCAGTGCGATCATCCCATGGAATTTCAATTTCCCCAAAAGTCATGGATTGTTCATGCCCCTTCCCCAGGGCCAGAACGAAATCATCTGGCTGAGCAAGGCGCACGGCGAAGCGCATCGCCTCCCCCCGATCCTCGATTCGCCAAAAATTCGAGCCTTCTTCAGCACCCTTCTCCTTTGCACCCTTGGCCATCTCTTCCAATATCGCTGGCAATGATTCGGTGCGTGGATCTTCAGCTGTCAAAATCACAAAATCGGCTAATTCGGCGGCGAACGCGGCCATCATTTTACGCTTTTTCCGATCGCGTAATCCTGCCGAACCGAAGATAACAATAATTTTTCCGTGCGTCAGCGTGCGCGCAGATTTCAGGACACGACGCATCGAACCCGGGGTATGGGCAAAATCAACCATCGCTAGAAATGACTGACCAAGATCAATCGGCTGCATTCTTCCCGGCACACTTTGCAACATCGCGATCCCTTTCGCCGCGATCGCCGGGGATATTTGCAACCCTGCAACCGTTGCAGAAAACGCGGCCAAGCAATTCGATACGTTGAATTGCCCGATCAACGAAGATTCGATCCGTTGAATAAAATTGTCGGACAGAATGTCAAATTTCAACCCCTCCATAGAGCCGCGAACATCTTGGGCGCGCACATCGGCCTCTTGGTGCAATCCATAGCTGAGCACGCTGACTCCCAGATCAGTCCGCAGGTACTCGAACGAACTATCATCACGGTTGAGAATCGCCATGCGTTCAACCGCAGCTACCTTCGGCGCGCTGTTCTTTAAACCTTCGAACAATATGCGTTTTGCCTGACGATATTGCTCAAAGGAACCATGGTAGTCGAGGTGTTCATGCGTGATATTTGTGACGACCGCAAGGTCAAAATCACATCCCAGGACACGCTGCTGTGCCAATCCATGAGATGTGGTCTCGAGAACACAATGTGTCAGTCCTTCCGTGACCATCTGCGCCAAGTAATTTTGAACATCCAATGCGCCGAGAGTGGTGACATGAAACCCTGTTGCGAATTTACGCTGCCCAATGACGGCACTAAGGGTTGAGATCATACCGACATCGAATCCTGCTGCCTTTAAAATCTCGTAAATCAGGTTGGTAGTGGTCGTTTTGCCATCCGTACCGGTCACAGCGATCATAACCAATTGGCGCGCAGGAAACCCATTCCAGGCTGCCGCCAGATAGGCCAGCGCGCGCCGACTCTCTTTTACGCGTAGATAGGGGATATCGAAATTGGGATCCGGTCCCTGGCCAACAAGTATCACAGCTCCACGCTCTACGGCATCGCCGAGGAATTTCCAACCATCTGTTTTCGTTCCTGGCACTGCAACAAAAATAGCGCCGGGGATCACCTGGCGCGAATCTTCCGTTATCTTCGTAATGTCCAGGGAAGCTAGCGAACGGGAGACAACTTGCGGCAAGCCACCCTGATCCACCGCGTAAGGATCCTCAATCAGGGCTTGGAGCTTCATCGAAAGAGGAAGAAGAATCCCATCGTGCATGGACAAGAGTCATTTTCTTTTGAAAATCGAGATTCTTCGTCGCTTTGTCTTATGAAGCGCCTTCGCTCCTCAGAATGCCATTGTTGCATCACTATCGTCTTGACTCAACGCATGAGCAATTCGGCTTCGCACACGATGGCGCAATTCTACACTTAATCAGCCACGCGGAAATCCAAGCCTGTTTCTAACCCAAGCTTTGCCGCAGCCATTGAAGCTTGCCGCTTACCGAGCCATCGACAACTTTATCGCCCACGCGAATTACAAGGCCGCCCAAGATTCCTGGGTCGACACGGAATTTAATCTCCGCGTCCGAGCCCATCTTATTAACCACGTCGGCACGCACCACCTTCTGCTCATCATCGGTAAGCGGGAGAGCGCTCGTAACTTCGGCGTCCATTCCTTCAAGTGCTTCGCCCTCCAAAAGTGTTACCTTGCCCGATTTAACGCCGCTGAAAAATTCCTCAATAAGAATATGCTGGCGTTTTTCATCTAGCGCCTCACCAATTAACTTCTGCGCGGCAGCGATGGCGAGAACCGCCACCTGACCACGCAATTCACCTAGCGCTTGATCACGGGTCAGTTCGGCGTCCGTGGTAGCTTTGCCACGAATACGTATGGCGTCTTTTTCCGCTTCGGCTTTTATTCCGCTTGCGGCTTCTTCCGCGCGCTCCGTGGCATCACGCACTTGCTGCGCAGCTTCCTGCTGCGCTTTGGCCATTACTTCTTCGGCTTCTTTTTCTGCATTCGCCCGCGCTTCAGCCGCAACGCGCGCATCTTCTATGCCGCCCGCAATTATTTTGCGCCGTTTCTCTAGCAGCTCAACAATCGGCCCATACACCCATTTCCGCAGGACGACGAATAAAATGGCAAAATTAAAGATTTGAACCAATAAATAGCCCAAATTAATTCCTAGTGCTTCCAATCTATACCTCCTTCACGTTCACAGGTAAATGTTCGCTACTGGATCAATTGTTGACCACCCTCGAATAGATCGCAGCAGATCTGCGTGGCGCGCTTTAGCCCACGAACAAGATGAGCAGAGCAATAACCAAAGCGTAAATCGCGACTGCCTCGGCAAATGCGATACCAAGGATCATATTGACCTGAATATCGGCGGCAGCATCAGGGTTGCGTCCCATCGCCTGGACAGCTCCGCTAACTACCACACCAATACCCAGCCCTGCTCCGATCATTCCGGATGTTGCCAATCCTGCTCCTACAAGCCGGCCCAAGACAGTGGCCGCTTCGACAATGTCACCTTCCATCTGCTCTTATCCTCCAAAAATGATTTCGGTTTCGAAAATTTGCTCTCCTGCTAGCTTAATGAGAGCCTTCTTCATCTGCATGATCATGCCCCACCGTTGCCTGAGCCATGAATGTCATCGCCAACATTCCAAACACGAGCGCCTGAATCAGACCAACAAAGAACTCAAGCATCAAAATCGCCGTTTGGGCAAGGACGGGAACAAGACTGCCGATGACGAATAGCAAAACAGAGCCCGCAAAGATGTTGCCAAATAAACGGAAGGAAAACGACAGCACCTTTGAAATTTCGGAAACAAGCTCTAGGATCCCGACCCCAAGGTCAAGTACGCCAAACATTGGCTTGCTAAAGAGGGTCTTAAAATTGAAGAATTTCGTGAAATAGGAAACACCTAGCGCGCGCACCCCGAAGACCTGAGTCATGACAACGGTAATAAGCGCCAAAGAAATGGTGAAATTCAAGTCGGTTGAAGCCACCCTTACAAAGGGCACCAGGGTGAAGAGTTCACTATCGGCGCCAGCTGGATTTTCGGCATCCGCTTTTACAATGCTCGTAATCGAAAGATCACCAAGCTTTCCTATTTCCTGAACTGGAAATCCATCCTCGGAAGGATGCAGAAGGCCAATGCTATCCACGCCAGGAATTAATTCCATCCAATTGACCACCAGGACCAACAAGACAATGGTGGCCATCCAAGGAAAAATAGATTTTGCCCACTTTCCGGCGGTCGATTCGGCCAGATTATAGAGCGCTTCCAAGATCGCTTCGACGGCGCCGACGATCCCCGACAAAACCATGTCGCCGCGCTTTATGGCGCGATTTACGCCGAAGGCAAGCATAATCAAGAGCACGTCTGCCATGAGGGTAGCGATGAGCGTATTGGTCAGGTATAACTCCCCCACCACGGGCAGGTCAAACAAAGGACCGATGATATTTTCAGCGGGGAGTTGGATATGGGGGAGAACCGGAGCAATGATTGAACTGGTGATTACGCTCAGGATGATCAAAGCCAGAACCACCCATCGGTTCACACCCCAGCGCCAACGTCGGCTAGTCTCTTCCATGTTCTCCCTCAGATAGTTGATTAATTTGATTTTTACTGCTTGCGGACTGCATTTGCTTGACCTGAGCCATGGTCACCCGCAAAATGACGATAAAGGAGACCGGTACACTAACCAGGACAAAGACTACTGTGAATAGCGGCCTAGTATCCAAGCGATCATCAAGCCAGAGCCCGGCAATTATGGCAAATGCAACCGTAACGAAAGTAAGAATTCCAACCAGGGCAAATATCTTTGCTGCGGTGGTGGCCACTCCTGCAAACGGCCGGTTTTCCGCAGGTGTACCCACTGTTCCCTTCATCGTTAGAGAATTATATCACTATTGAAAATACCGGTCAATTAAGCTCATAAGCGCGGTATTCAAAAGAGGCTTGAAGCAGTATCGAGAGCCCATCCCAGCCATGGTCCACTGGCAATACCAATACCCAACACGGCAATCACGCTCACACCAAGCGCTATGGCAGCCGGGCGTGAGACCGCGATTGGAACCTCGTCGTCATCCGATCGATAGAGATAGACAACCTTGAGTACGGTCATATAGTAGTAAAGGCCAATTATGGCGTTAAGCACACCAACAAAGGCAAGCCAGATCAAACCGCTCTCGACCGCTGCGGCGAAGACATAAAATTTAGCGACAAATCCTGCCAATGGAGGCATGCCGGCCAGTGACAGAAATGCGATTAACATGGCGAAAGCGAGGCCTGGGGACCGGCGGCTTAATCCCGCGTAATCAGCAATTTCATCCGAGCCTACGGTATTTGCGAAAAAGACGACGATGGCAAAGGCCGCCAGATTGGTCACAACATACGCCGCCAAATAGAAAAGCAGGCTGGCGATGCCAAGTTCACTAAACGCTACGAGGCCAATCAGTGCATAGCCAGCATGGGCAATGGACGAATAGGCAAGCAGGCGCTTAATGTTTTTCTGGGCGAGTGCGACCATATTTCCTACCGTCATTGTTGCCGTCGCTACCACGGCAAGGATGGAGGTCCAATAGAGCGAGATTTCAGGGAAGACCGTGATCATCACCCTCACCAATACGGCAAATCCAGCGGCTTTGGAGGCAGTGGATATGTACGCAGTGATGGGTGTGGGCGCACCCTCATATACGTCTGGCGACCAAAAATGAAAGGGGACAGCAGATACCTTGAAGCTAAATCCGACCAGTACCAATAGCGCAGCCCCACCCAAAACCCAAATCGAAATCTCGCCTCCTGTCAGCCTTTCAGAAAGCAGATAGAGATTCGTCTCTCCCGAAAAGCCGTACAACAGGCTGAAACCGTAGAGCATGACGGTGGATGTGAGCGCCCCAAAGAGAAAATATTTTATTCCCGATTCGGTAGACTTATCATCCGATTTCATGAAGCCGGCGAGGATATAAAGCGGAATTGAAGTCGTTTCAATGGCCAAATAAAGCATAATGAGATCCGCAGAGGCCGCCATGAGACTCATGCCGAGGGTAGTAACAACCAGCAGCGCGTAATATTCGCCGCGTCCTGTTATCCCTTTTAGGTTAATTGAAAGCAAACTGGTGATCGCGGCGGCAAAGAGAAAGATCAGTCGGAAGGTGAATGTGAGCCAATCCTGCCTCAACATTCCCCCAAAAATGAGACGCTCAACGGGTTCCGGCCGAGTGAAGATCAGGCTTATTAGCAGAATGAACAACAATCCACCTGCGGTGATCCAACCCAAGTGATCTTTCTGTTTGGAACCCCAAATCATGTCTACTGCGAGGATCACTCCTGCTAATAGCAGAAGCAATAATTCGGCGGAAATAGCGGCGATCATCGAAGTGTCGAAGGGTACAATTGGCACTATATCCCTCCGACCAGACGCATAACAGCGTCCGCGCCCGATGATATGAGAGGCGCGATGACCGCAGGAACCACACCGATGAGGATAAGCAAGCCAGAAAGCATGACCAGAGCGACTTTATCCTGAATTTTAATTGGGGCGATATGTCCTTCAAATTCTTGGGGCATGTCTCCAAAAAACACCCCGCGTATGACGCGCATAATATAGGCGGCGGTGATCACAATTCCCAACACGGTGATAATCGCCACCAGCGGCTGCGCCTTCCACAGGCCCAGTAATATTGGAAATTCGGCTATGAAACCTGAAAAGCCGGGCATACCCATTGATACCAGACCACCAATAATAAACGCCAGGGCAGCAAGGGGCATGACCTTACGAAATCCACCAAGCCTGGGAATTTCGCGCGTGTGTGCACGATCATAAACTAAACCGACGACGGCAAAGAAGAGCGCCGTCATCACCCCGTGGGAGAACATCTGCAGTCCCGCGCCCATCAATCCATCCTTGTTGAGCGTCGCAAAACCGAGCAGTACCAAACCCATATGCGAGACCGAGGAAAAGCCGATCACATATTTGAAATCGGTTTGCACCGAGGCGATGAGTGCTCCGTAGACAACATTCACTGTGGCCAAGACGATAATTAAGGGTGCCCAAAATTTTGCGCCCTCTGGCAGCAGCATGATGCCGACGCGCAGGGCGGAAAATGCACCTAATTTCATCAAGACGCCGGCATGGAACATGGATACAGCCGTAGGGGCCGCAACGTGGCCGTCAGGCGACCAGTTGTGAATGGGGAAAATCCCTGCCAAAACCGCGAAGCCGAAGAAGACAAACGGAAACCAAAACACCTGGAACGATGATGAAAATCCCGCCTTTTCTAATTGCAGCAGGTCGAAGCTTTGCATGCCAGATTCGAAGTACATCGCCAATCCGCCCACCAAAGCGATCATCGAGCCGATAAATAGGTACAAGGTCAGCTTCATTGCAGCATATTCCCTAGTTTTCTTCCATCCCCATATGGCAATCAGCAAATACATCGGGAAGACGGCGATCTCATAGAAGAAAAATAGGACGAACAAATCAAGCGAGACAAAAACACCAAAAACGCCGGTGGCGAGGATAAAAAGGAAGGCGAAGAATTCGCGCGGGCGATCATCAATTCCCCAGGAAATTAATACTCCAGTGAAGATCACGATCCCCGTGAGAAGAACGAGTGGCAGGCTCATTCCGTTTACGCCCAAGTGATAGGAGATTCCGAGCCGGGGGATCCAATCGGCCTGTTCGATAAATTGATAACCCCCCGCGGCTTGATCGTAACTGATGAAAATCCAAACCGATAACGCCAGTGCGAGTGTTGCAGCCGACAATGCCGCCCTGCGGATTAATTTAATCCGATCTGCGGGGATCAACAGGATCAGCATCCCGGACACGATGGGTGTGAAGACGATAATGCTTAGGACAGGAAAGTTAGGAAAGTTCATTGGCTACTCTCAGTAATTAGCTGTCAGCTATCAGCTTTCAGCTTAAAGATAAATTTTGTGAGCATCTTTTTATTTTCCTCAACCCTTGATGAAAGTTGATGTTGGTCAGATGGGCTCATCAGTTCTAAATCCCTCGCTAATAAAATCTAGTATTCCAATTCACTGGCAGAACCCATCGCGATTCCTAAAAATCGGCCAAAATCTGCATCTGATTGCCTACCGCTTCCTTCTGCAATATTTGTCGGTATAGAAACACTTGCTCGACGAATTTGAGACGTCATCCCATAACGTTCTTCACTGGGAAAGGTCTTGGTCGTTTTGTAAATGTCCAGCACTAATCGATGACTCTTCTCCCATACTTTCAGTGATCGAAAGTCTTTCAATATTCCCTCAAATATTTTTTAGCTGATCGCTGACAGCTTTCTTATCCAAAAAGCCTTTGCACCGTATCATTGATAACGCGCACAATCCATGAGGGCCATACGCCGATTGCCAACATCAAGGCCATCAATGGTGCGATGGCGAAGATCTCGCGTCGATTGATTTCCATATCATGCTCCAGCCATCGCTCATTTAAAGGCCCGTGGAGCACACGCGTAATGCCTTTCAGGATATAAGCCCCCGTGACGAGCAGGCCAATCATCGATAACGCCGTCAACAAGGTAAAGATTGGCCAAGCGCCCCTCACGACCATGAACTCGGAGACAAATCCGTTCAAGCCTGGAAGACCCAAAGATGCCATCGAGGTGAAGATCAATATCCCACCGTAGACTGGCGCTAACGAAAATAATCCTCCCAAGGCGTTTAGATCACGCGTATGCGATCGGTCGTACAAGACGCCCACGAGCAAAAACATGCCCGCTGCGGAGATACCATGGTTAAACATCTGCAGCACTGCGCCATCAAGCGCGATCACCGCATCGTTTGCATTCAAAGTTCCTCTTGCGAAGGCGGCTGCCGCGATCCCCAAAACAACAAACCCCATGTGGTTCACCGATGAATAGGCGACAAGGCGCTTAAAATCATCCTGGCCCCAGGCTCCGAAAGCGCCCATGATGATCGCCATCGTTGCCAATATTGCCAGGGGGAGAGCAAATATCCTCGCCTGCTCAGGAAATAGCGGCAGCACCAGCCGTAAGAAACCATAAGCTCCCAGCTTCAAGAGCACACCAGCCAGGATCATTGATCCTGCTGTTGGAGCTTCGGTGTGCGCATCCGGCAGCCAGGTATGAAAGGGCCAAATAGGGACTTTGATGGCAAAGGCGATCACGAATGCCCAGAAAGCAATTGCCTTGACCGTTCCAATGGGGATGGAAATGGGTAATCCAACAACCGTAAGCGGTTCGGTGAGTGCCGTCCATCGTTCGACAATCTGGATCATGTCAAATGATCCGGACGATAGCCCAATAAGCTGGATGGCCAAAAGCAGCCCCAACGATCCGGCCATGGTGTAGATCAGGAATTTCATGGAAGCGTAATCCCTGTTTTCACTCCCCCACTGATTGATAAGAAAGTACATCGGGATTAAGCCCAATTCCCAAAAGACAAAAAACAATACCAGGTCGAGGGAGAGGAATACGCCCAGCATCCCCATTTCCAGCATCAGAAATAGAGCCATGTAGCTGCGCACGTTTTGAGTAATATTCCACGAGATGATCAACGCCAGGGGCGTGAGCAGGGTGGTGAGCAGCACCATCGGCACGGAGATTCCATCCACGCCTAAATGAAAACTGCTATTGATCGCCTCATACCAGGCGACTTGCTCGGTAAATTGAAAACCGGCTTGGCTCGAATCATAGGCGAGCCAGAGCCAAATCGCCAGACCCAGTGGCACCAGGCTGGAAATAAATGCAAACCAGCGGATGAGTTTTACGTTTTCTCGAGGCAGGATAAACAAGGCAATTGCCGCAACTGCGGGAGAGAAAAGAATAAAACTCAGCAAGTGACTTTCAATAAAATCCATTAATTCGTTCGTCCTTCTTGTGGGAAAAAGCCAGCATCCGCCCTAGCTTGAGCTTGCCGCGGGAAGAAGTGCAAGCTGGAGCTTTGGAGGCGGAAACCCGCATATTGGCTTTTTCCTCGGGGGAGAGGCTGTCTCAAAAGGGTTTATCCTATCTCCCATTGTTGACCTCTTTAGGATTCTCGGCAATTACGCCAGGTGCACGGGCAACGCGAGCTAAAGCTCGTTACCGGTTACGCATACGCTGCGATTTAGGGAGAACAATAGTGTTCTTGAGAGCTTTTTAATCAGCCCCTCCTCCCTCTTAAGGGTTGAAAACCAAAAAATAAGTCAGCAACAACCCTGTGAACAACAAACCCACGATCAGGTAAGTTTGTACGCGGCCCGTCTGCATCAATCGCATCTCAAAACCGATCCTTTTCACGCCCGTACTGATCCGATCCGCGGTGCCATTCACGATGGGCAAATCCACCGCGTTGCGCAAGAACCCACCCAATCGCAGGCTTAATCGACCGACCGAGTTCAAAGTGCCATCGATTATGACCTGATCCAAAATACGGCCCGTGAATGTTTCGGCGAACCAATAGGCTGGGCGAATAAAAATGCGCTCGTAGAGTTCGTCGAAATAATACTTATTCTGCAAGAGGGTGTAGAATTTTCCGAGCGCCATCTTTAAAGGATCCGCCTGCCCTGCCTCCACATTTCGATAGACCAGCCAGCCGAGAAACAATCCTCCAAGTGCAACTACAAGGGAAGTGAGCAGCGGAATCATGTTAAACGCCAGTACGGTTGGTTCTTCCAAAAGTGTGCTGCCAATAAAAGCGTGGAACCAGTTTGGCAACAATCCACCGATTACGGGGAAATCTTCGGGAATCCCTATCCACCCCACACCAATGGAAAATACGGCCAGTACGATCAGAGGCAGCGTCATGGTCCAGACGGATTCATGCGCATTTTCTGCGGACTTCGTTCGACTTTTGCCCAAGAAAGTGAGCGTAATTTGGCGCATGGTATAGAAGGCTGTCATAAATGCCGCCAACGCAAGGACCACAAAAACGATGATCTGGCCGGTGGCAAACGCACCGGCGAGTATTTCATCCTTCGACCAGAAGCCTGCAGTGACCAAAGGAAATCCTGATAAGGCCAAGCCACCAATGAGGAAAGTCCAAAAAGTACGCGGCATCTTCTGGCGCAAGCCACCCATGTTGAACATATCCTGGGGATCCACATGTTCGTCGCTGTTATGCATGCCGTGCTGCATGCCATGAATCACGGATCCTGATCCCAAGAAAAGAAGGGCTTTAAAGAAGGCATGCGTCAGCAAATGAAAGGCGGCGGCAACGTAAGCCCCAATCCCAATCGCAGCCACCATGTAACCAAGTTGAGATATTGTGGAATAGGCCAATACCCTTTTCACATCATTTTGGGCAAGGGCGATGGATGCTGCGAAGAGCGCAGTAAATGCGCCAATAAAAGCGATAATGGTCAGGGTCGGCGTTAACGCCTGCCCTTCGGCCCAACCTGCGCTGATTAATGGGAAAAATCGAATGATCAAATAAACGCCGGCGGAAACCATTGTGGCGGCATGGATCATCGCGGAAACAGGAGTCGGGCCCTCCATTGCGTCCGGCAGCCAGACATGAAGAGGCCACTGCGCCGATTTGCCGACGGTACCAAAAAACAGCAGCAACCCTATTAAGCCTGCAGCAGACAGACCCAGGACACCGGATGGGCTGGATGCCAGCATATCGAGAACTTGCCCATTGAAAAGGATTTCGCGATAGCTTAGTGTGCCGGTCTTGGAATAGAGAAAAACAAGCCCAAGCAGCATAAATACATCACCGATTCGAGTGGTGATGAATGCCTTAATCATCGCTTGGCGTGCGGATTCTTTCGCATACCAAAAGCCAATGAGCAGATAGGAACAAAGCCCCATTATCTCCCAGCCAATGAAGAGAAGGAGCAAGTTATCGGCAACGACAAGTGTCAGCATCCCGAATGCAAATAGAGAGATAAAGGCGAAGAAGCGTGCATACATCGGCTCGAGCCCACCATTCTGCGGCGGAAGCCCATGTTTATCTTCGGCATCTTTGGGTTTGCCAAAATTATGGTAGCCGATACTGTAAATAAAGATGCCCAGGCATGTCCAAGCCACAAAGAAAAGCGTGATGGCACTTAATGGATCGATGAGCACACCAATTTCCAGCGATCCCACACCAATAGGCAGCCACGCAATTGCCGAGGCAATGGGATGCAGGCCTAGCTCATCCGTGGTTATCGCCGTCACGAAAACAGCCATTGCCATTCCCCATGAAAGCAACATTGCGCCAACGGCAATCGAATGGCTTATGCGGTTGCTTTTATTCGTGAAGAGAATGATCAACGCGAATGCCAGGATCGGAGGTAGCGGAATAAGCCAGGTAAGAATTTCAGGTTGCATGTATTCTGGTCACCACTTCATCAGATTTATCTCTTCGACCGCCACCGTCGTCTTGCGCCGATAGATTGAAATAATTAGGGCTAAGCCCACCGCCACCTCGGATGCCGCAACTGCAAATACAATAATCGCGAAAACCTGACCGTTAATAATGGATGGAGTCAGGTAGCGCCAGAATGCGACTAAATTGATATTTACCGCGTTCAGCATCAACTCAATTCCCATTAATATGGCAATCGCGTTTCGCCTGGCGAGAACTCCGTACAGGCCAATGCAAAAAATCGAAGCTGCCAAAATGAGGTACCAAGAAAGTGGGATCAACTATCCCCTCCTGCCCGTTCGGGAGGACGTGCAATAAAAATGGCGCCGATCATGGCTGCCAGGAGCAAAACGGAGGCAACTTCGAAGGGAATAATAGATTGATCGACGTTCACCAGCGCTTTTCCCAATTCTTGAATGTAAAACTCTGAAGATTCGACCAAATCAGAGGGTGTGTTGGCCAACTGAGGGACCTGACTGAAGAGAGAAAGAATTCCGCTAAAGACCATAAACGCGGCGAACGCGGCAAGCAGCCAACTGCGATTAATCTGTCGTTCAGTTTCGCCCATCGCGCGGCGGGTTAACATCACCGCAATCACGATGAGTATAGAAATTGCATCGATGTAAACAGCAACTTGAACAACCGCGAGAAAACTAGCCTCCAGGAGGACAAAAATTGCCGCCACCCCTGCCAGGGCAAGAATCAACCAGAGTGCGGCATGCACGAGATTGGGGCTGGAAACGGTCATCAGCGCTCCGATCACGATGATGACAGAAATACCTAGAAAGATAATTTGCAGAACCGTCATAAGCTACTCACTTCTCGGGTTTCGTTCAGCTGCCTGCCTCGCTCGTTTGCGCCAAGCTTTTTCCGCTGCCTTCGGATTGTTTACGAATGGATCGTGCATACGCTCGAAAAGCGATCAGCGTAAGGCCAATCAGGATCACACTTCCTGCGAGATGCAGTGGCACTCGAGCCCACCCATCTCCCGGGGTTAGTTTGTCGATTATCGCGGTAAAAATCACAGCTGCCAATGCAAGTGGGGTAAGGATTTTCCAACTGATGCTGTTGATAGTGTCAATGCGGAGCCGTGGAAATGTAGCCCGAATCCAAATGATGACGAAATAAAGAATGGCAGTTTTAATCAAGAAGTATACAAACCCTAAGATTGGAAAAGCCTCTGCCCCTGGGCCTTGCCAGCCCCCAAAAAATAAGGTGACCGTGAGCACGGCAATCGTAAAGGCGTGCAAAAATTCGGCCACAAAAAACATTCCGAATGAGATTCCCGAATACTCGATATGAAATCCGGCGACAATTTCTGATTCTGCTTCCATCAGGTCGAAGGGTGTACGCCCGACTTCTGCCAGCGAACTGATATAGAAAATAAAGGCGGCAATGGGTGAGAGGATTACAAACCAAACGGGATTTTGAGCTTCCACTATCTTCGTAAGCCCCATTGAGCCGGCGAGCATAGTGGGAATAAGCAGTGTGAGGATCATGGGAACCGCATAGGAAAGCATCATCGCTACCGTACGGAAGGCGCCCAGAAGTGCATATTTGTTGTTGGATGAGAGCCCGGCCATCATGATGCCTAAAGTTCCAACAGAACCAATTGACACGAGATAAAGGACGCCAACATTGATGTCCGAGCCAAACAAGGTGGGCGCGAAGGGGACGACGGCCCAAAGACCGACGACAGACATGACCACGAGCAAAGGCGCGATCATGAAGACCGATCGATCAGCCCCCTCAGGAACGAGGACTTCTTTTGTGAGCAGCTTGGCGAAATCAGCAACGGTTTGAAAAAGTCCGTAGGGGCCAACCCGATTGGGGCCTAAGCGATCCTGGAACCGGGCGATAAGTTTTCTCTCCAGCCAGATGGTAAAAAATGTGAGTGTGAGAGCAATTGTGGCCGTCACCGCCGCACCTACAAATTTCAAGATAGCGGTTGTCAGGCCCGGATCCAAACCAAATCCAAGCAGCAAATCGCGCAGAAAGTCGGCTATCAGCGTAAACGGATCACCCATGGATCAGTGACTCCTCAAAAAAACTCGGTTTGGATGCACAATGAAAAGTCCGATGCAGAGTTCACATCAGCCTGCAGGATAATGTTTTCCCGTTTAAACCCACTCGAGAGCGCCTCGCCGCCAGGCATAAAGAAGGCCACCGGCAAGCAATAGGATAAAGAAAATCCCCTCAAGCACCATATACAATTGCAGCTGTTGGTAGGCTACAGCCCAAGGAAAGAGAAATACAGCCTCAATATCGAATATTAGGAAAATCAGCCCAAAGATATAATACTGGCCCTTCAATTGGACCCATGTATCACCAACCGTTTCCATTCCACACTCATAGGTAGATTGCTTGATTGGATTTGGTTTGCGGGGGGCGAGAAGCCGATTGAGCCCGATGGCGGTTGCTGGGAGGATGATTCCGAGAGGAATTAGGAAAGCAATGAAAATCCAAGGTTCGTGCATGCAGGCTCCTGCTCGAGTTCTTTGGGACCGCAAGAAGTTTATCACGAGAGAGGAGAAGCGTCAAAGGCGAACCCATTCGCAAGCCGGGGCGATCAAATAATCAAATGTGCAGCTTGAAAATTGGCGCGCGGGGAGAGAACCCCGTTCACTTGGGTAAGGTAAAAATTTCGACTGAAAACGGATAATTTGCGATAAAGATGCACAGAATTGCCTCCGACCTGGGCTTTCTTTCCCCTGTGCAGATCACCGCATAATCGCACGTATTCAAGGGAAAAACAAAGCAGGGGACCCATCGCCTGAGAGGATCAATAGTATAATGGCGCAGTGAATCCAGGCCTTACTGAAAAAGAATGGATGGAGTTCGTCCTCAACCATCCTGAGGCTCATCTCCTTCAAACCGTAGCATGGGGAAAATTAAAAAGCTCATTTGGCTGGCATGTCGAGCGCATTCAAAACAATAACTCTGGCGCACAGATCCTATTTCGCTCGCTACCCCTCGGCTTCTCAATCGCCTACATTCCCAAGGGGCCACTGGGCCCATGGCTACCGGAGCTACTCCCTAAACTAGACCAGATTTGTCGATCGCATAACGCAATTCTCCTTAAAATCGAACCCGATCATGACGATTTGGCCGATGAGGCCCAATCACTGCGGGAAGCGGGATTTCGTCCCAGCTCCCACAGTGTCCAGCCGAGGCGCACTCTGGTGGTAGATCTTCAAGGCACAGAAGAAGAGATCCTTTCAAGAATGAACCAGAAAACTCGTTACAATGTTCGCCTGGCCGAGAGGAAGGCTGTCCGAGTCCGCCCCTGGCGTGACTTCGACCTTCTGTCTCGAATGATGAAAGAAACGGGTGCGCGTGATTCCTTTGGGGTTCATTCCGGGGGTTATTATCAGCGCGCTTTTGAACTGTTCCATGAAGATAATGCGGTTGAGCTACTTGTTGCTGAATATGACAATGAACCTTTGGCAGCTGCAATGGTTTTTGCAAGTGGAACGCGGTCTTGGTATCTCTATGGCGCCTCAACGCGCCGGGAGCGTAATCGGATGCCAGCCTATCAGCTGCAGTGGGAAGCCATGCTATGGGCGCGCGGGCAAGGGTGCCAGGTTTACGATCTCTGGGGTGTTCCAGACTTCAACCGGGATGAGCTTGAGGGCAACTTTCAAACATCACGCGGCGACCTTTGGGGAGTGTATCGCTTCAAGCGCGGGTTTGGTGGGAAGCTGCACCGATCGATAGGCGCATGGGACCGGCCCTACCACAAGCTGCTTTACAATCTTTATCGTTTGCTCTCTCCCTTATTCTGGAAATAGGGCATGTATAAATTGAATAACTAGCTTCGGTTCGAGTGCAGGGTTTTTTTGTGCAGGTGCGGACAGCGCCGGCACGCCCGGATACCCATACCCTCATCTTGCGATTGATCGTCTGCCTCTGGAGACAAGTGTGGACTTAGAAATTGTAACTATCAAGGAGCGACGTGTCTGGAACAACATTGTCATTGACATGCCCAATTCCCACTTGCTTCAATCTTGGGAATGGGGTGAATTCAAAACCCGCCAGAGATGGCAAGCAAAACGGCTCCTATGGATTTCGGCATCCGGCGACCAAGTTGCAGCAGCACAAATACTGGAACGTAAAATTGGCCCGTTTTTTTCCATCCTTTATGTTCCCCGTGGACCACTGCTTGACTGGAATGACGCTTCCCTCCGTGGCGCAGTTTTAAAGCAGCTGAAGGAATATGCCGCTGCTTCCCAAGCCATTTTCCTTAAAATCGATCCCGGCGTCATCATCGAACCAGGCTCGTTATCTACGACCGAAAAGGCTTCGCGGACGGCGGGTGAAATTCCTCAAGCTCTCCGGGAATATGGTTTTCACATTTCGACCGATCAAATTCAGTTCCGCAATACGCTGATCGTAGATTTGAGCAAGAGCGAAGATGAGCTTCTTTCCGCAATGAAGCAGAAAACACGTTACAACATTCGTCTTGCAGGTCGCAGAGGGGTATCCGCCCATCTGGGAAGTGATGAAGACTTTAAATTGCTTTACCGCATGTATGCGGAAACCTCATTGCGCGATCATTTCACCATCCGCGATCAAGCCTATTACAAAGATGTGTGGGGATCCTTCCATTATTCAGGAATTGCACATCCCATGATTGCCGTGGTTGAGGGCCAACCTGTCGCTGCCCTCATCCTCTATCGCTTTGGGAATACGGCCTGGTATCTCTACGGCATGTCCCGCAATGCTCACAGGGAAAAAATGCCGAATCATCTTCTGCAATGGGAGGCAATACGCTGGGCAAAAGCTGTGGGCTGTACGACGTATGATTTTTGGGGTGCAGCCGAGACGCAAGCTACAGATGATCCAATGGCCGGTGTATCGCGATTTAAATCCGGTTTCGGAGCGCGATTGATCCATACTCCGGGGGCTTGGGATGTAGTTTTTCGACCGACAGCCGCCTGGGTCTATCATTTTGGAATCCCAAAATTATTTTCGCTCATGCGCTGGCGAGGCCGGGCAAAAACCCAACAATCGCTGGAGTGAGGGCCCCCTCAGCCTAGTACGCAGCATCTTTCTTTATCGCTGCATTAAACCGCCAGGGAGGACATATGCCAATTCCCCATCGCGTGCACATGGCACATTTGCCTACTGCCGTTGAACCACTGCCGCGGATTTCTAAAATGTTCATGGGAACGGAGTTATGGATCAAACGCGATGATCAAACAGGTCTTGCATTTGGCGGTAATAAGACGCGAAAATTGGAATTTTTCATTGCCGATGCACAACAAAGCAAGGCTGGCTGCATCATCACGCGCGGGGCGCTGCAGTCCAATCACTGTCGCCAAACCGCCGCGGCTGCCGCGCGCTTCGGATTGCGATGCATCCTGATTTTAAGCGGACATCAACCAAGGGAGGTTCAGGGAAACTTGCTGCTGGATTTACTCTTCGGTGCGCAGATTGTCTGGGCTGGAAATGACAATCCAGAACAAACCCTTCAACGAGTCATAGATAAGGAAAAAAGCGAGGGTTCCAATCCGTATTCGATTCCGATGGGTGGTTCGAATGCCCTCGGCGCTTATGCCTATGCTCTCGCGATGGAAGAATTTCTTGGCCAAAATACGCCGGTTGACAGAATCATTCTAGCGACTTCTTCAGGCGGGACGCAGGCTGGCATGATTTTGGGCGCGATGCTTTTCGGATTTGAGGGGATCATTACGGGGATCAGTGTTAATGAAAAAGCGCCAGCATTGCGTCGCAAAGTCTCAGCCCTTGTCCGAGAGGCTGCTGCATTGATGGATAAGGACATTAATTTGCAGGAAGATGACATTGTGATTAGGGATGAATTTATTGGCAAGGGTTACGCGAAGGTAAGTGAACTGGAGATCCATGCTGTTCGACTGTTCGCTGCTCAGGAAGGGATATTGTTGGATCCTGTGTACACCGGGCGCGCCGCTGGGGGCATGCTTGCATTAATCCGGAGCGGGGCTATTGGCAAGGACGAAAATATTCTCTTTTGGCACACGGGAGGAGCACCGGCATTATTTGCCTATGGGGACGTCATTTTAAGTGAGGAGTAATATGCCGCGCCCTAAATCAATGTCATTCTGAGGCCTTTGCTGTGCAAAGGTTGAATAATCTCGTTTTCTGAATGGATAAGACCTTGCTTTTGAGAAGTAAGATCCTTCGTCCTCCTTGCAAAGCCAATGCTTTAAAAAGCATTCTCAGGATGACATTATTGATTTATGTACTTTCTATGAGAAGAGGCCGCAGGGCTTTTCAACGCGACCTTTGTAAGTCCCCCCGCCCAACAAACAAAAGCGCTACCCTGCTGGAGCCTCGGTGAGACAAAGCGCACTTAATGTGCGGCGCACCTACAACAAATCTTCCCAAGGTAGGATGGGCATTGCTACTCCATGCCAATGATCTCGAACAATTCCAATGACTTTTCTTTCCCTTGCACCTTCAGCGGGGGAATGGGATGGACTGCGACCTCCCCTTTAATGGCTTCGGCGACTTGTGTGGAGATCAGAATCTGACCAGGTTTTGCATTTTCCTGCAGTCGTTTTGCGGTATTAACACTGTCCCCAATCGCGGTGTAATCCAATCGTTGCTGGGTCCCGATTAAGCCGAGCAGCGCCTCGCCAACATGGATCCCTATTCCAAATTGAAGTTGAAAATTTTCCGGCATTTCCTGGTGAAGGGTCAGCACTCTGCGCTGAATCATCATCGCCGCACGCGCGGCGCGCAGCTCGTGTTCCGATTGTGGGATGGGGGCATTGAACCAGGCCATGATGGCGTCGCCCTGAAATTTATCAATCGTCCCTTCCTCCTTAAGGACTGCCTCGGCCGCGATAGCCAGGTATTTGTTTTGTACACTTACCAGCATTTCAGGATCGATTGACTCGCTAAAGGATGTATATCCACGAATATCGGCAAAAAGGGTCGAAATTCTCTTGCGGTCACCCCCGAGTTGCAAGCTGTCGGGATCGAGTTGATCAATCACCGCAGGTGAGACCATGCGCTCAAATAGTCTTCTTTGCGCTTCGAGTCGTTTTCTTTCCGTCTGATCTTCGACCACAATGGCAATACCGCGGGTCTGTTGATCAGCAGATTTCAGTGGACTAATGTTGAAACTCAGATCAACATCTCCTCTTGATTCGAGCTGCGTATGCACCTCAATTCCGATAAAACGTTTATCCCCGACTTTAACTTCTTCGACTTTGGAGGAGAGGTCGGAAGAGAGTTTCGACAGAGTTGTGTGCAGCGGCGACCCAATTAGTTTTTCAGATGAAATTCCTAGTATCATCGCCGCCGCGTTGTTGCACAGCGTGATTTCATCGGCAGCATCTGTGGTGATTACGCCGCTGGCGATGGATGCAAATACATCTTCCATTAAGGTTTTTAGCTCAGTAACCTCGTCCAGCGTATTTTGGATTGAAGCAAAAAGCATGGCGTTTTCAAGGGCAACGGCCGCTTGATTGGCAAAGGCTGAAAGCAGCCGGCGATCTTTCTCAGTAAATAAACCTTCACGAATGCTGTTATCAGCATAAATTACGCCCGTAAGCTTTCCCTTAACTTTAAGCGGAACACAGAGAATGGAACGCAAATTGTAAGCAATGATGCTTTGCTGATCGTCAAACCTGGGATCCAACGTGGCATTGGTGGTAAGAATGGCCTCGCCGCTGTCAAGCACGCGATTTACGATAGTCGAGCTGATGCGATAGTCTTCTGGTTCGACGGATTCTTGCTCCCAATTTCGCGCCACCACCATGTCCATCTTTTCATCTTTATCGGGCATTACAAGGAATGCCCTTTGAGCACCGGTTATGCGGATAATGGTGTCCATCACCTCGTTGAGAACATTGGTCGAGTCGAGTGAAGAATTAATCACCTGTCCAATGTCCACAAGCGCTTCAAGATTCAGGCGTTCTTTATCGTACTCATCAACCACTTTGCTCAACATGGAAATCCGGTCGTTTAAATCAAGCAGATCTGCGGATATTTCAGCAGGCAGGGCAATACCTTTTTGCGCCATAACAACTTGGTGCGTGCGTATGCTTTTACCCAGGGTATCAATCACATGAGCAAATTCTGATAATTGTTGGTCTACAGGTGAACGAGCAGAGGAAGCCGGCATGTCAGTCGTCATGAACCTCCGATATTTGGATGCGCGCTCGATTATAGGCCACGCTTAATCTAGCGCCAAGAGTACTTCATCCTGAAAGCAGGCGTAATTGCAGGCAGCGGAGGAGTTCGCCATGAAAAAGGCGAACGAAGCTCCCCAGAAATTAGCGTTATGGATCAGATCAGGATTGAGCACAATTAGGCTCCCCTGATCTTCGACCATCATACCCCCTTGATTTTTTTGTATACGTGAGGCATGGATTCGGCGGCATAGTGAGCATTGGCAAAGCCGTGGAGTCTATTGGAGCCATTTACCTCGGTCGGGAATTCGCCTCCACTCAAAATATGCATCATCATCACTTGATTCAAACAGCCAAGTTGTTAGCAAGATAGCTTCGATGGGCAATAGCAAGAATGCGCGCCGCAGCCCTCTAATCAAGGTCCAATTCGTTCGTTCAAGTGAACTTGGGATGACGCTGCTTGATCGTTAAATGCAACCCTGATATCATCGGGTTCCAAACTTTTATGAACATATTCTCCGAACTTTCTCCAGCCAGGCAGCGAACTTATGCCATTCTGGCGAGCATCATGTTGGCGACTCTGCCGTGTTACTTGTTGGGTTTTTTCTTAATCAGCCAGGCTCCTCCTCCAGAACCCGATCCACCAGCAACATCGACGCAAGAAAATACCCCGGTCAGCCCCACGGAAACCGCGCCGCCTGTTCAGACGGATGCGAGTACGGCTACTGCAACAGCAACTCGCTTTGTCCCCCCTACGCTAGAGCCAACACTAACGCTCGAGCCTACAGTAACCGAAACTCCAACAATGACACCTACCCCACCAACAGCGACTGAAACTTTCACACCTACGCCAACAGAAACTGATACCCTGACACCCACCCCGACCCAACCTACGGATACACCATCCACGCCTGAGAATACGCTTTAGATATGTAGGAAAAAGCCAGGATGGGATTATGTCTACTGCCGAGCTATCCGAGGCGCGATTTTCAACGAACGGATGGTTTTATTCCGCCGACCACGAGCGAAATGACTGCACCTCTGCAATCGGCTCCATGGGCAGCAATGATGTCAACTGACATTTCAATGGAGCTTCAGGGCAGTTCTTCTTTGCTTAATTTTGAATGGTTATCGATAAGTTTTAAGGTTGCGCGGGCGAGAGGGATCTAAAGAACCGAGGTGAAATCTGGAGGAGGGGCTTGTCGAATCTTGCTTCCTGGCACCCTTTCGCTGAGCAAGCCGATGAGCGCTTGGGAATCACCTTCCCGTGCAAGGCGCCTGAATTCACCAATGGTGACTTGTAATGGATCGCCTTGCAAATGAACCTCATCTTCTACTTGCAGAATGTCCGGATGATCGGTGGGGTGATAATTAATTCCATTGTCCCATAGTGTCTCACTGATCTTTTCGCCAGGACGGATCCCTGTAAAAACAATGTCGATGTCGACGCCCGGCTCCAGCCCAGAGAGGCGTATCAAATCCATAGCCAAATCAAGAATTCGAACTTGTTCGCCCATACTCAGAACGAAAAGTTCACCCCCTGTGCCCATGGAGGTGGCCTGCAGGACGAGATGCACAGCTTCTGGGATTGTCATGAAAAATCGCTTCATTTCGGGGTCGGTAACGGTCACCGGACCGCCTCTTGCGATCTGACGTTTAAAAATAGGCACAATACTTCCCCGACTTCCCAAAACATTTCCAAAGCGGACGGCAACGAATGCCCGGCTGCCCTTATTGGCTGCATCGCGGACAATAATTTCAGCGATGCGTTTCGTGGCTCCATACACGCTGCGCGGTTCGACTGCCTTGTCCGTAGAAATAAGCACAAAGCGTTCTGTGCCACATTCGAGCGCAGCTTCAACGACGTTCTTGGTCCCAATGACATTATTCGTAACGGCCTCTTCGACATTTACCTCCATGAGGGGCACATGTTTATGCGCCGCAGCATGAAATATGACTTCGGGACGAAAATCATCAAAAATTGAGATGATTCTTTCCCGATCGCGTATATCGGCGATCAAGGGAATAATCGGGATTTCGGGAAAGTCGTCCGTGAGATCCAACAGAGCTTCCAATATGCTGTTTTCTCCATGACCAAGAAGACCAAGCTGAGCGGGCTTCCAGCGCGCTGCCTGGCGGCAAAGCTCCAGACCGATCGAGCCACCAGCTCCTGTCACGAGAATGCGTTTCCCGGTTATCGTATCGCCCACCTTTTCGTCATTGATGCGCGCCGGCTTTCGGCGCAGCAGGTCTGCGATATCCACTTCCCGAAGACGGTTAACACTTACATTGCCGCCGATCAATTCATAGATCCCCGGCATGGTCCTAAAGGGCATAGCGCGCGAGGTACAGATATCCGTGACCAGGCGCACCACATCACCGGGTGCAGTTGGAATTGCGATTACGACCTCATGGGCACTGTAACGATCCACAACCGACCCCAAATCCTTGAGTGAACCACCGATCGACACGCCGTGAATTTCCTTGCCTTGCTTCTCCTCATCATCATCGACAAAGGCAACCGGGAGTAAATGGAGCTGCGGGTTACGCTGCATCTCACGCACTACGAGTGCTCCAGCATCCCCCGCGCCCACCACAACCACCCGCCGCCCACCTGCAAAGCCATCCGCTTTTTGGCTGAGCTGACCCGATTCGGCCAGCAAACGCACGGTCAATCTTAAGCCACCGACGCTCAAGACTGAAAGGAGCCAATCAATGCCTAAAACAGATCGGGGAAATTGTGCCGGGAGGAGACCACTTGTAATAAGCACGATAACCATCAACGCAACCACCACAGAAGCGCTGGCGGTTGCGCTGGCTACAAGGACCAATTCGCGTGTACTCGCGTAGACCCAATAACGTCGGTAGAGGCCAAATAAATAGTAGACGGCTGGTTTTGCAATTAAGGATAAAACGATCATGACCAGCGCCTGGGGAACAAATTCGATAAATAAGCTCCCGAGCTCAAGGCGCAACGCAAAACTGGCCAAAACGGAGGTGGAAATGAGAATCAAATCGCCAAGAAAGATGAGCCGATTTCGAAGTCTAAATAAGGGCTTCATTACGTCGCTGCTTCTGTCCTTGATTGAAACCATTGTACTGTTAGTTGCAATCCTTGTTCCAATGCGATTTCTGGGCGGTATCCCAACGCTTCTAGAGCAAGCCGCTTGTCTGCACTGGAGTGCAGGATATCTCCCTTGCGTGCGGGCCCGAACTTCGGTTGCGGGGCATCGGGCAAAATTTCCCTCAGATTCTCCACCATATCGAGAATTGATATCCCTCCTGAACCAGCGATATTAAATGTCCCGTTGGCGATCTTATCATCCTGACCAGCAAGTAGATTCGCGCGCACAACATCGCCCACATATACAAAATCGCGTGTCTGGCTGCCATCGCCAAATATGGTGGGCTGCTTTCCGGATAACAAGGCGGTTATGAATTGGGGGATTGCCGCAGCGTAAGCCGAATTGGCATCTTGTCCTGGCCCGTACACGTTGAAATACCGCAGGCATACGGTCGGAACTGCGTACGTAGCAGAAAATAGCGATGCCATATCCTCCACGGCAAGCTTCGAAGCCGCGTACGGCGAAAGTGGGGTCAGGTTGTCGGTCTCCAGTCCCGGACTTGTAGCTTCTCCATAGACTGCACAGGACGAGGCAAGAACAACTTTTCGTACCCGGGCCTTATGCGCCGCCCAGAGAATATTCAAACTACCATGAACATTAACCTCATAACAAAGGTGCGGGTTGGTAATGGATTCGGGAACAGAGATCATCGCCGCTTGATGGTAGACGACGCTTACTCCCTGCATGGCTTCGGCAACCGATTCTCGCTGGCGGATATCCCCGATGATTAAGTGCACATCGATCCCGTCAAGATTATGCTCGCGGCCGGTTGACAGATTATCGAGCACCCTCACAGCAAACCCTTGAGCCACCAAAGCATGCACGAGATGCGAACCGATAAAACCTGCACCCCCCGTTACCAAAGCCAAAGCCATCTCAAACGCCTCGGAAGCCTATTGCAGAGCCAATACTGCGCATCATGATCCATAGATCGAGGAGCATGCTGCGATGTTTGATGTAGTACAAATCATATTCCAACTTTGTTGCAGAACCCTCAACCGAACCTCCCTTTCCGAAATTAACCTGCGCCCATCCTCCAATCCCCGGCTTTGCCAGGAGACGCGCTCGATAAAATGGTATCTGCTGCTCTAACTTCGTCACCAATTCGGGTCGCTCAGGGCGCGGTCCCACCAGGCTCATGTCACCTTTGAGCACATTTATAAATTGTGGGACCTCGTCTAGGTGCACGCGCCTTAAAAAGTTTCCAATTTTCGTTTTCCTTGGGTCGTCGCTAAAACTCCACTGCGCCACGCCATCTGCCTCGGCATCTTGTGCCATCGTGCGGAATTTAATTACTTGAAAAGCCCTCCCGCCTCGACCAAGACGTGATTGCGTGAAAAATATCGGTCGGCCGCTTTCCAGGACGATCGCCAAGGATACGAACGGGAGCACAAAAAGTAGAACAATCATCCCTATAAATGCTCCAAGGATATCCACTAATCGTTTGCTAATCAGGTAAAAGCTCGATACGCGGACTTCATCTACAAATGAACGAAGCACCCAATCCGATTCAAGATGATGGATCGGCACTCGGCCGAGCAATTCCTCGTAGAGAACCGGCATGCGGATTATTTCGACCCAGCGCTCTTGCGCATCCAGCAATGCCTGAAACATCTCGCCATTCATGGGCCCAAGAATCGACACAATGATATCCGAGACTTCTTCTCCCTGAATTAATTGCTCTAATTTTGCACTTCCACCTAAGACCTTCACCCCCTGGAAAGATTTATTGTGTTTATCAACATCATCATCGATTAGGCCAACAACAAAAAAAGGAGAGGGCTTAATCTCATTCAGCAAGCGAATCAACGCTTGTCCACTTTCACCTGCACCAACGACCAAAACACGGCGCATAAAGGTCGGTGTGGTAAAAAATTTGGCATAACTTAAACGCCAGGCCAACGTGAGGATTACGACGAAGATAAGGAAATAGAGCGGCCCGCGGCGCGGAAGGGATCCGGGTTCGGTTCTGAGAAAATAGATTCCAAGGTAGAGTACGGTTCCAATACCCGCCGCGACCAACACGCCGCGCAGAATATCTGGGCGAGAGGCTGCCCGGCGGAGATCGTAAAGATTTATCATCTGCAAGAGCCAAAGGGGTGGCAGGAGAACGAACCATGCCGCGCGTGCGCGGACAAATTCCTCGCTCAGCGCAAGATAATCAAACTCAGACCATAGGGCGAGCGCCGCAATCATTGCAATAATGGCAATGACCAGATCTCCTACAATGAGCAGCATCCGCCGCTCAGTGGTTCGCAGCTGGATTCGGCGCTCTTTGCGCTCAGATTCGGCCACGGACTCTCCTAAAGAGTCTACTGACGATACCCCAGATGAAGGCAAGCCCCCATGCAAGATGCATCGTCCACAAGGCCAGTGGAAATCCCAATAAGAGCCCGGGCTCGCGTTTTCTTATGGCTTCTCGTAGCGCAAATCCAACGGTGATCAACATATAGAGAAGCCAGTAGATGGCAAGCACCAGGCGCGCGCCAGGCAATAGAGTGCCCAGAATTAATAGGCCCAGCAGGCCGCTCACGAATAAAGCCGGGAGGGCTTGTCGCCAGCGCAGGGATTGGGGATTGTTCACGAGCATTGCCGCCTTCCAGTAGCCATAACGCAAGTATTGTCGTCCCAGCGAAGCTATGTCCGGGCGCGCAAAATAAATCGAGCGGATAGAGGGATCAAACCAGATCTTACCCCCTGCCCTACGCAGCCGGTAGTTAAATTCATAATCTTCATTGGTTAATAAAGATTCATTAAATCCACCAATGCGCTCAATCCATTTTTTTTGAAATGCGCCGAAGGGAACGGTATCCACCTCTCCAGCTGCACCACTGTAGCGATAACGAGCATCGCCCGCACCAAGTGGGTGCGCGGCAGCTGCGGCGATCGATCGCGAGAGCCAATGGTTTTGGGACGCCCGAATTTCCCACGCCCCGCCTACATTTGCTGCATCCGTCCTTTCGAGTATGTCGAGACACATCGACACATAATTGGGGCGCGGAACAGAGTGGGCATCAAGACGAAGAATATAATCCCCTTGCGCGCGATCAATGGCCCTATTTAAGGCTGCTGGAATCGTTTGCTCAGGATTGTCGATAAGAATGACCGATAATTCGGGATAGGTGGTCTTGTAGCGACCAATCACATTACGCGTTCCATCCGTGGAAAGACCGTCGGCGATAATTACCTCAAGTTCCTCCAGGGGAAATTCCTGTTGACGCAGCGCATTAAGCAACAGGCCAACCGTGTGTTCCTCATTGTAGCATGGCACGATGATAGAAACCCTGGGGCTCATTCCCTCTGCTCCAATTCAATTTCGGCGGGAAGGATCATCCACGCACTGGTTACAAATCCCAGCATTATCCAAAGCTGAGGCAGTGCGAAAGTATCCAAACTAAATCCTTCAAAAAACTGTACGATCAAGGTCATTGCTCCCGCCAGGCCAATAACGCCGAGAAGGTCCTTCCTGCTGCGGCTAAGACTGTGCACAACAAGCGCTAGGATCAGCAGCCATGTGATGAACACCATGAACCCCAGAATTCCTGTTTCCGCCAAAAGCCGCAGCCACAGGCTTTTTGGGTTTGCGATCGTGACTTGTACCGGACCGAGAATATGCAATATTTCCGGCAAATAATTTCCAAATGCGGGGACTGTTTCTCGAAACAATAATCCCGAATTCCCCAGTCCCACCCCCAAGATTGGAAATCGACTAAATATGAGAAATGCGCTGATCCAATACAATAGTCGCTCGGCGTATTCAAGATTATTGGCCAGATTATAAAGCGCAGGAAGTCGATTCGATTCGAAAATACTTTTCAGGTCAAACCTAAGCAGATCGGACAGACGCGCATTGGACTGGGTCGCCAAAAAAAATATCAGGAGCACACTCATAAGAAGTAACAAACTCAATCCCGCCCAGGTAAGCCCCTTCACCTGCCTGACCGACAAACGGCTACCCTGACTGCGTTTCTCAGCAAAAGTGCTTATGAACCCGCGAGAACTTGCGATCAATAACACACCGACGGCGGTAATGAAGGCCAACAAACCGATCCGCGAAAAAGTGAAGAATAACACCGTCCCACCCCACAGAAATAAAACCAGCTCAATGGTAATTGCCTTCCAACGGATATTAAAGACAGTGGTTTTCTTGATAATGCTGGCTAGCAGCATTGGCAGATACAAAATCGACAACTGATCTGCAAGCCAGGAGGGTTCATAGGCCATTCCCGTCACTCGATCCCGAAACAGATCACGTAGCGAGAAGAGACGGTGAATGGCATTTAATTCCTCAGGCTGTGGATTATAAGAATACGGTAAGCGAAAAATTTGGACGGTCGACCACAAAAGCATGATAAAAGCACCAATATAGAGCCATTGAAAACTCTTGCGCAGGCGCTGTTTGGAATGAGGAAGCGTTGCCGCGACAAGATAAAATGCCACCCCCATGCCTAGTGTGATCATCGAACGGATCTCGCGACTGAAAAGTGTAATTCCCTTGAATGGATAAATTTCCAGGAAGGGCGCCCTGAAACTTGAGATCAGCGCTACCCCGACAAAGGCCAGAAAGGGGACGGCAATTTTCGAAATTGGCCGGTTTTTCAATATATAGGGGAGCAACCAAACGCCAAGCAACAGGAACAAGGGAATGCCGGCTAGCGGACTAACGGAAGAATCGCCGGTGAATTTACCCACCAACGGAAAACTTGTTATCGGAATACTAAGAAGCACAAGGACCCATAAGCCCCACGAGATTTGCTCGAAAACGGATTCGACTTTTCTGAAAATTCCTTTTACGATCGCCATCAGATTAATTTTTTAAGGGTCACTTATTTTTTCGTGAGACTGTAATTTTCTCCTGGGCAGTGGAAATGCAAAAATAAGAAGCACGCCGATAACAAAACCGGCTGTCCCTCCAAAAAAAACACTCAACCCCCTTCCCCACAACACCGGGCGTTCAGGCAGAGTCGCTTCATGCACAGCTTCATACGACAGAATCGGCAGAATTCCTCGGCTGGCCTCAAATTCTGCTCGAAATCGAAGGAGGTCCTCCTCGGAGACGTCATCCTTCGACAATATACAATCACCTAGCACAGCTTCATTCTGCGCGCTCAACATTGAAATACACGTCACCTCAAAATTTACGCCTTCGATTTGCGCTGCATTCCATGCATGTTCATAGGCCTCATCCAGCCGTTGCATCACGACGAACATCCAGGCGTTGGCAATTCTCTGGGCAATCTCAGGCTGATTGTGGATGCCAATCAACTCCCAGCGTGACAAGCGCGCGTCGAGACGCGTGTGGGCGCGAAAAGACTCTAACGAATTCCATTTCTCCGCCGGTTGCAATTCGGACTCAACGCGCGCTTGCGTTTGAAGCAATGTTTCATCCGAAACCATTAATTGCCAGACGCGATCAAGCACTCGATCTTCGACAACCAGTTCGAGTGCTTCGAGGTTTCCATAATCGAGATTGACCGCAATAGCAGCCTCTGTTTCATAGCGTGGGGGAATGAGCAAACTGAAGATAAATGCCGCAGCTGCGCCAAGGAGGCTGGAGGCAATCAGCCAAATCCACCTGTGCACAAGTTTGGCGATTAAATCGGTTGGCTCGAAGGATTGCAAGTGATTTTCTGTGTGTGTCATGTCCTTGAGAATGCATCCTGGAGAGTTGCTGTTTGCTTATCCCCAGATCGTAATTCCAGCAAGCTCGAGGCAAGATTCTACCCGAAATTGCATCGGCAGCTTAAAACAGCAGATAAAAATTGATTCCATTCTACTCGCGAGATTGAAAATTGGCCCTAATTTTCCTGGAGTGAATGTCGGAAGGCGAGTGAAATTTGTCTTGGAGCACGCTCCCGGTAATTTTTGCTACGTTGAAGGAAGGCGGAATAAAATTAATGTCATTCTGAAACCCTTCAGGAATTGAAGGGCAGAATCATCGTTTCTCATGAGCATGGAGTTTAGCATACGGAAAACGAGATCCTTCAACCTTTGCTTTGCAAAGGCTTCAGGATGACATGCAGGAGCTACGACGTTTGCTGTCATTTAGCTGATTCTTGGCACTCCACTTTGGGGCGAGGCCAGCGCCCATGGAATCCCTGCAGTGCGACGGTTCCATCGAAAAATTCTCTCTTTTCTCTACCCCGTCAGTACCGGAGTACTATTGTTGCTGCTATGTGATGCGATAAGAATCTTCTACGAGTGTATCTTTCATTTTTCTCATGAAGATCACCGTTCCACGGGCGTAACAACCATGCGGCAGCAAGAATTAAACGCGCAATTAGCAATGTGCATCCACCCAACTCCTTAGCGTACCTACTCAATATACTGTTGGCATAACAATACTCTGCCCCTTCGAACATGCGGGCATGAAACCTGCAACCTAAGCCGGCTGGCAACGCTCATGGTGGAGCCCAATTGACGCAGGATCCTCTGCGGAGATTTGAACGCACTTCGTCGATAGTACAGACTTGCGTGTAAGAAGGACATGACTTTGGGAGAGAAAAAATCAGAAGGGATGGCAAGCGGATCTGCTCGTCATTCGCACCACGGCAATCGCGGCCCCAAGAGCTACCTTGCTATATTTCTTTCAATGGCAATTTTTTTGCTCGGGGCATCCTTGCCAACCTCTGCCAACCCCACTCTAGCAGGGAATAATCTACAAACCAATGTGAGCGGTGTGGTTATCGACAAGCGTAACTTAATCCCCGTGCAAGGCGCAATAATTTTATTGGCAGAGCTAAACCTCAGCACGATCAGCGACCAGGACGGAGAATTTACCTTTACAAAAATCGAGCTTGCCGAGCCCATTCTGTATACCAACCTGTTGATTCAGGCGCAGGGTTACGGTGATTGGCAGATGATCGGCATCGCTTTGGTCGCTGGTGATACGCTGCTCATCGACGCTGAGCTCGCCAACACTGCCACAACCATTGAGATCCCGGAGCTTGGCATTCGCGATAAGCCCGATCCGGATGTAACAAAATCATTTCCCGAGTTTCAAGGCCCAGCGTTTGTTCCCAGCAGCACACTTCCCGATACCATTCGAGTGCGTGTGACCGGACAAGTTGCAACATGTGATACGAGCTTGCCATACACGGTTGAAGTGATTGATTTTATGGACTATGTGAAACATGTTCTTCCCAATGAATGGGTGCGGACATGGCCGCGTGAATCACTGCGCGCAGGCGCCATGGCGGCAAAAATGTACGCCTGGGAAATTACAGCTGCCGGCGGTCGATGGAGCGATGCCAATGTCTATGATAGCATCTGCGATCAGGTCTACATCCCTGGGGTGACCTACGGCAGCACAAACAATGCCGTCGATTTCACCTGGCCCTGGCGTTTGACACGCACGGATGGGTCTCTGTTCCGCACGCACTATTTGGATTGGTTTTGGCGCTGCGAGGATTTTGGGTGGCAGGGAACCTGCATGGGCCAATGGGATACGTATTTCCACTCTTTAGGCAACCAAGGCTATGAGAAGATTACCTGGGACGAGATGCTGGATCAATACTATTGGGATAGCAGCCTCTCCTACATTCCTACTCTGCCCCCTGCTGGTTTTGCGCTGCGGTTTTTCGGCAACGGTTGGGGAGACTTTGATCGCCTGAAAATTTTAATCGACGATCCCGTAAATGGAGACATGGCTGCAGATGTGGGCAGCACGGACTTTACGCTGGAATGGTGGATGAAGGTACAGGGTGGAGACAACAACAGCCCCACGTGTATTCCTGGAGGCGAGGGTTGGATGGCCGGGAACATTATCTTCGATCGCGACGTTAGCGGGCAAGGAGATTATGGAGAGTATGGGGTAAGTTTGACGGGTTCCACCATTGCATTTGGGGTGAACAATGGCGTCGACAGCGAAACACTCTGCGGGACGTTAGCCGTGGTTGATGGCAAGTGGCATCATGTTGCTCTGACGCGCACGCTCAGCGACGGCGTCCTTCGAATATTCATCGACGGAGTCCTTGATGCTGAGGCCGTAGGGCCGGGGGGTGATATCAGCTATCGTGACGGCCGCACCTCTTCCGATCCGGATCAAGATCCCTACCTGGTTATTGGTGCCCGCAAATCAGATTCGGGCTTGGCCTACAACGGTTATTTGGATGAAATCCGTATTTCAAACTCGATCCGTTATTCAACCACTTTCCAACCGTTCCTTGCACCTTTTGAAAGTGATGAAAATAGTGTAGGCATTTATCACCTTGATGAAGGATTTGGCAATGCAATTTCCGATAACTCTGCTTCACTTTCCGGACCAAGCGATGCATTTCGACTCTATGGCGGCGATCCGTCAAATGGACCAGAATGGGAAGTTTCAACCCTTTTTCTGATCCATCAAATCTTTATCCCGATATTAATCCAATGATCCTGCTGAGCGTGATGGCTCGATCGATGTTTAGGCAATGCAATTTCCGGTCGGGTATAGAATGACAGATTATAAAGAATTAAAATCACTACGAACGATGATGATCACCTGGGGAATTCTGGGCGGTCTTTCTATTTTACTCTTCACGATTCTGCCGCCCTGGCGATCCACTTTCGCAGATCCAGAAATAACCATTGATCCGCTAATTTCCGATGGTCAGTTTGTTTGGGGGCCGAATGTCGGCGATTTCAGTGTCGAGGCGTTCCTGGACAGTATTGAATCGCCGCTGCTGCCCTTTGCCGACGCTATCGAAAATTGGGCTGCTTATACGAGTATTAACCCACTTGTCTTGCTGACAACACTTGAAATACAAACGGGCTGGATAAAGGCCTCATCCATTCGTGTTGAAAACGATGTTGTGCTTGCCCAAATCGAAAGTACTGCGATGGGATTGGCGACCGCATTTTATGAACATCTGTATTTATGGGGATCTCGACGAACGGATGAGACTGCAAGCCGGACAGAAATTCCGAGTTTCACCTTTCTGGATGGGGAGAGCATTCAGCTAAATCCAAATATCTCATCCGCAACATATGCCATAGCAAATCGACTTGCATCAAACCAAGAATTTTCATCCTGGTCAGAATCAGTATCCTCTCGAAGTTCGAATGGTTTCGCTGCTACTTTCGCCGATCTATTTCCTACTATCGACCCCTTGGATAGTGCCAACATTATTGATCCGGATAGTCTTCCACCGGATGACTTCCTGCAACTCCCCTTCCCCATGGGCGCCGATTGGACCTTCAACGGGACCCATAGTTGGTTTGGCGGGAGTATTGGAACAGATCGCTCAGGCATGGATTTCTCGACGAATTGGCCAAAGGGAAGCGAACTGCCTGATGACTTTGTAGTCGCAGCGCATGCGGGAAATGCCTATGTCCGCACTCCCAGCGGGACAAACCTTCCGTGTTGGGTTGAAATTTATAACGAAGTGCAGCCTGGAGAAACTTGGTCAACGAGTTACTATCATCTGCGGTTCTTGGGCGAGCCCGGCGATCGTGGCTGGGTCGGAAGAAATCAGAATTTGGGAGCCATCGGCACGGAGGTGTGCAATGGGGGTTTTGCCACCGCAGCGATGGTGCACCTTACCCTGAAGTACAATGGCGCCTTCTTCGACCTTGACGGAGTGAAGCTATCGGGCTGGATAGTGCATTCTGGGCCAACTCCGTATACCAGCGGTTATATCGAGCGGGAAGGAGAGACTCTTATCCCTTATTCGAGACTGACCAACGACTACCACGAATACTACGGCAACGGTCTCGATTTTGCCATAAATTTTGCAGGAGATACGCAAAATGGAGGCAACCAGCTGCGCATTCAAATTGATGATCCCAATCAAGATACACATGGCCCTCCGGCAGATGTCGGCTTGCATGATTTTGTAGTCGAATGGTGGATGAAGGCCGAGCCGGGTTCAAACAACGCATCAGATATCGCCTGCGGTGCAAATGACAATTGGAAAGACGGCAATATTCTCTTCGATCGCAGTCGTTCGCTTCCAGGAAGCGAATGGGGAATCTCCATCGTGGGGGGACGTATCGCTTTTGGTGTTCGTGGGGCTGATTCAAGCGAATTTACACTTTGCAGTACAGCCACGATTAATGATGGCAAGTGGCATCATGTCGCCGTTCAGCGCAATCGATGGGATGGTACGTATCCGGACGGCCAAATGTGGATTTTTATCGATGGGGTTGAACAGGCATCGGCTCCCGGTCCCCTAGGCGATATTAGCTATCCTGATAATGCTGCAGCAGGCGAAACCTGTGGCCCTTCCTCGACGGAAGAGTGCGTGAACCTCGATCCCTACCTTGTTATTGGTAGCGACAAGGATGGTACTAATTCTGGTTTTGTCGGATTAATGGACAATATCCGCTTTTCTTGGTGGCTCCGGTATTTTGAGGGGTTCACGCCCACTCCTGGATTTCAGAGCCTGGACAATAAGACTGTTGGATTTTTGCGTTTCAATGAAGGGCAGGGAAATTCTATTTATGACACCGGCGGGTTCAATGGTGGAACAAGCAACGCACAGCTAATTTTCGGCGGAGTACCTCCAGGACCAAACTGGGTAATCTCAGAGCTTTCTCCCTCCTTCCCGCTTTATTTTCCTCTTTTTCTAGTCGATCAACCCCCAGCTGAATAAGCTGTCCGTTCCGTCAAGCAGGGTATACTTCGGTTTGAATCCTCATTTGCAATTGGCAATCATCTATGAAACTGATCGTCCAAATCCCATGCTACAACGAAGCAGATACGTTGCGAGAAGCGATCGAAGCAATCCCTCATCAGATTAGTGGAGTTGACAAGGTCGAGATATTGGTAATTGATGATGGCAGTACGGATGGTACGGCTCAAATTGCGAGGGACCTTGAAGTCGATCATGTAATTGAACTCCCGAAGAACATCGGTTTGGCTGGCGCCTTTGTGGTTGGGTTGGAGACTGCTCTGTCTAAAGGGGCCGATGTAATAGTAAACACGGACGCCGATAACCAATACCGCGGCGAAGATATCCCACATCTATTAGAGCCCATCCTGGATAATCGTGCGGATATAGTCGTTGGTGATCGGGGCGTTGGAACATTGAAATCATTCTCTCCCTCCAAACGTTTCCTTCAGCGGCTGGGAAGTAGAGTTTTACAAATGGCTTCCGGTATGAGGATACCGGACGCGACAAGCGGATTTAGAGCTCTTACGCGAGAAGCCGCTCTAAGGACCATCGTTCTCAGCGAGTATTCCTATACCTTAGAAACGTTGATCCAAGCCGGTTCTCGAAGAATGGCAGTGGAATACGTGCCCATTCACACAAATCCTATTTCGCGTCCATCCCGTCTCATGCGAAATATGCCAGAATACATGACACAATCTGTTACCACGATCCTGCGTGCGTATACGATGTATCGCCCGCTTAGAGTATTCTCGTTTTTGGGACTTCCAATGCTCACGGCGGGTATATTCCTTGGCCTCCGCTATCTGTATTTTTACGCCATAGGCCAAGGTGCCGGACATATCCAGTCAGTGATTCTGTCTGCAATATTTTCAATTGTGGTGTTTCAAGTC
>JADFRQ010000096.1 GCA_022561215.1 Chloroflexota bacterium | reverse complement strand
AAATGGAAGATTTTCTTTAACGATCTCCTGCATCCGCTTTTCAAGCGCAGCTAGCTCACTTTCGTCGAGCGCCTCTCTTGCAACAACTCTGCAAAAATATCCTCCCGACGATATGGAATGATCAACGTACAACTTCGCTTCGGGAAACAGCTCATCAAATGCAGCTGCAAGCAGGAAGGTCAAGGATCGACGGTAGATGCGCATGCCATCTGCCTCGCTCATCGTGACGAAGCGGACTTCAGCATCTCTGTTGATGGGATAGGTTAGCTCTCGCAATTCCCAATCCACAATCGCTCCGACAATGGGAACTTCGGGTGCGGATAGACCACGGATAAAGGACTCAAGCTTGGCACCACGCGGTCCTTCCAATACCACTCCGTCTGGGAGCTGAATTTGGATTGTCTCACGCGGCGATACAGATGTGATTAATTCATCATCTCGAATTGTGGCCATACGAAATTTACCTCAAGCGCGATTCTACACTGGATCGACCCCTGGCTGATATCCAATGCGAATTCGTTCAGACCCCGTCGAAGCTGAGTAGCTCCGCTGCGCACACCAAATAGTAGAGTGAGGACCTGGTGTGAGCGGAACGACGCGAAGCGAAGAATCTCGTTTCTCAAAAGCACGGCATCTCCCATACGGAAAACGAGATCCAGAGACCCTTGCTCTGCAAGGGTCTCTGGATGACATAATAATTGGCCCACACCTAATGTCATTCTGAGCGGAACGACGTGAAGCGAAGAATCTCGGTTTGCAATGATAAAGCCCTTGTCCATGCGAAACGAGAATTTTTCCTTCTTCGAAAGACTCTTGCCTCGTCTGCGCTTCGGCTCAGAATGACAACCCCTCCCATCCACAATGACTTAACACTCGTGATTTGATCAATGACCAAGGAATGCTGCGACTGAAATTCTAGTCGCTTTCATTAAGGTCATGCTTTTGGGATGTACGCTGGTCGACAACATAAGACCAGCTCCCGTGCAGCTTTTACCTCATCCATCCGGCCAAACGGCGTGGAATGCGGCGCGCTACGCAGAGTCTCGGGAGACGTGTGCGCTTCATCTGCAATTTTAAGCATCGCCTCGACAAAGGCATCGAGGGTCTCCTTGCTCTCGGTCTCTGTTGGTTCGATCATCAAAGCCTCTTTCACGATTAATGGGAAATAATTTGTGGGAGGGTGAAAACCAAAATCCATTATCCGCTTGGAAATATCGAGGGCGTGAATATCCGGCGCGTCGGGCCACATTCCCTCCATCACAAATTCATGCATACACACTCGATCGAAGGGGATCTCGTAGGCATCGCGCAACCTGACGCGCAAATAATTAGCGTTCAACACAGCATGATCAGCGATAGCGCGTATTCCCGCTTTTCCCTGCATGCGCATGTAAGTATATGCGCGCACATGCATGCCAAAATGCCCGTGAAAGGACTTCATGCGTCCGATGCTTTTGAGAGGTTTGACCAGCCCGAATGTTGGTGCAGTTCCCTCATCTCCGGGCTCGACGATGTCAACAATGGGCGCCGGCAAAAAATCGACCAAGCCTTGTGCAACGCCCACGGGTCCAGACCCCGGTCCTCCACCCCCATGAGGAGTCGAAAAGGTTTTATGCAAGTTGAAATGCATCACATCAAATCCCAAGTCTCCCGGCCGGACAATCCCCAGCAGTGGATTCATGTTTGCACCATCGCCGTACATCAACCCTCCACACTCGTGGACCACTCGCACGACCTCTTGAACATGCTCCTCAAACAATCCAAGGGTATTGGGATTCGTGAGCATGAGACCAGCAAGTGAATCGTCACATACCTCACGCAATTTTTCGAGGTCGATGTTGCCGCGCGCATCCGAGGGAAGCTCGATGAGCTCCAATCCAGCCATTGTGGTGCTTGCCGGGTTGGTGCCGTGCGCAGAATCAGGGATCAGCATTTTCGTGCGCGTATGATCCCCTCGATCTCGGTGGTAATTGCGTATGATAAGCAGTCCCGTCAGTTCACCATGAGCACCAGCCGCGGGCTGCAGACTAATCCCCGCGAACCCGCCTATTTCTTTTAGCCATTCTTGCAATTCATACATGATCGCTAGAATGCCCTGCGAAATTTTCTCGCCTTGCAGAGGATGAGCGAAGGCAAAACCCGGCATGCGCGCGATATCCTCATTAATCTTCGGGTTGTATTTCATGGTACAAGAGCCAAGCGGATAAAAACCCGTATCGATGGAATGGTTGTATTGTGATAGACGCACAAAGTGGCGCACCAGATCAAGTTCCGATAATTCTGGAAGCGGCAGATCATCGCGCTCAAGTCCATCCGGCGGTGCAGCATGCGGCACGTCAGATTCCGGGAACGCAACCGCATACCTGCCCGGTGAAGACAATTCATAAATTAATGCTTCAGGCATGATCAAACTCCTTCAACGCGCTGACGAGAGCATCGATTTGATCTTTGCTGTTCAGTTCCGTAACGGCAAGCAGCATATGATGCTCAAGCTTTTCATACGTCCGTCCAAGATCAAACCCGCCAACAATCTCCCGATCAAGAAGAAAATCATTGATTTCTGCGACTGGATGTGGACAGGATATGACAAATTCATTAAAGAAGGGATCGTTGTTCCATAGACGGTACCCTCCAAGGCTATCAATTTCGTTCGCGGCGTAGTGTGCTTTCTGATAGCAAAGTTCCGCCACCTGCCGCAAGCCCTGTTTCCCCATTGCCGACATGTAAACTGTCGAAGCCAGAGCGATCAGGCCTTGATTGGTGCAAATATTTGAAGTCGCTCGTTGACGCCGAATATGTTGCTCGCGTGGAGTAAGCGTGAGCACATAGCCGCGCTGACCACGGCTGTCTTCCGTCTCTCCTACCAGACGGCCCGCCATTTTTCTCACATACCGATCGAGGGTTGCAAAGATCCCCAGGTAGGGCCCACCAAAGGATAGGGGGATTCCAAGCGGTTGACCTTCTCCAACGACAACGTCCGCTCCAAACTCCGACGGCGGTTTCAAATAGCCCAGAGCCAAAGGATTAACGACAACGCAGAATAAAGCTCCAGCAGCATGCACGGCCTCAGCGAAATTCGAGAAATCATAGATGTGTCCAAAAAAATCAGGATACTGGACCGCAACAAGTGTGGTGTCGCCGTCGATCATTGACCGCAAGTTGTCCTGACCATTTTCAAGATCCTCGTCGCCCGAAATTTCTAAATCCAATCCCTGCATGTAGGTACGAACTACCTCCCGGAATTGTGGATTAATCCCTGGCGAGAGAATGATTTTCTTGCGTTTGAAACGGTGCTCATGGAGAGCGAGTATCACAGCCTCCGCCAGGGCCGTGGCCCCATCGTAATGCGAGGCGTTGGAGACATCCATTCCCGTAAGGTTGGCAATCAAACTCTGATATTCAAAGATGACTTGCAAGGTCCCTTGGGATATTTCCGGCTGGTACGGAGTGTAGGCCGTATGAAATTCACTTCTGAGCAGCATGTGATTAACAACGGAGGGGATGAAATGATTGTAGGCTCCAGCACCAAGAAAGTAATGGAAATGTTTGGTGTTTACATTCGTTTCGGCGTACCTTTGCAATTCTTCAAGTATTTCCATCTCGGATAGTGCGGGTGGAAGGTCGAGATCCGGAAAGCGAACATCCTCCGGAATGGCATCGTACAAATCTTCGATGCGCTCCACCCCAATCACATCCAACATCTCCTGTCGGTCCTTTTCAGTGTGCGGAATGTAGGCCATCAGCTATTTTTTCCCTTCAGATGAGCGATATAGGCGGTCGAATCCATCAATTGATCAACCTGCTCAGGTTCTGCAAGTCGATATTTAATCATCCAGGCCGCTGTGTAGGGCTCTCGATTCACCAATTCTGGGGTATCGCTTAACGCCTCGTTGATTTCTGTTAACGTGCCGCTCACCGGCATATAGAGATCCGCTGCGGCTTTAACCGATTCAACCATACCGAATGCGTCGCCCTGGGAAAGTGTATCGCCTACCTCGGCCGTAATTTCCACGTAAACCACATCGGATAATTGATCCTGAGCATAATCGCTCACTCCGGTGACCGCAATTTCCCCCTCCACTCTTAACCACTCGTCGTTGGTCGTATAGCGTAGATCCTCTGGATAGTCCATCTAAGCCTCCCTTTCGATAAGATCACGGATAAACAAACAGAAAAGGACGCACGCAAAATGCTGCGTGCGTCCTCTGTCTTTTACCTGAGAGATTCGCCGTCTAGGATGATTAAAAGCAGCGCATTAATTCCATACGATCTTCAGCGCATCAATAACCATCTTTGCAGGACGGTTTGCCCCTTCGGTGCCTCGCGGCTCTCCAGAGTCACTGCCAGACAGGGTCCTTTTACCTGAGAGTTTCACCTCACAGTTGCACACTGCTACGAGGTTTGCCCCTTCGGTGTCTCAATCTTATGGATCTCTCCCCTGTTTGTGCATTAATCTTAACCACCATTCTAAGAAGCGCGATTACGAATGTCAAGCCGGCAAGGCTAAGTTGGCCCCAGAATCTTATCCCGCGGGGTCATTTCCTCGCGCGGCTACACTTTCTTGCAAACAACAAGTGTAAAGCGGTTGTAAGGATTTCCGTCGAGACTTGTGGCTAGAATTTAGATCAAAGGTTGGGACTTCATGAATTATCTATATCCTCCAGAGAAAGGAACTCTAGCAATGGCAGCGCCTGAACTGAAGTCGATGATTGTCACTTCGCAAGAAGAGCGCAGGTGGTTCATTGGGCAGCTTGCATTGGGACTGGCGGCGCATCTAAATGTGTCCAAGCCTCCTGTTCCTGTTGAGGAATTGCTGCGCAATCCCCCGGCGGTGTATATATCGCCGCCAGAAGAAGTAATGGGGTTTTCCTTTGTCTGGGAAACTGTCCTCGAGCAGCCTATTTATGTCGGAGGACGAGTAATTGTCCCCACCATTTCCCCCGTTGATGAAAAGCGTTATGCGGTGGCGCGTGAATTACTCAGCACGATAAGTGACAGCGATCATGGGGAAGAGATAGGACTGCCTCTATTTATCTCCGCTTACTTATGGGAGCTCAAGGATTATTTCGCGCGCGTGCTTCTCGCCCCCGACCCTCTCGTGAGAGCTTTTCGCGAAAATGGCGGCGATTTTGGGGATTTTGCTTCTTCCTTCCTCATTCCACCCCGCATCGCTCTTATCCGCTGGAACGAGCCCTTCACCTCCTTCTGGTCCTCCAGCTTGGACAGCGACATCCCGAGTCGATCCACCTAAGAATAGGTCTGCGCGCCATCCTGCATGTGCAAGTGAAGATTCCGATTCTTTTTCCCCCTGAGGCTGCGAACGCCTTCGATATACTCAATGGATTGATGGAGGAAGTAGGTGTTGTAAAGCTCGGAATAATAACCGCCTGCGTTGGGCAATCGTTTATGATTCCGCTCTTCGATAATCTTGCCCCTCTCTAGCATAATGATGCGATCGGCTGCCTTCGATAACTGATCAGGTCAAGTGATCGAATACTTCAACCATCCATAACGATTCTTCCAGTTTGAAACTCATAAAACCTCAAAATCGGCCGCGGACCTGGCTTCCTATAGGCGGAGAGGTTTAAAACCGGAAACCAAAACTGATTCAAACTCGAGATAAAGAGATACCAGGCTCCCACGTTAACCAAGGCTTATGCCGCAGTCATGCCAACAGCAAAAATGAGGATAGCGGTGGCAATGCCTGCTCACTTGCGCCTTGATTATTATGGCAGGTTGTGTGTATGATTCGCACTTAACCTGGAATTTCAAACACCGCCCATGGAAATAAACTACCCCGCAGCCGGCTAGGGCCCATTATGGCTTTTCCTCAGGCTGCACACCGAGAGCGTGGTATTGTTCTTATTCTGCATTCGCATAGGGAGAGAATTTGAATCACGAAAACCAACAAAATAAGCTTGAAATCCTGACCTATACACTCGGCCCGGCGGAAACAAATGCCTACTTGGTTGGTGATCCGCTAAGTAAGTCTGCCGTTGTTATCGATCCGGCCTGGAATGGCGACCTGTTGCTGAGCGAAGCCAAAAAGCGCGACTGGCGCATTAGCTACCTTTGGCTGACCCACGCACATTTTGATCACTTTGGGGGAGCGGCTAAAATCGCCGATTCATCGTCAAAATTAATCGAGGTCGCCTTGCACGCCAAAGATCAAGCGCTTTGGCGCGCCCTTGGAGGAGCCTCTTTCTTCGGTTTTCCAGGGTTTGACCCTGGCCCTGAACCCACTATTCCTTTAGCCGAAGGTATGCACTTGCAGCTTGGTGAACATACATTTGTCGTGCACCATACACCGGGACACACTCCGGGTCATGTGATATTTGTGCTGCAGGATCAACATGTTGTTTTTTGCGGAGACCTTATCTTTAAGCAAGGCGTGGGGCGCACGGATCTTCCCGGCGGTGATTGGCCATCTCTGGAGAAAAGCATCCATCAACATATTCTCACACTCACCGATGACTTTATCCTTTACCCGGGCCATGGGCCAGAAACTACCGTCGGCGAGGAGCGAATCTCCAATCCATTTATTGGGAGCAGTGAGAATATGCCGTAGCTCGCAACGGGGTAGATTCACGTGGGGATGAATGGCAGCAAGTCGTTTAGGATGGTACCCCCATTTAGACTATTATCTGGGCTATTTTAAGAGAGACCTTATTCAGTCATTTGGGTGCCAACAACCTGATGTTTTCCAGATGATCATATGCGGACCCTTCGTGCACAGGGAACGAGCTTCGGCTAACGAGCTTCAGCTCGCCGGTGCCTGTACACCTGTGATCGGACCGCGGCTAATTGAAAGAATTCGGTTTTCTATCCTACTATCGAAAGTATTGACCTTTTGCGCTCCAAAATAATTGGTTTCTCCAGAGGTGCGGTGCACACGGTCGCGATTACTGCAGGTACGATCCCTGCAGCCATAGTAGGAAAGCATGCAGATCGCCGAGAGGTTCTTCGTTCCAAATGGCGTGGATATCGAGACGCAATTGGCCTCCAGGATCTTCTGCACCGGAGGTGTCCGCAATGAGGGCTATCCTTCGCACATCCTCCGATAAATTTCCCCTTAATAAAAAGCCTATTCCACCGGGATTTTCGCGTACAAATTGCCTGACAAACGCCGGCGTCGGTGCAAGCAGCGAAGTGAGCGCAAATGGGGATCCACCCAGAATAACCTCTTGAAACTTTTCCCTGCTTGCCTCCCCCTGCAGGGGGATCACGGGCTGGATTTTTTCGTCTCTCCCTCCAAGATCAGCCCATGAATGTATCTTGCCAGCAAATATCAGGGCCAGATCCGCCTCGAGCAGAGTATCCAGTTCGTTGCGCGGGTTTACTATCACCACAATTTCCGCCGTTAGCAGCGGTGTTGCGTACCAGCCCTCAGGGGGCTTGTACGAGGTAATTATCAGATCCACATTTTGAATTTCCGTGGCCTCTTGAAGAACTTGCGGCGAAACGATCTCAATTTGAAGGAGCGTCTGTGGGTCAATTTCCTGATATGCCACGAGCCAGGAGATCACCATTGATTCCAATTCGGGGGGTGAAGCGATGCGATAGGCGCTATATGGCGTCGCAGTGGGTGCTTCCGTGACACAACCACCAAGAATGAAAGAAAGAAGGATCAGCATACTTCGCTTAACCACGGATTTGGCCCATCAGCAGTACGCTAATCCCCAAAAAAAAGCAATACGCTGAAAAGAAATTTAAACCACGTCGAACGAGAAATGACATAAGCCAGCTAATTGACAGATAACCAACCAGCGCGGCAGTGAGAAAGCCCGTCACCAGCGGTGCGATCTGGGATGATATTTCAGGCAAGGCGAACAAATCCACCAGGGCGATTGCGCCCGCCCCGAACATTACGGGAAGCGCCATAAGGAAGGAAAATCTTGCTGCGTCCTCCCTTTCAAAGCCGCGCCCTATGCCGGCGGAAATTGTCACACCGGAACGGCTTAGCCCAGGAAACAGGGCAAAGCCCTGAAATACGCCTATCCAGAGAGCATCTGCCGCGGTGAGGTCCGTAAGTTCCTTGCGTTTGACCTTCAGCCGCTCGCTCGCAAACAATATCGCCGCAGTAATGATGAGGAATATTGAGACCGCAATTGGGTTGCTGAAAGCCTCTTTCACAGAAGATTTGAGCAGCAGTCCTGCCACGATAGCCGGGGCCGTGGAAAGTAATATGAATAAGGTAAATCGCGATTCTGCGTTTTGCAGTGCGGTCCTTTCCCGAATGGATCGAAGCGAAACGATAAACATGCGCACGAGATCTTTAGAAAAATAAGCGATGACAGCAAGCATGGTTCCCAATTGCACGAGGACGTTGAACACAAATGCCGATTGAGCTTCCAATTCCCATCCAAACAGCCAGGGCACGAGGACGAGGTGCCCCGAGGATGAGATTGGCAAGAATTCCGTCAATCCTTGAACAATTCCCAGGATAAGGGCTTGAATAATACTCATCGCCTATGAACCAGGGGAGCGATGTTTCTGATATTCCGCTCTAAAACCCTTCACAAAGTTTTCAAGTTTTCCGCCTTCAATAGCCTGCCGCAGGTCGTTGGTAAGATCAGCGAGCATCCTTAGATTGTGAATGGACAGGAGCGTCGACGCGAGCATCTCTTTGGCTACAATCAAGTGTCGCAAATATGCCCTTGAAAACGAGCGACACGTATAACATCCGCATTCTTCCTCAATGGGGCGCGCATCCTTCGCGTAGGGCAAATTGCGGAGATTAATCCGCCCTTTGCGCGTAAGTGCCGCTCGATTTCGGGCCATACGTGTGGGCAGCACAGAATCAAAAATATCCATGCCGCGCATGACACCTTCAACAATATCATCCGGCGAGCCAACACCCATCAAATAACGCGGCTTATCTTCCGGCAGCAGCGGCATAACCCAATCGAGGGTCTCGAACATGATCGGTACCGGTTCTCCAACGCTGACGCCGCCAATGGCATAGCCGTTAAAACCAATATCAATCAATGCGCGTGCCGATCGTTGGCGCAGATCTTCAAACGTCGCCCCTTGGACAATACTAAAAAGAAATTGTTTTCCCTGTTCCTTCTCTGTTTTAATGAAATGCTCCTTGGATCTCTTAGCCCAAATCGTTGTTCGCTCGACTGATTTTTCTGCTTGTGCGTGGTCGCACGGGTACGGCGCACATTCATCTAAAGTCATGATCATGTC
>JADFRQ010000026.1 GCA_022561215.1 Chloroflexota bacterium | reverse complement strand
GCGATCCATTCCGTGACAAAATTAGAAATTGAATATCATGAATATGGAATGGATGAGGCATGTCCGCATCGTTAATGACTTCCCAAATTTCAATATCGTTCAGTTGGATGGTCTCATCGATCCGATTTATGTCCATCGTCTGCCCATTGATTGTAAAGGTGGCAGAAAAACTCCCTAAAGAAAAACCCTCTTCTAGTTCGAAGGAACGGGTCTTGTTGGCCTGGCTTTCTTGCAGGCGGTTGATGGAGGCCAGGGAGCCAGGCAGAGCAGTGATGGGGTCAGCGGTAGCCGAATTAACATTAATGGTCATGATATCAAATGTTGCCTTATCCAAATCATTACTAATCCAGGGCGGATTGATGTTTTCCAGCTCCGATGAATAACTCAGCAGCCGTACCTGGCTGGTTTCCTGGCCACGAAAATCCACTAGTATTTCCGCTCGCTCGCCACTGGATAACCTCAGTCTGGTGAGAGGTACCGGCTTTTCTAACAGTCCGCCATCTGTCCCGATTTGATAAAATTGACGATTATCGCTGAAACCAAAATTATAAATTCGGGCGTTGGAGCCATTAAGTATGCGAAAACGGACGAATTGCGCCGGGGCGCTGAACGTCGGAGTTACAGCTCCATTGACAAGAATATGATCTCCTTTGACACCCTCATGGACGGTAGGATAATTTAACGAGCCGTCAGAATTGAAAATTTTGTCTTGAATTATCAATGGGATGTCATCCGTCCCATATTGATCAGGGAGTGCCAGTTCGCTTTGGGGATCTTTAATGATAAATAATCCAGCCAAACCATGGTAGACATGTTCGGATGTTTTACCCATCAAATGGGGATGATACCAAAATGTCGCCGCTTCATTCATAATCGTGTAATGGGCCTGCCAAGTATCACCATTTTCAATTATTTGATGCGGGCCTCCATCCATCACTGCTGGTAAATGTATCCCATGCCAATGCGTAGTTGTCGGCTCGCCCATTTGATTGGTCACATTGATGACAACATCATCGCCTTTGTTCATGAGCAGCGTTGGACCAAGAATATTGCCGTTGTATCCAAATGTAGCCGTTTTCTGTCCAGGGATATAAACCATGGAGCCTCGTAGTATGGTTAAATCATAAACTTTTTGCCCATCGATCTCTGTCCCAATTAATAATTTTGGAATGGGTAAAGGTTCGGAACGGATTACGTTTGTTGCTGTTGAAGAAGGATTTGTGCTACACGCACTCAGTAACAGAGCAGTACTAGAGATGGTAGAGAGCTTTAAGAATTCTCGACGCGAAATAAGGTGTCTTGTTGTCATCTTATTCACGCGTGATAGCGTGCTGGTTGTTGTCGCAGACATGTTATTATCATTATTCCTATTGCCTCCTTCGAATCGGGTTTATCCGTGGCGAAATGGTACAATTTGCGCAGAATAACTCTGAGACTCTTACCATCATTGCAACGATGTCAACATTCTAGAGTGTGATAGGCGCTATGAGAAGGGATTATACATGAGAAATATGGTACTTTATTGGGAGAAGATCAAAATAGGAAGACCGGTAGGTTGAGTTCGACAAACAAAATCGTGCGCCGCAATCTGGATATCCCCCTGCTAACCTTTGGGGATATATTGGACCACCAACTCGCAAACATGAATATTATCTATGGGGACTTTGCGACTATCCCCGCGGGGGCGGCGGCGGAATTTCCACACCGTCACGACTTCTACGGGATTTTGTACATGACGGGGGGCGAGGGAACCCACTTTATCGACTTCAACGCCTATCCCATTGAAGCGGGTACGGTTTATTTTATCTCGCCTGGACAGGTTCATTACTGGAATATTTCTGTTCCACTAGAGGGAGAAATTATCGGCTTTTCAGAAGAATTCCTCTTGCTGGCGCCGTCGGACTACATGGTGCTGCGCGAGTTTTCATTTTTCCATACTATCGAGGATACGCCGGCTTTGCGATTGAATTCAGAGGAATGTGAGCTGGTGGAACCACTAATCCAGTCGATTGCTGCTGAATATCAAGAAAATAAGTTCAGGAGCGAATCAGTCCTACGTGCGTACCTGCACATTTTGCTCGTAGCTATGCAACGCATTTACACATCGCATGAAGGCACGCATAAGGCCCTCGCTTCCGTTGGCGCGATTCCGACGCTTGTGCGCCACTTCAAACAACTTGTAGCCCGGCAGTTCCTTACCGAACGGTCTGTACAAGCCTACGCCGACAAACTGGGCGTCACCATTAGCCACTTGAACAACACAGTCAAAGCCGTGACGGGGCAAACACCCGGGCAGCTCATACGCCAAGAAGTCGTGCTGGAATCAAAACGCCTCTTTACACACACGGACTTAACCAGCGCAGAGGTAGGGTATCGCCTCTCCTTCGATGATCCGTCCTATTTCAGTCGCTTCTTTAAGCGCGAGACGGCAATGAGTACGATGCAATACCGAAAAAGCATCGCCCAGAACGATCGGAGCATCTAACTGCGAATTGGCGCTGATTGGAAAAATGTCCATTATGCGGATTGGAAAAGCTCTACTATATTTCCTGACGGATCGAGGCAAAGAATTTGCTTGCGCCCCTGACTTTCAAATAGATCGTTTTTAAATGGCACACCGTTCTGCTTAAGTCGGGAGACCTCAGATTCAATATCATCGACTACAATTTGGAATCGATTCCAACCTCCGGGTGAAGGTTGGCTTCCGTCAGGCATTTGCCTCGACGCAGAAGCCTTGGGACCGGAGACGATTAAGTGTACGCCATCACGTTCCAAGATTGCTACCGCCGCTCCATATTGTTCTACTAATTCAAAAAATAAGTTTGATGTATAAAATTTAACTGCCTCGTCGACGTCATCGACAATGTAGCGTATTCGTATCACGCGAATCTCCTCTTCCATTTCTGGTTCACGTGGGATTAGGCGCAGTATAACATTCGTTGTTCGCGGGGATTGACATTGGCCTGCGTCTGCTGTACATTACCAACTAGTTATATAACCAGATGGTAAAATATAAGAAATGACACCGATGACCACGGACACCCTTAGCCTGACTTTCTCAGCCCTCGCGGACCCTACACGCCGCCAGATATTGGCGCGCCTGGCGAATGGCGAGCTCACCGTGACGCAGCTGGCGCAGCCCTTCAAGATGACCATGCCGGCCGTTTCCAAGCACCTCAAAGTACTCGAGCGCGCCGGGTTGGTTGTGCGCGGGCGAAAGGCGCAGTGGCGCCCGGCCAAATTGCGGGCCGCGCCGCTGAGAGAGGCTGCCGACTGGGTGGAGCAGTATCGCCAAAATTGGGAGGAAAGCTTCGACAGGCTGGCCGCCTATCTGAAGACCATGCAGAATGAGAAAAACGAGTCTGCGGATTAGCGATTTTCGCATCGCATTCCGGATCACCTTGGCACTAATTTATTAACTTTCGCTACACATAAAAGGAGAATGATATGGACCAATTAGAAGAAATACAGGTTGAAGTAAGCCGCACATTCGATGCGCCGCTCGAATTGTTATGGAAGGCGTGGACGGAGCCGGAACATTTTATGAAATGGTACGGCCCCAAAGGTTTCACATCGCCCACATGCGAGATTGATTTGCGCGTGGGAGGCCGCCATCTCTTTAACATGCTTTCGCCGGATGGCGTGCATATGTATTCCACCGGCAGTTATAAGGAAGTGGTGCCGATGGAGCGCCTGGTCTATAGCGATAGCTTCTCGGATGCTGAGGGCAATATCATCTCGCCCGCGGAGATGGGCATGCCCACAACAATGGACGTGACCGTGACCTTCGCACATGCCGATGGCAAAACTACTGTGACCGTGAGCCACGTGGGTTATGGCGCCAGCGCAGAATATGCCGGGATTGGCTGGAAGCAGGCCTTCGATAAGCTCGCAGCGGTGTTGGCAAAAGGCAACGATTAGTTTTTGTCAATCATAATTTCCATGGAGGGGAGAATAAATGAGATAAATAATTAATTCAGTAATGTTAAAGGCAATAATGATAATCATGCTCGTTACTTGAGCGAACAACAACCGATATTACACAAATAGGAGAAGGAAAATGAAGAAGTTTATAATTATTCAAAATGGATATGTAACGCCTACTGACGGTATCATGGAAGAGTATGGCAAATGGTTCGGTTCAATCCAGGACAAGATCGTTGATATGAGTACCCTTGGCAAGGGGAGAGAAATAACAAAATCTGGAACCAAAAAATTGGAAATGGATCTGGAAGCAACAACCGGTTTCCTAATCATTAATGCAGAGGATTTTGATGAAGCGCTGAAAATTGCCGAGAGCAGTCCGATCATTACAAATGTAAGAATATATGAAGCTATGTCAATGGATGGCCGCTAAGTTATGAAGTAGAGCCTCTTATCTTCACCTGGGGGAAAGGGAGAGGCTCTTCATGGCTGGAATGTACGTCCTCAGAGCATTTGGGACAAAACTGAGCCCAAACTAAGAGAGTATTTCTCCCTTCGGATTGAGGGTCCACGGCCATTGGCCTGGAGCGTTCAAGTTCCACTTTCTGCGGTGTCGTAGCGTTGCTTCTTTGATCTTTTCTCGCCTTGTTTTTACCTTCTCCTCTCTCCCAAAGTAAACATCCTCTGGCGTCAGATTGTCAAGCGCCTCATGGTATCGATGCTTGTTGTAGTACTCCACGAACTCGCCGATTGCTTGATCAAGTTCCCCCGGATACTCGTAGTTCAGCAGTTTGATCACGTTCTTCATCGATCGGTGGTATCGCTCAATCTTGCCCTGAGTCATGGGATGATATGGTGCTCCGCGGATATGCTTGATGTCCTTCCGCTTGAGATACTTCTTCAATTGGCCCGAGAGATAACAGGGTCCATTGTCCGATAAGAGACGCGGACGGTGTCGCACCTTGACCCGTTCTAGATCAGTCTTTGCCAGAGCCATCTCGAGCGTATCCTCGACATCCCTGGCTCCCATCGTTTTGCATAATTTCCAGGCCAGGATGTAGCGAGAGTAATCATCCAGAACGGTTGATAGATAGTACCAACCCCAACCCTGCACCTTCAGGTAGGTGAAATCTGTTTGCCAGAGTTCGTTCACACGTTTCGTGGGTTTCTCATACTTGTCTTTGGCTGAGACCATCTGGAATACCGGACTGGAGATCAGGTCAAAGCCCTTCAGAATGCGGTAAACACTCGATTCTGAGATGAAATAGCCTTCCGTATCGGTGATATGCCACGCTAGCTGCCTGGATGACTTGTCCGGGTTCTCGAGTGCGAACTGCACCACCTGGTCACGCACGATGTCCGGGATCCGGTTCCAGAACTGTCTTGCTCTGGGCTTGAGATCAGCCACACCATCGAGACCTTCTTCCTGGTATCGCTGGTACCAACGATAGAAGGTGCTCCGGGGAACGTCTAGTTCATCCAGCGTTCTGCTGATGGAAAGCTCAGAATGCTCCACCAGGTGAATGATTTCGATCTTCTCAGCATGGGATCGACGCATCATAGGTCCAACGTCGTGTCCGTGCCAAGCAAGCTTTTTTTGAGCACCTTGTTCTTCAGAGCCAGCTCAGCGACCAATTGCTTGAGCTGTTCGTTCTCCTGTCTCAAAGTCTTGACCTGCTTGCTGTTGGCTTCTCGCTTGGTATCACCCACAAGGCGTGATTTCCCGGCTTCGAGGAAGTCTTTGCTCCAGCGATAGTAGAGGTTCTCGCTTATGCCTTCCCGGCGGCAGAGTTCTGCTATGGTGAGATCACCTCGCAACCCACCGAGAACTATGCGGATCTTTTCTTCAGCGGAGTATTTCCTCCGTGTCTTGCGGCGGATGTTGCGAACAGTTGCTTCTGCAGATGCTTCCTTCGTCATCATGAAAACCTCCTGACGATGTCTGTTGTGATGGGAAAGCATCTCTTAATTCTAAGCCCAAAACTGTCTCACATGGTCTGACACGGTACAGCCATAGCTGCGCCAATTTGATTTTAGCGCGTTTGATTCATCTCGTCATTAGTGCGAAAATGAGCATCAGCCTTCCAAGCTGTTGTTCTTATTAATCCGAAATGATTTCATCTCCTTATTCATGTGACGGTAACTTAATTAACTGATTTTCGGTCTAAATGCTGTCAAATTGCTGTCAAAAAGGATCGACTCCGACATACTGAGTCGATCCTTTGTAGTGAAATCTGGGGAATTCCTAGAGTAATGAGCCCAGATTCTCTAGCGCACCCGGAGGGACTCGAACCCCCAACCTACTGATTCGAAGTCAGTCGCTCTATCCTTTGAGCTACGGGTGCAGGTGTGAAATTATACTATTTTCATCGTAACGTAGACGTTACTTCCTGTCTAGCAAATTTCTTTGGCCGATCTACTGCAATTCACCTTGGTTATTGAAGATAGCCACAGTTCAAAGATTTAATTGCCTTTTCATTACAATGGGCAATCCAGGGAAGTTGAATAACTGGGATTACTTGCTCGCTCTTTGTTGTTATGGACAAAATGTGTGAGAAATCGTTGATACAATGGATAATTGTTCCAGAAATGTGTTGACCAGGGGTATCTGGCTCCAATACGGCTGGAGAAACCTTTGATGCTTAACCGTCGATCCCTTTCCTTATTAGCTTTTAGCGTATCCTTATTGTTTTCCACGCTGATGTGCGCAGTGCCGGGTGCCAGCGAATCCCGCCAAGCCGAAGCCTTAGTAGAATCGCAAAATATGACCCGCATTGCTGTGGAAGCCACGCTTTTTTCGCGCAATCTCACCGAAACGGCGCAAGCATCGATCACCCCATCGGCCACTCCTACTCCTATTCCCCGCGCCCACATCCACTCCATTCCCGCCAACGGATACGCCTGACCGTCCAAATTACACCTTTGATTCGCTTAATTTGCCCCCTGCGGTGTATTCCATGGAAGTCCATCGGGTGACACTTACCTATGTGTGAGCGGAGAATCGGTGAACGATCCGGCAGTGGATATAAAGAGCATTATGATTTATGACCCTCAATCGCTGGGGTCTACCCACCAAGACTGGTTTGCCAGAGTCGAGCTCGATAGACCGGCGAACGTAACATTTGCCAACGACTGGAGCGCTTCTGTTGTGGCGGCATTTGCACATCTGGGGGCTTCGGCGTATACGTTTACCGTAAATCAAGTCCATGCCGGCCAGCGCACACAAGGAATATTCGACGAAAGCGGCAAAACGGTCCTGCCCAATTCTGCTAACAATACTTTCATTGATGATCAAGGGAATATATGGTTTTTGATTCCAGATGGCATAGCCTTCATACAAATTTCCTCTTTTCACACGCCGGATGAAAATCTTCCCCCAGGGCAAAAACGCTGCGACATTGCCCCCAACGACGGCGTTTACACATTGGATATGCCATAAATCCGGGAAGAACCCCCCAGACCTTTGTTGAATAGTCCTTAATCCCATCTTCTGTCTGAGTGTACAATTGCCTCCTACTACGCGGATTCTTATAATCCTATGGCAGATGAGCAAGCGCGACTGCAAGCTATCACAATTGCACAGCGCGTCATCGAAAACAAGCCCCTGTACTTGGATACTGAGACAACCGGCCTCGGCCAACGCGATGAAATCGTCGAAATCGCCATCCTCGATCCTCTGGGGAAGATGGTGATCGATTCGCTGGTGCGCCCCTCCAAATCCATCCCGCAGGATGCCATCGCCATCCATGGGATCACGAATGCAATGGTGAGCGCAGCTCCTACCTGGAATTCGATATGGCCGGAAGTCGCCACGGTGAAAAATGGCCATTAGTTGGCGATTTACAACGCCGAATATGATTTACGTATGATGATCCAGTCCGGCCAAATTCAAAAAACCCCGCCGGAACTCCTGGCTGTAAATTCTTTTGATATTATGCAGCTCTATGCCAACTTCTATGGTGATTGGAATCCGGCGCACAGCTCGTTTCGCTGGCAAAGCCTGGATAATACCGGAAGGCAGTGCGGAATCAATCTTCCAAATATACATCGTGCGAAAGATGATGCGGCGCTTGCTCGTGCGGTGCTGCATTCTATCGCCGCGGGTTAGGGGTCCTGTATTCGCCCAATTTGCCCCGCCATTTTGTGAAGTTTGACGCTTGTGCTATAAACGATTGGGATGGAAACCGGATCAACGTATCGAAACCCACTATGATGCGCGTATAGGAGGATCTTGTGCAACCAAGAAGACCTGTTCCCGCCGATATCGATATCGCTCAAGAGGCAGAATTGCGGCCGATTCTGTCCATTGCGGAGAAAATTGGATTGGCCGAAGATGATCTCGATCTTTACGGAAAGTTCAAAGCCAAAGTTCACCTGGATGTTCTTCAAAAATTGCAATCCAGGCCGCAAGGCAAATATATCGATGTCACCGCAATCACGCCGACTCCTCTGGGTGAGGGAAAGACGACTACAACACTTGGGCTCGTTCAAGGCCTGGGAACACATCTTGGAAAAAGCGTGATGGCCTGCATCCGCCAACCCAGCATGGGTCCTACTTTTAACATCAAAGGCGGCGCAGCGGGCGGCGGCTACAGCCAGATCATTCCGATGGAAGATTTCAATTTGCATCTCACCGGCGATATTCACGCAATCGGCGTGGCCCATAACCTCGTAGCAGCTGCAATCGACACGCGTCTCTTCCATGAAAGCCGCCAATCGGATGAGGCTCTGAAACGCAGAGGTGTGTCGCGCCTCGATATCGATCATACAACCATCACCTGGAATCGCGTGGTAGATGTTACCGATCGCAGCCTGCGAGAAATAATGATTGGATTCAATGACGATAAAATGCGCGATGGATCACCAAGCCCAATTTTTCCGCGCAAGACGGGCTTTGACATTACCGTCGCCTCGGAATTCATGGCGATTCTCGCCCTGGCTACCAGCCTCAAGGATTTGCGCGAGAGAATCGGGCGTGTCATGTTCGGCCTGGATAAAAAGGGCCATCCCGTTACTTTGGAGCAACTGCGCATTGCGGGGACTGTCGCCGTCTTATTAAAAGACGCCCTTATGCCCACTCTGATGCAGACCCTGGAAGGGCAAGCAGCGTTTGTGCATACCGGTCCATTCGCCAATATCGCCCACGGAAACAGTAGCATAATCGCAGATAAGATTGCCCTTAAGCTCGCGGATTATGTCGTCACAGAAAGCGGATTTGGCGCCGATATTGGGATGGAGAAATTCTTCGACATTAAATGCCGCTATTCCGGCTTGATTCCCAACGCAGTGGTATTGGTGGCCACGGTGCGCGCACTGAAAATGCACGGTGGCGGGCCGAAGGTTCTGCCTGGTGCGCCTCTGGATCAAGCCTACATGGAAGAAAATCTGCAATTGCTCGAGGCAGGCCTTCCAAATTTGGGAGTGCATATCAAAAACGCGTTACGATTTGGAATCCCCGTCGTCGTCGCCGTGAATACCTTCGAAAAAGATACTCAGGCGGAGATCGACATGATCGAGGCGTACGCTCTGAAGCAGGGGGCATTTGCCTCGGCAAAAAGCAGCCACTGGGCGGACGGGGGAGCAGGCGCGCGAGAGCTCGCCGAAGCCGTAATCCAGGCTTGCGAACAGCCGAACGATTTTAAATTTCTCTATCCTTTGGATTGGAGCATCAAGGAGAAAATTGAGCATATCAGCAGGGAAATGTACGGCGCCCAAGGGGTTACGTATGACGCGTTGGCCGAGGAGCAAATTGCGAATTATGAGAAGGCAGGTTTTGGCGATCTCCCAATTTGTATGGCGAAAACGCATCTCAGCCTGAGCCATGATCCACAATTAAAAGGTGTACCGACGGGTTTCACTATTCCAGTCCGTGAAGTGCGCGCCAGCGTCGGTGCTGGATTTATTTACCCGTTGTTGGGTAGCATGAGTACGATGCCTGGTTTGGCTACGAAACCCGCCTTTATGAATATCGATCTCGACGTAGAGACGGGCAGGGTGATTGGGTTGTATTAGGGAGGGATTAATTAGAGACACGCGGGTCTTTAAACCCGAGCAAGGTATTCTTTAGATAACCTCCCGGAGGGTTTAAACCTCCGGGAGGTTTTGTTGTTAATTATTCGCAGGGGTTTTCAATTGATCCTATTTTTATGCAGGGGCGTCGTCCCGGCGCCCCCACGGAATCATTTTCTAACCTTCGGTATGGGCAATTCGTGATCTTCCCTGCGCAGCTTTTAGTCAGACCATTGTTGCTGTACAATTTTGTTATGGAGTGGCATTCCTGTCGGAATGAGGCGGGCTAGTCTTATAGCCTGGCGGTAAGGCGCTCCAAGCCCGATCCGAACCCGGCGAAACTACTGTTCTGTCTCAGCCGAGTCGAAGCGATCCCGCAGCACCATAAACCAAAGGAGCACTAAGTGTGATTGACTTACGAAGTCCCTCTTCGCGTATGTTGAAAACAGCGGTAATTCTTGGATTGCTCGTCTCTGCCGTGCCAGTCGTCGCTTTAGCACAAGGGGAGTCGCCCGTAGATTCGGGTGACACGGCCTGGATGCTTATCGCCAGCGTGCTGGTACTTTTCATGACCATCCCAGGGCTATCCCTCTTCTACGCAGGCCTCGTGCGTGGCAAGAACGTGCTCTCCATTATGATGCAAAATTTCGCCACTGTCGCCTTAATCACAGTCATCTGGGTTATTTATGGCTACTCTGTTGCATTCGGCGGAAGTGGGCTTTTCATCGGGGGGTTTGAAAAGATCTTCCTTCTCGGCGTAGGTGTTGAATCAACATCTGGGACCATCCCCGAGATGGTTTTTATTTTTTTCCAGCTAACATTCGCCATCATCACGCCAGCATTAATTATTGGTTCCCTCGCTGAACGTATGAAATTCTCCGCATTCCTATGGTTCATCGGCCTCTGGTCGACTTTTGTCTATTTGCCTGTTGCGCACTCGGTCTGGGGCGATGGAGGATGGCTGGCGAATTTAGGCGTGCTGGATTTCGCGGGCGGCACGGTGGTGCACATTAATGCAGGCATCGCCGGGTTGATTGTCGCGCTTGTCCTGGGCAAGCGCCGCGGCTATCCGGATACTAAACTGCCATCCAACAGCGTTGTGCTCACCATGGTTGGTGCGGGCATGCTGTGGGTAGGATGGTTCGGATTTAATGCCGGCAGTGGCCTTGCGGCTGACGGCGTGGCCGGTATGGCAGCGGTTGTGACTCAAATAGCAACCGCAACTGCGACCCTGACCTGGATGTTCATCGAGTGGGCTCGGAAGGGCAAACCAAGCGGCGTAGGCATTGCGACGGGTGCAGTGGCTGGCCTCGTGGCGATCACGCCTGCCTCCGGCTTTGTTGGACCGATGGGCGCATTGGCAATCGGCCTGGTTGCGGGGGCGCTGCCATATTGGGCGGTAGTCACCCTCAAGAGAAAATTGGGCTACGATGATGCGCTGGATGCCTTCGGCGTGCATGGCGTGGCAGGCTTTGCAGGTGCATTGCTGACCGGTGTATTCGCCGCCACTGCTCTGGGTGGATCCGAAGCGGGCCTGGATATCGGCGCACAGTTGGGAATTCAGGCCATTGGAGCTAGCGCTACTCTCATCTATTCGGCCGTTCTCACCTTCGTCATCTTGAAGATCATCGATGCCGTCGTTGGGTTGAGAGTATCCGAGCAGGAAGAAACTGAAGGGCTCGATATGTCGCTTCACGGCGAGGAGGGTTTCGCATTATAAATTTACCCATGTTAATAATATTACTTTGGAAACCTTTTGAAGGAATTTTTGACATTAAATAGTTTGTGTAGGGGCACGGCATACGGCTATCTGGTATTCGCCTGAGGGCTTAGGGCAATTCGTGAATTGCCCCTACGGAATCATTTCCGCACTCTTGCCCCTACGCATTGGATGTTTTTTTGTCATTCGCCACTATCCCCACCGCGTAAAACGTGGGCACGTACAAAATTCTTTCACCTTGCTCCGTTGCTTCGTGGTCAAGCCTCCTAAAATCCTTATACTCCTGCTCGCTCAATTCCGATCCAAGATCCTCGCGCAGCATTTCCCATTCCGAATCGAATGCCTCCTCATCCGGGCTGGATCGCCACTCGCCCGCCAGTACCCCGGCGAAAACCGACTGCAAGCCTGCCTGCGAAAAGAGAGCTCGAAGTTTTCTGCCCATCCGAGGATCGGCGCCGTGTGATTCTAATGCGCGGGCTTGCAATGTACCCAGCGCGACCAAAGTAGACGGATGGTCAATGCGCCCGCCATAATCTGGCTCCGCAATGGCGGCCAGCATTCCCCCTGGACGTGTCACGCGGATCATTTCATCCAGGATCCGATTCGGATTGGCAACCCAAAGCAGAAAATAGTGGCACAGAGCGACATCGAAAACGCCCTCTTTAAAGGGAAGGCGATGGCCATCTGCAATGCCATAGTTAGAATCGGGATCGTACGTAAAAGCATAGGCAGCTGCATGGCGATCAATATCAACGCCGTAAACATGAGCTGATCCGCTACTGCTAAGCTCGCGCGTTATCACGCCAGTCCCTGATCCGACTTCGAGTATTCGAGTGGAATGCTGAAGGTTGAATGTTGCATAAAGACGTCGGCGATTAGGCGCGGTCCAGGTGGCTTGCAGTTGATACCTTTGATGTAGTTTATGCATCCGCATCTAATGATGTCCTCTCTCGGGATTCAAAGGGGGACATAATCCTGCCAGAAAGCGTGGGTATTGAGATTGGTTGAGAAAGTAAAAAGCGTGCGCAGAGGAACATAAATTAATCAGATATTTTATTCGTCAGGGATGCCGGAAACCATGTTAAGAATTTTGGGCATTTTCCCAGATACTTTGCCAGGTATCGTTGAGAATATTGCCCAGTATGCGATCAACTCCCTGTTGGGGGAGCACATCACCATCAGGCTCGACATAGAGCCATGCCTTTCCCGCGCCGGACAAGCTCTCGGGTATTTCTAATGCCATTGGATTAATCTGCGAAGATGGAACAGGGAGATCCCAAACGAGATCGAGATCAAGTTCAGCAACTGACTGCCTTAACTTCATCAACGTTTCGTGTAGTTTATCGTCTTTATCGACTCCCCCAAGGGAGATCGCCGTGGCACCCATCGCAGCAAAAGTGTTGAGCCAACCCAATGCCTCGCTGGAGGATCCCTGACTGAGCGTCAGGTGAATTGCCGTAAATACATCAGAGGCGAGGGCATTTTCAATGCCGGATAGACTTTCGGGATCTTGGGGATGATAAACAATGAGAAAATGATCGAGGCCCGCCTGGGAAAGCTGTTCGAGATATTGAGCGTCTGATAAGCGCCGGCCATCGGTTAATACGCCGGTGACCTGGCCAAGATCCTGCGGATACGCAATGAGCTGCGCAAGATCATCACGGCGAGTTGGCTCGCCACCTGTAAATGTGACATGCGGAATACCCACATCGCATAACGTCCGCAAAACATTCTCCCATTCATCCGCCATAAGCTCGCGATCCACGCGCCCGCGGGCGCGTGGATCATGCTCACCGTCCGGATTGGTGGCATATGTTAAAGCCAGATCCATGCGATAGGGCGCCGATGGTGTGACTTCATAAGGTCGACTGCGATCCAGTTCTAGGAACCACACCGGATCCACGTCGGGATTTGTTGCCAGGGTGAGTATCTTCTGCCGCAGCCCATCGTAATCTTGCCGCGCCTGGCGTCTGCTCACTCGATAGCGCCGCGCAATATTTCTCGCGGCGACTCGCACACTGACGCCATTGATCAGCTGAAGAGCATACGCGGTTGCCGAGGGATTAAGGTGCAGGATTGTGGAGGCATTAATCACCAACACACCATTCTCATCCGGCTCAATGCGAAGATGAAGGCGATAGGGGATGGGGGGAATCGGCCGCGCCGATGGAGTGATATATGCCGGGCTGCAAAAGTCGCTCATCGACCCTTTTTGAAATCCAGTTCGAAAATAACGCACCTAATTTGGTCATGATTACCGTCCACCGCCTGCACAAGCGCAGGCGCAGCTCGATCCACCACCAGAAGATCTCCCGGAATAGCGAGAGGGGGGTGGAGGCGGGTTGGTGGCTTTTGTTACTCCGCCCGTGAATTGGGTGACATTGGATATCAGGTTGCCCGCAGTTTGCTGAATCCCTTGGACCACACTGGCTGCAAAATCTGCACCGGGTAATGTGGGCAAACCGCCGGCCCTGGATGTGGTCACGGAAGTGCGCGTCGGCGTGGCAGAGGGGCCCGAAGCACCCCCACCAGCAGAAGCCAGGGAAGGTCTATAGAGCGACCCACCAATGGGGCACATAAACTGGGCCTGAGCGGAAGACATTTCGCGTGCGGCCGTCAAAATTACGATCGAGCATCGTCCATTCAATCGATTCGTCAAAACGTTGGGAGCGAATCTCGGGGGTCTCTGCGGATTCGACTTGATTCCATGCTTGCTTCACAATCGATCGATAATACGCTTTCGTCTCCCTCAGGCTGAAACCCTTCATTTTCTTTTGAGTTGTTTTAACCGACTTGATTACAAGATCTTGAAGAGCTTTCTGACGCATTCTTTTGCCAGTGATTAACATCGCTTCGACAAAATTACTCTCATAGGCGCGCAGCCCTTCAGGCTGGGCGGAGCGTTTCTCAATTTCAAGTGGGTCTTCCCTTACGACCTTAATGGCACTCTTCTTGATCGAGCTAAAGAGAATCATCGTCAATACTTTGTCTAGATCGGTCTCAAGCAATATTGCTGCTTCAACCGCAGTCAGCCCCCGTTTAATTCCATGTCCCTCAATCGAGATCTTGGGCGGGAGGTAGTCCATCTTGCGACGATTGGTTGTGATGTTTCCAACGATGACAATCAAAGCCGTAAAGAGCACGAAACCACTCCCGCAAATGACGGACGCGATGAGGTCCTGAGAGATGCGGAATCTTGGAAGCACGGTGGGTTGTTGCAACGTTTCCTCCGGAATATATTCACTGGGGAAGGAGGCCCCGAATACGTAAATCGAAGAAGAATTGGCCGCTGCATTGTGCCAGGAATAAATAATCCGTCCCTCACTGTCCAAACCGCTTTGCGGAGCATGCTGTGGCCACCCGGACGGGGAATCATGCCAACGCGGCTGCTCTGGAAGAACACCAGGAGGGAGGTGAAAGGTAGCGGTCAGATCAGAGGTTCCATGCACAAGCTGTGCATCGAACCAGGTTGGCGAAAATAATGCGCTGGCATAACCTTCTTGGTCTTCCACAAAAAGTGCATTGCGCACACCGGGGATTGACACACGTACGACCCCCTGTGCTCCCGGCGCGATTGCGTTGGCCCCCAATCCAAGGGCAACTCCAGGTTGAACATAAGGTGATCGTTCAATATCGCCGATTGGATTTCCATTGATTGTGGCACTCACCGCCGAGATGCTGTACGCCTCCGTCGGTATGCCGATATCGATAAAATCGATATCATCCGCCAGGGGATCATTCGCGAAAAGGATTTCATACAGGATGCGTACGCTACCATCCGCCTCCCAGAACACATCCACGCTCATTTGGGGAACAGAAAATGAATACGTTTGGGCTCTGGCCAGCCGCAGCGGCTGGATGAAGAAAAAGATAATTAGGAAAAGGGTGAACAAGTAAATGCGTCTCATGCGCGTTCCCTAAGGAGGCACACGAGCAAATAAAAAATCTCATCCACCATCAATGGAATTGGTGCACTCACCATTTCGGTTTCTCGGTAATCTGGTAAGAGGAGCCGCAGTAGGGGCACTGAACCACCGGCGCCCCGGCGATCAAACTTATATCGCTGCTGCTCAGTGGAGCACCACAGAATTGGCATTGCAAGGAGTCAAGTTCGATATCGCCCGATAGTTCAATCTTCTGAATTATTTCTACTGTTGATTTGCCTTCCTCGCCTCGTCTGGAGAGCCAGATAAGGCCGAATCCTATGGATACCAGGACGAGACCGGTTATAAAATATTCCGGCCTTGTCGTCTCGCCAAAGGTTGCCAGGATGTAGAGAACACTAAATAATATAAGGATGGCAGCCGCGATCGTTGCGATAACACGTCCAGCTTTCATCGATTAATTCTCTTCTAATAAAATACGGATAGCAGAGTTTAACAAATGCTCGCCCTCTGCATAAATGCAATCAAACGTCGAAAATAAAGCAAATCGTGTGTACATGCCTGGCAATGATCTTGACCTTTTAACTTTGGTTGTTAGAATTCGAGCATAAGGAAGGAATTGTAATGTGGCGAATCTCTTAACCATCAGTCGATTCCCATTGCTGCTAATCGTAGTGATCATGCTTTATCTAGGATCTCCCGCAATCAAGCTGATCTCAGTTTTTTTATTATTTTTATCGCTGATGATCGATACGGTTGATGGAACCGTTGCGAGGAAAACAGGTAAAGAGAGTCTTGCCGGCAGCGTTCTCGATATCGCTGCAGACCGCGTTTATGAATTGGTCTTGTGGGTAAGCCTGGCGGATCTTGGCATGATCCCCATTGCAATCCCACTCATTGTTATTACCCGGACCACACTCACCGATGCAATCCGCAGCGTGGGTACGAGGAATGGAAAAGCAGCATTCAAACAGCATGGATCCAAGCTAGGAAAATTTATCGTAAGCTCCGCCTGGATGCGATCCGGCTATAGTGTGGCGAAAATCGTCGCCTTCACCGGTCTCACGTTGGGTTTGGCATTGGCTGAGTATCCGAGCGACTCGCAGGCGGCGCGTTATTCATCCTCTGCATTGCCGATCTTTCAAAAAGTGGCCTGGGTTGCGGTCGCATTTTGCGTCGTGCGCGGGTTGCCCGTCATCGGTGGAGCGCTGCGCCGCAGCGTGACTGCCGCGGCTTCTTGATGTATGCAAACCTATGCTCATAAATAAAATTGCCAGCAGTCGCTGGGGACCGTCGATTGCCTTTTCCTTGCTTCGTATCGTGCCTCGAAGTTTGGCATTTAAAATCGGATCAATGCTTAGCAAACGGATGAATGGGGATAAACAATCTGCGATGGCGCGCGCTATTCGGGCGAATCAGGCCGTTATCCGCGATCGATCCTATGATGATCCAGAACTCGATCACGTCGTCGATGCTGTGTTCGAGAGCACGAGTCGCAGCTTTGTTGACAGTTTTAAAACCATCGCTTCTGGGAGTGAAGCTGTAAGAAAAGCCTGTGAAGTAAGCGATGAAGTCCTTGAAAAGTTAACCAGATGGAAAGAAAAAAGCGGGATCGTCGTCGCCGGAACCCACCTGGTGGGCCTGGACATGTTTATTTATTACATGGGGGTTATTGGCTTTCCATCTCTAGGTTTATCCTACCCAGATCCGAAGGGAAGCTATCTGGCTCTAAATAAAATTCGACGCAGGTTTGGGTTCAATATTACCCCGGTTTCTCTTAAATCTCTGCGTCAGGCTATTCAGCTTTTAAAGGCAAATGGGGTAGTGATGACGGCCGTCGACAGGCCTGGCTTAGGTGGGGACCGAATGCAATTTTTTGGGCGGGATGTCATACTTCCCATTGGTCACGCGCGGCTTGCACTGAAAGCGAAGGCTAAATTGGTGGTCGCGATTCCATACGTGGGAGAAGATGGAATATATCGTGTAGAAATGTCGGACTCTATTGAACCCAAAATTTCAGGCACTGAACATGAAATCGCCATATCGATGGCGCAAGAAGTCTTGACGGCGATGGAGCCTTATATTCGCAAATGGCCGGATAAATGGATGATGTTTCATCCGCTTTGGCCAAGCGTTATCCCCGCAGATTAATACTCATTATCTTCGCAAATAGTATTCACTCATTTTTATCAGTCAGGAATTGATCTTCACATTCTGGGTAACCCGAAATTGGCGTGATGAGGTGGTTCTCCCATCTTGGCATCATATTCATTGGACCGGGATCCAAGAAGAAGGCCTACCTTTGAAAATCGCCTTCTCCAAGCCAGGCGTATGGGCGTCCGGCCGGATGTTTACAGCGCTGGTCTTAGTGCGACGAAGCGCGTTCGATTACTTCCTACACATGCCATGGGGTTGGTGCTTTTACGAGTAAGATTAAGCCTGAGATTTGCCTTAAATGATGGAGCAACCATGAGTGCAAAAGGGAAACAAGATAGCCAACGGATGGAGGAGCTGCGCGAGCAGCTCAACTTGCATAATTACCGCTATCACGTGCTTGAATCTCCAATCATCAGTGATTCTGAATACGATCTCATGTTACGTGAGCTTGTTGAGCTCGAAGACGAATATCCACAAAATATTACACCCGATTCACCAACCCAAAGGGTTGGATCTAAACTCTCCGAGCGGCTTGAGCGCGTTCGCCATCCCGCTCCAATACTTAGCTTGGGCAACGCCTTTAATAGTGAAGAAGTCTTCGCCTGGTATGAGCGCATATTGAAACTGAATCCGAGCATTGCTGAAGCCGAATTTGTTATAGAGCCCAAATTGGATGGTCTGACGGTTGTAATGCATTATGAGGATGGGATTTTTATTCAGGGGGCGACACGAGGCGATGGGAACTTTGGCGAAGTTATCACCCCGAATTTACGCACCGTGCGCACGTTGCCGCTGACAATCCCGGTCGACAAAACAAGCAAGGTAAGTGTGCCGCGATCACTTGTGGTGCGTGGCGAAGCGCTGATTCTGAATAAAGATTTCGAAACGATGAATAGGCAATTGAAAAAAGAAGGCAAAGCAACCTATGCGAATGCGCGCAATACCGCATCGGGTGCATTGCGCCAATTGGATTCGAAAGCCACCGCGGCAAAACGCATAAGCTTGCTTTGTTATGCGATCATAGATGCGGATGGGCAGCTGCCGGAAAGTCAATGGGAAGTCGTCCATTACCTCAAGAAACTTGGCTTCCCTGTTGCGGAAGGCATTACCAGGCAGGTTAATATCGAAGCTGCAATCGAAGACGCAGAAGCCTGGATCCCGCGGCGTGATAGCCTGCCTTACGAAGTCGATGGCGTCGTCATAAAAATTAGCAACTTTGCACTGTCTGAATCATTGGGTATTGTAGGAAAAGATCCGCGCGCAGCGATCGCACTTAAATTTCCCGCGCAAATCGTAACAACGCAGCTGCTCGATATCGGCCTCAATGTGGGCAGGACCGGGGTCGTGACTCCCTTTGCCATCCTGGATCCCGTTATTGTGGGTGGGGTAACTGTGCGCAAGGCCACCCTGCACAATTTTGACTTTATTTCCGAAAAAGATATTCGCATTGGCGACCGCGTGGATATAAAAAGAGCCGGGGATGTTGTTCCCTATGTCATCGGGCCGATCAAAGATCTCAGGGACGGTTCGGAAAAACCCTTTCGGAGGCCAAAAAAGTGCCCGGTTTGTGGTGAGAAACTAGAGCAAGATCCTGGCGAAGTAGCCATTTACTGTGTTAATTCGACGTGTCCTGCGCAGATGGTTCGCATCGTCGAGCATTTTGCCTCCAGAGGAGCCATGGATATCGAAGGGTTGGGTATAAGGGTAGCTGAGCTCCTGGTTGAAGCCCAGATGGTTGCTGATGTCGCCGATCTCTTTCGTCTGCGCAAAAAGGATCTGCTAACTTTGGAAGGATTTGCCGACAAGAAGGCTAAAAATCTCATTGAAAACATCGATGCTTCGCGAAGCAGGGATTTGTGGCGCTTGCTCGCCGCGCTTGGCATTCGAGGGGTGGGAGAAGTGGCGGCCAACGATCTGGCTCGAAAATTTCAATCATTGGATAACCTGGCGGCAGCAACAATATCAGATTTGGAGGCTATGGAAGGCATTGGCCCAAACATCGCAGAATCGATCGTCGAGTGGTTTGCAAAACCTGGCAATCGCAGCGTGGTTAGGAAACTGCGACGCGTCGGAAATTGGGAATTTTTAATTCCAGTAGAATCAGAGCGCGTTGCTCAGATGGCAGAAGGATTGACTTTTGTCCTTACAGGAACTCTGGAAAATTTAAAACGCAGTGAAGTGAAAACTCTAATCGAAGTACGCGGGGGAAAAGTGACGGGAAGCGTCAGCAAAAAGACAAGTTATCTTGTGGCCGGCGCCTCTCCAGGTTCCAAATTGGATAAAGCGCGTGCTCTCGGTGTCCAGGTAGTGGATGAGGCTGCTCTCCTGCGCCTGCTGGAGGGATAAATCGGATATGGGGGCATCAGAAAAAACCGGCCGGAAACTCGTTACGTTGCATAAGGGCCGTGAGCGCTCCATCATCAAACGCCATCCCTGGATATTTTCCAGCGCAATTGCCAGCGTGCACGGGAATCCACAATCTGGGGATACCGTGGAAATACTTACCCAGGATGGGCAATGGGTTGCGCGCGGCGCCTATTCACCCCAATCAAAAATTAGAATCCGAATATGGACGTACAGCGAACGGATCGAAGTTGGAGAAGAATTTTTCCAGAATAGGTTGGAACGAGCGATTGGAAAACGCAGCAATCTGCTGGAAGCTGAAGACACGAATGCCTATCGCGAGGTATACGCTGAATCGGATCAAATTCCGGGACTAATTGTCGATCGTTATGCCGATGTGCGCGTCATCCAATTTCTCACTGTGGGTGCGGAGAAGTGGCGCGATGTTATCGTGAAGAACCTTTTCGATCGAGGCGACGTCAGTGGAATTTTCGAACGTTCCGACGTTAAAGTTCGCGAGTTAGAGGGAATGTCCAAACGCGCAGGCTTGCTGGCAGGTTCCATTCCCAACAACCCAATCGAAATAATAGAAAGTGGGCATCGCTTTCGGGTAAACATCCGCGAGGGCCATAAGACGGGCTTTTACCTGGATCAGCGAAATAATCGTAAGCTATTCCGTAAGATGGCCGCGCATGCGAATGTAGTGTTGGATTGTTTTTCTTATACAGGTGCGTTTTCTATGCTGGCGCTTGAGGCCGGAGCAGGCGAAGTCGTGGCCATCGATAGCTCGAGCAGTTCGCTGGCTCTGGCAGAGCAGAATATCAAGCTGAACGATCTTTCCGTCGAGCGCTGGGAAGCTGTGAATGACGATGTGTTTCGAGTACTTCGCGCCTATCGGGACCGCGATAAAAGTTTTGATTTGATCGTTCTCGACCCCCCCAAATTCGCCGCGACACCATCGCATGTTGAACGCGCCACGAGAGGTTATAAGGATATCAATCTTCTGGCTATTAAACTCCTTCGGCCAGAAGGAATCCTTTTCACATTTTCATGTTCGGGAGGCATAAGCGCCGAATTGTTCCAAAAAATTGTTTCGGGAGCAGCTCTCGATGCGGGAAAAAGTGTATCTATATTGCACTGGCTGGATCAACCGCAGGATCACCCAGTTAAGCTGAATTTCCCCGAAGGCCGTTATTTGAAAGGGCTTGTCTGCCGGGTTGAGGAGAATTTCTGAAACAAAATGTGGATTGCCGAAGCTTTGGCACCTGCCTGTGCTTCGCACAGGTGGCGCAAGCAGAGCTTGCGCAGTCCAGAAACCTTACGAGGGCCACTAGGAAATGGAGTAACCGTTTCGACGCTTTTTATATCCCTTGGTCAGGTATGGAAACCTGACCTACTATTTTATTGTCCGGAAAGCGCTACTCGATAACGGATCAGGTATGGAAACCTGACCTACTATTTTATTATCCGGAAAGCGCCGCTCGGTAACGGATCAGGAATAAAAACCTGACCTACGCTCAAATCGTTTTTGGTTCCCCTGGTTCCAGATGACTTATCAACTGATCACGTGGCTTGCATCTTGTTGCCCATCGATACTTTCAGGGCCATTCGATGCAGCTCGCGCATACGTTGGGAACCTTCTGCGTCGCCAGCTTGTTCCAGGCGTTGCGTCGTCGATAGAAGCGCGCCGAGCAACTGCTCATCAACCAAATCCACCGACTCATCGAGCAACGTTTGTGCCTCTTCAAGATCGGTAATTTCCAGTATTCGCTGGGCAAGTTGAAGCCCGGGCGGCAATGCTTCAGAAATGATCTGCTTCAATCGATCATCGATCAGACGGAGTTTTTGCGCCATCTCCGAATCATTGCCTTTGTCTGCGGCCTGGATATTGGTATGCAGAAGGGAGAGGAAAAGTTCATCGACGCGCGGCAGGGCGGCCTTGATTGCCTGATCAAGATCATCGGATTGCAAAAGCACTCGAATTAATTGTGAGGCTTCCGCGGCTCTTGCTTCTTGGGCTTTGTCAATTTCCTGCGTTAACTCCAGAATCCTCTGACGTAGCGCGGTCAATTTCGTTTTAACATCATCGGAAGCTTGATTGATCTTCTCCGTCAATTTTTGAAAAAATACATAGTCGAGTGCTGGTCGCGTTAGCTGCACAAGCGCATCTACGCGTAAATCCGTCGGTGCTTCAAGTAAAATTTCCAGAAGTTTTTCGCGGGTTCCTTCGTCACCAAGCTGCTGTAAACTTTCTGCTGCCAACCTGGCTTCGGTGTCCCGGGCAATAATTTCCTTGCCGAATGTTGTCTCTGGAAGCAGCAATTGCAAACGTTGATTGGCATCTGCACGGGCATTTTCATCAGCGGTCGCCTGCAAGCTGAACGATGCAAGTTGAAAGAATGCTTCATCTAATTCTGCAGCGTTTGCTTGAGCGAATTGCTGAATTCCATTCTCAGGGGTGCGAAGAAGTTCCTCGAACAATCGAAGTTTGCTGCGCTGGGCCTCAAGATCTTCCTTTGAGATGCCATCCGCTTCCAAAATACGCTCGATCAATCCCTGCATGGTAAGTACTGCTTGGGGCTGAAGCAGATAACCCTTACGTTTTTCCGCCGGCAAACGCTCAAGTGCTTGGTTGATCAAACGACCAAGCAAGCGCTCCTGCTCATTCTTGGCAATCCCCATTTCCACGGGAACATAGGTCAATAAAAGTTCCTTGTCAGGATCGTGATAAACGATCGGCGTGGCAATTTGCCCTTTATAGGAGCAGATGTTGCACACGATATGGTTATGCCCTCCCGAGAGCAGGCGCGATTTCGCTTCAGGGTCATAACCAACATCTATCAATTGATTGATCGATACTTGGATTGGGTTCTTGCAATTGGGACAGTTTATTCGTGTTAGAGGTTGTGCCATACTATTAATACCTCTTTCTTAACATTGCGCCCGTTTACATTCTCGGGATCGAGAAGCAAATCGATGCGCCGCGTTTCCTTTTCTCGTCGACCCAAATGCGGCCATCGTGTGCTTCGACAATGGCTCGGGCAAGGTAGAGGCCCAGCCCTGTTCCCTGAGTGCTGTTTGCGTCGCCACTCGATCGATAGAAGCGGTCGAAAATGTGAGGAATATCATCGGGTGAAATCCCCGGACCCTCATCCGTCACGCAGACTTGGATTGCATCTGTCTTAACCTGGCCAATTATGCCAATTCGGCCGCCATCCTTGGCGTATTTTACAGCATTCGAGAGCAGGTTGGTGATCACCTGGATCAAGCGATCCTCATCGGCGATAACAATCGGAAAATTCTCTGGAAAATTAAATCGAAACGTGTGCGATGGAGACTGTACCTGAAATTTCTTTGCGAGAACTTGCGCTACTTTATCGAGCTGCACTTCGGATCGATTTAGCACGAGAGCGCCTGCCTGAAGGAGAGAAGCGTCGAGTAAATCATCAATCATGTTTGAAAGTCTGTCGGTCTCATCCTCAATCACCTCCAGACTATCCTTGATCACCTCCGGATCCCAATTTGCGTCCTCGCGCCGAAGGGTCCCAACGAAACCCTTGATTAGGGCGACCGGCGTACGCAGCTCATGGCTGATAATGGAGATAAATGTGCTTTTCAGTTCTTCGGCCTCTTTGAATTTCGAGATGTCGCGCATATTAGCAACAATGCTTAACATCTGACCCTCGGTGGTGAGCGTCGGTGCGTACGTAATTCCTACGCTAATGCTGCCATCGTCTTTCGTCTCCAATTCGCCTTCGACATAGAGCGTCGCCTTGGCAGAAAGCGGCCATCCTCCGGCTTCGGCTTCTTCAAAGGAAAGTCCAGGTTCTCGACTTTTCCATTTGATAATATCGCTGTGATTTTGATTCAATACTTCCTCTTCGGAATAGCCGGTGAGTCGAGTGCAGGATCGGTTAAAGCGCTGGAATTTGAACTGTTTATCGAGAATAAAAATCCCATCAGCCGAGGATTCAACGACCGCGTCCAAAAAATGTCGCTGTTCCAAAACTTGGGAATAAAGACGCGCGTTGTGCACAGCTATGGCGGCCTGGGAGGCGAACGATTTCAGCAGGGTACGGTCTTCGGCGCTAAACCTTCCACGATAAGAGCGGAAAACAAATATCACGCCAAGGACCTCTTTTTGCGCGATCAAGGGGAGGCCGACGCCAGACAAGAGGCCTAGGCTGGCAGACTCGGTGATTCTTTGCAGCCTGCGGCTTACTTCAGGCAGTGCAAATCTTGCCGGATCTCCTTGATCTGGAATTTCTTCGATGAGCGGTTGGAGATATTTTAGAAATGCCGGGTTAATTCCCGAGGAGGTGGAAATTTTCCATCCGCCATCGTCTTGGCGGAGTGCGATGAGGCCGGCTTGTCCCGCAAGGAGCTCCGAGGAAACTCGGACAATCAGGCTAAGGACTTTCTCGAGTTCAAGTTCCTCGGTAAGCGCGCGTGAGATCTCAAGAAGATAATCCCGTTGGCGAACTCGAAAATCAGGCAGCATAGGTTCAATCCAAACCTTCTGCTTCAGCCTCACTGATTGCGTTTTCCAAAATTATCAGCGATTCGTCAATTCTTTCGCGAGTGATCGTGAGTGGCGGAGAAATCCGCAGCGTATTTTCACCCGCGCCGAAGGTCATGAGTCCTCCCTCGAAGGATCTGTAAACAATGCGATCGCGCAAATTCTTGGCGCGTTTCTTCGATGTGCGATCCTGGACGAACTCAATCCCGATCATCAATCCTTTTCCGCGCACATCGCCCATACTTGGATGGCGCATTTGGATTTCGATTAAGGCGTCCAGAGTGTACTCACCGACCTCCGCAGCATTCCGCATTAAGCCATTTTCTATGAGGTCGATGGTCGCCAGGCCCGCATTGCAGGCGATCGGATTTCCACCGTATGTATTTCCATGCACACCGGTTGGCCAGTCCATAATGTGCTCACGGGCAATAACCGCACCTAAAGGAACACCAGAGGCTATTCCTTTGGCAGAGAGCACAATATCAGGCTCGACATCCCAGTTTTCAATCGCCCACCATTTCCCCGTGCGGCCCATCCCTGATTGAACTTCATCGGCGATCAGCAGGATCCCATACTTGTCGCATAGTTGGCGCAGGGCTTTGAAGAAGCCATTCGGAGGCACGATATAGCCACCTTCTCCCTGTATCGGCTCTACTAGAATGGCGGCACAGTCTTGCGCGGGTGTAGTGTGTTTCAAGACCACATCCTCAATATAATTGACGACGGTTTCTCCGTAATCATCAGAAGTGGCCCGCAGGATGGGCCGGTACGGATCGGGATAGGGCACATGTGTCACGCCGGACATTACCGGGTTAAAGCCTTGCCGATATATTGATTTGCTTGCCGTAAAAGCCAGGGATCCCATCGTTCGCCCATGAAATGCCCCATAAAATGCGATGAATTGGGATCGACCTGTGTGGTGACGGGCTAATTTAATGGCGGTTTCGACGGCTTCTGTCCCCGAATTTGTGAGGAATATTTTCGCGGGCTCCGAAAATGGGGCGATACTGGCCAAGCGTTCTGAGAATTCGACCCACACCGGGTGATAGTAGTCGGATGAAACGTGAATAAATTTTTCGGCCTGCTCTTGGATGGCTTTGACAACCTTTGGATGACTGTGGCCTGTTGAAACAACAGCAAGGCCCGCGGCGAGATCAATGAAGCGATTGCCATCAACATCCCAAACTTCCGTATCGACGCCGTAGTCCATCACAAATGGATACGCGCGCGGGTAGGAGGACGAGACGACCGCTCCGTCCCTGTCTAGAATTTTCTGAGCCTTGGGCCCCGGCAGTTTTAGCCTATCCACAATAAATAACCTCCTGAATAAGAGTCACCTCTTACGCCGTGGTGTAAATTGCAGGGTAGCCCCACAAGTTGCAACCACACGAAGAGACCGTCTCCGAATAAGCGCTAGATCAAAGAACCGAGCGCTTTCGAATGCTGCCCTAATTAGGGAAAAAGAGCAAGAAGGAGTGAACACACAAACCTGTTTTGGATTATTTATTAGGCACCGACGAATTATATCACCCAGGCTTTTCAAGCGCGATTGGCAAGATCGCGACCCTGAATACCTTATCAGCGGAGTGCAATCTGATGCTATTGCGCGAGCCCTAGTGAACGCAATCGCGCGGAAAGGGTTGTGCGAGATGATCCGCGCGCGCCCTGCCTGATGATGGAGCAAATGAAAAAGCGCCCAGGGAAGGGCGCTTTTTGTATCGATATCCGCAGAAATTCAGGCTGACGAATCTGCTGAAACAAGCTGCGGGGTCCCGCTTTTCTTCACCGGAACGGGCTGCTTGAAAGCATTTTCAAACTCTTCACGGGAAATCGTCTCGACTTCGATGAGCAGTTCAGCGATGGTATCGAGCTGCGTACGATACTTCTGCAGAATATCGCGTGCACGTTCATGCGCTTCCTGAACGAGCTCTCGTACAGCGGCATCAATCGCAATTGCTACGTTTTCCGAATAGTCTCTTTGTTCTGTGATTTCACGTCCCAGGAAGATGAGTTCGTCCTTTGCTCCATAAACCATGGGACCGAGTTCTTCGCTCATACCTAATCGCGTTACCATCGTGCGCGCCATTTTCGTCACGTGCTCCAGGTCGTTGGATGCTCCAGAGGTAATGTCATTAAAGACTAACTCTTCGGAGGCTCTGCCACCCAGTAGGCCAGCCATTTCAGCCCTCATTTTATTTTTCGAGCTGAGCGTGCGCTCTTCTTCAGGAAGCGCCATTGTAAATCCGCCCATGCTGCCACGTGCGATGATGCTAACTTTATGGATCGGATTTGCTTCTGGAATGGCATGCATCACCACCGCATGTCCGGCCTCATGGTAGGCGATAATTTTCTTTTCTTCCTCACTGATAATACGACTCTTGCGTTCCGGACCGGCGACGACTCTCTCGATCGATTCTTGGAATTCATCAGGACCAATGGTCTTTCTACCGCGCCGTGCAGCCAAAATGGCTGCTTCGTTGACAAGATTTTCAATGTCCGCGCCCACAAATCCAGGAGTCGCTTTGGCAACTATCGTTAGATTGACATCGGGGTCAAGCGGCTTGCCTTTAACATGCACTTTAAGAATAGCCTCTCGCCCAAGCATATCGGGTCGATCAAGGAGAACGCGGCGATCAAATCTTCCTGGGCGCAGAAGCGCTGGATCGAGGATATCGGGTCGGTTGGTCGCAGCCATGACGATCACGTTTGTATCCGTATCGAAGCCGTCCATTTCAACGAGCATCTGGTTGAGGGTCTGCTCACGCTCGTCATGACTTCCACCCAAACCTGCGCCGCGCTGCCTTCCGACGGCGTCAATCTCATCCACGAAGACGATGCATGGCGAGTGCCTTTTTGCCTGATCAAATAGATCACGCACACGACTGGCACCAACACCAACAAACATTTCGACAAACTCAGAGCCTGAAATGGAAAAGAACGGCACCGCGGCTTCTCCAGAAACAGCTTTCGCCAGCAGGGTCTTTCCCGTTCCCGGAAGACCAATGAGCAGCACACCTCTAGGAATTCGAGCGCCCAAGGCAATAAATTTTTCTGGTTCGCGCAGGAACTCAACTACTTCTTCCAGATCTTCCTTGGCTTCTTCTACTCCGGCAACATCATCAAACGTGATTGTCGTTTGATCGCCTGTGAACATTCGCGCGCGACTCTTGCCAAAGGATAATGCTTGATTGTTGGTCCCTTGTGCTTGGCGAAGCATGAAATAGAGCAGGCCAAACACTAGCAAGACCGGTAGGATATAGGTAATCAAGCTTATAAAGCTATTTAAGTTACTGGGCTGTTTGATTTTCAGCTGAATTCGGGTAGATGACAAATCCTCGGATGTTACACCGAGATCAATGAGCTGTTCGATGGCAGATCTTGAAGGCTCTACTCGCGAAAAAGCCTCTTCACCATTTCTATACTTGATCTCCAATTCATTGCCATTGACTACTATTTCGCTGATTTGGCCGGATTTGATCTTATCGACCACCATATTAATATCAAGTTGTTCTGGTTGAGTTGCTGCTCCCCGAAATTGGAATATCAATACAGTGACGACTAACATTAATACGAGCAAGACCAGCGAAGTTCGGCCTCGCGATGGATTCATGGTAGCCTCCTATTAAACGTGTAACTTCACCTAACTTAAAATGTCATTTTCGGGTAGAGATGAACATCTTCAACATTATACCGCAGCAGAAGGGGGCCGCCTAGTAGGCCAGATCACGCCTTCGATTTTGATTCGAATCCCTAAGCCGGCTGCGATAAAATGCAAAAAAACGCCCTTTGTTTATCCGGAACAAGATGCATAACGCAAACATACCCACAACCAAAGCGGAATCAACCCGCCAAGAGCGAGAAATGCGAGCAGACCCAGGATCACAGCGATCCAGTCAACCCGCTGGGACTGGATTCTTGAAGAAATACTAAGATTATCCGCTGCATGGTTGCTTCTTGAGGTTACTGCGATCGCCTGATCATTTGCTGCGGACGATGATGAATTCAGCGCAAGATTGGACAAAACGCGTGCGAATTGATCCGCAGTGCGATAACGCGCTTCAGGCTCTTTAGAAAGCACTTTTAGCAGAATCTGCTCAAGCTGAAGTGGGATCAAAGGATTAATCGAACGCGGGGATGGGGGCAGAGCGGTCTGATGCAAGTGTGCCAATTCTTCAGAACTTGCAGCCTCAAAAGGCAGCGAATTCGTGAGCATTTCGAAGAGGACCACGCCCAGGGCATAAACATCGCTCGCAGGGGAGGGTGAGATCCCGGCTGCTTGTTCGGGCGCAAAATATTTTGGGCTTCCCCATACGATTTCCGAGGGTTCTTCAGTTGCCAGAGATGCGAGTGCCTGAGAGATTCCAAAATCCGTAATTTTTACTCGCCCATCTGTGGAGACGAGAATATTTTGCGGTTTCAGATCGCAGTGCACAAGCCCGGCTCGATGCGCATAGCCAATGCCAGTGCCGATTTGGATCATCAATGAGATTGCCTGGCTGATCGGAAGCTTGCCTTCCCTCAATAACATCGTCTTCAGATCGGTGCCCTCGACATGTTCCATGATGATGTAAAACTGTCCTGCGTCATGCCCAAAATCATAGATTGTGACAATATTGGGATGGGATAAATTTGCTGCCAGGCGCGCCTCCTGCAAGAAGCGGGCGCGAAAGGAAGGATCGGAAATTAGATCTTCACGTAAAACTTTGATGGCAACATTTCTTTGAAGATTAAGATCTTTGGCCAAGAAGACGTTCGCCATCCCTCCCGATCCTAAAACCCGGAAAATTTGATAACGATCATCCAAGAGCCTGTCGAACCATTCCTCCACGTTGCCTCCTTATCAAATTCTATCCCCGCTCGAGGCCAGGGACAATCGTGATCCCTGGAGTAGGCGATAATTTGGTGCCTCGAGTCGAAAAGTGCTCTCCGCTAGCGCACCACATAATCTCTTGGCCGGGCAATTTCCGGTTGCTCCCTTGAGCCGCTATGCAGTCTGCGCTATAAACGCAGCGGGGCAGGCATTTCATGATCGCGTTTCAACGGGCGGAATTTATTTTATCCTGTGCACCGAGCATGTGGTAGGGGAGGGGGAATACGTTGCCTCCGTTGCCTGAAGGATGCTTCGGTGGACATGGTTACCCTTGTGCTGGCCGGAACGGAGGCTGCATTGGCGGCTCTGCGATTGGGAATGACGAATGCTGGGGCAAAGGAGATAGGGCTTCGTCATCTGGACTGGATAAAGCGCTTTTCGAAGGAAAAGTTCCCAAAGATCTAGTTAAGCACGTCTACCAATTCAGGACAGGCTGCGATCGGGGTTCGTATCTTTAATTTCGCGGAGGCGACTTTTTCAGCATCGGGGGGGTCTTTTTCTTGTATATCGACGAAGAGCCCACAAATGTTGATCCACCCGATCACTCGGCGGCGCGAACGAAGGATTAGCGCGTGCTGGTTCGTGCGAAGAAGAAATTTGGTATATTCTTTGAGAACCAAAAAGTTGCGAATAAAATCTATGGAGTCGGCGATTGTAGGAACGGTCCGTCTACATCGGGAACGAAAATAAATGAAAAGTCAGCTTTCTGGCCGTCTTCCCGCTGGCCTGGCCAATCGACTTGATGGAGGATGTTTATGGGGATTGGCGGGTATCGTTGTTGGGGGAGTAGCATTTGCCGGTTTGGTCGTATTCGCGTCGCTGAATAGAAATGCGAATTCCGGCATTTCAGCGTTACCTGAAATCACCATCATCCCTAGAAACACCGACGCTCCAATTCTCATTGCGCCAATAGCGCAGGGAACAGAAACCGCCAGCGAGACACAAATCCCATTCGAAAATGTAACCTACGCGCAGGGCGACTTGGTGGAGGTCAGTGGCACCGGCGGTGCCGGCTTGCGCTTAAGGATCGCGCCCGATCTCGACGCCGCTGTGAATATCCTTGCTCTCGAACATGAGGTTTACGAGGTTCGCGGCGGGCCGACAGAAGCGGATGGTTACACCTGGTGGTTTCTCGTAAATCCATATGACAATGGAATTCAAGGCTGGAGTGTCGCCAATTTCTTGCGAGAGGTAAATCCCTGAGCTGGTATTCTACAAGTTGATGGAATAAGTGTCATCAGTTATCATACATTTCGAGGGTAACAAATGGACACAAAGCCGAAAAAAATAGCGGTATCAAAATCAAAAGCGACCCTTTCGATCGAATGGCAGGACGGGGAACAAAGCATATACCCTCTCGCCGGATTGCGCGCCGCATGTCCTTGCGCGTTGTGCAAAGGCGGGCATGCAAATATGGGTAAACCTGCATCGCCAGAGATGCTAGAAATTCCGTTAATAACTAGCGCTTCCGTCGAATTGAGGAGCATCGAGAAGATCGGTAATTATGCCCTTCAGATTGTGTGGGGGGACGGACATTCGCATGGAATCTATTCATGGGAATTCTTACGTGGGCTGACCCCGAAGCGACCGCCGGAGACTACTGTTGAGTAATCCGATGGAGGATTTGTTGAATTTCGCGCATCGCGCGTACGTGCGGTTGGAAGCAGTGCAGCTAATCCAGGATTGTCTTGCACTTGAAGAGGTGGGCCCATTCAATAAGATGGTTGAAACGCTTGTGCTTGACGGGCCATCATCCATCTACCTCATGCGCGAGGTATTGAAGGAGGTGCAAGCCGCGAAATCAAATTTGAGCCAGGAGGGACTTGGCGTTCGCCATGATTTGATGGAGGCACTCGGTGAATTCGATGTAAAACTTCCTAATTTGTTATCAGCCAATGCAACAAATGATTTTCGAGATAAATCCCTGCAGAGCAGGTATCTTAAATCCAGCTTCACCGCTGCCAAGCTCGATACGGAAGAAGAGGCCTTACTGCTCGAAATTTGGAGCGAAGCAGGAGAGCGTGAAATTGAAATCACAGGGAGGTTATCTTTCGTAAATCAACTGGAAGAAATTATTCGAGATTGGATTGGCTCAATGGCATATGAAATCATGCGCTCGGGCCAGGGAAGTATCGATTTCAGAACCATGTCATTCCGGCAATAAAGATTTGGCCAACTTATTTTTCACTTTTCACCCAGCCTATAAAAAATCCTTGAGATTATGTTCAACGGCATAAGCGGCCGCTTGCGCGCGATTTCTGACATTTAATTTGGAGAGAATACTGCTTACATAATTTCGGACAGTCCCCTTGCCGAGATACAGGCTTTCGGCAATCTGGCGGTTTGTTTTGCCCTCCGCAACTTGCTGGAGAACATGCATTTCTTGCTGGGTTAATTCAACAAACGCAGAAGCTTCCTGTTCACGGGCTGCTTTTCGGACTTCCTGAAATACACGCTGGGTAACGGCAGGATCTAGCAAGGCTTCTCCGCGGCCTACAGCTTCGATCGCGCGCACCAAATCGTCGCCACCGATTTGCTTAAGAACGTACCCTGCTGCTCCTGCGCGGATTGCAGAAAAAAGCATTTCGTCCTCTGCGTAAGAAGTCAACATTATTACTTTTGTTTCGGGATGGGTGCTCATAATTTCTTGGCAGGCGTCGATGCCCGATCCGCCTTTCAGACGGATATCCATCACTACGACGTCGGGAAGGAAAAGCTTCGTCCGCTCCACGGCATCTTTGGCAGTCGCTGCCTCGGCGACAACGTCAAAATCGGGATGCTGATCCAGCAGAGCGCGCAACCCCAGTCGAACCACTTCATGATCATCTACTAGCAAGATTCGTTGTTTTGCCAGCGAAATATCCCCGAACGAACTTTAATTATATATCTCGGCAGGCGTACGTTCACGTTAAGCCAACTGAGCTATAACCATTCATACTCTAATCGCTATTCATCTAATGATGATTGTAGTTTCTTCTTCCGGCGAAAGTCAACGAAGCGATAGCCAACACCGCGTTCTGTGAGGATATAGATAGGATCCGATGGATTTTCCTCGAGTTTCTGACGCAGGTAATTGACATAGAGACGCAAATAATGTGTTTCTTCCCGATATTCGTAGCCCCAGACTTTTGCCAGAAGTTGATCATGCGGAACAACCCAACCGGCATTTTTAACCAGGTGAAATAACAAACGATATTCCGTGGGCCGCAATTTCACCAGTTCATCCTCAACCCAAATTTCCCTTCGATCGAAATCGAACTTGAGCCGCTCGTCAACCTCGATGATTTCATGCACCGCTTCACCCGGCATCTCGGTCCGGCGTAGCACGGCGCGTACCCGGCTGACCAGCTCACGCGGGCTAAACGGTTTGGTGACATAATCATCGGCGCCGAGTTCGAGCCCGCGCACGCGATCATCCTCCTCGCCTTTCGCCGTGAGCATGATCACGGGTACGGTCGATATCTCGCGAATAAGACGTAACGTTTCGAAACCATCTAAATCCGGCATCATCACATCCAGAAGCAAGAGATCGGGGAGAATATCACGCATTTTGTTGAGCGCTTCGCTGCCGGAGGAAGCATCATGCACCTCAAATCCGTCGTGTTCTAGGTTCAAACGAATGAAGTGGATCATGCGCGGTTCATCATCGACAACTAAAATTCGCCGACGCGCTTTTTTTGAGGTCGCCATCTTACTCCCTCACTGGGCCGATAAGTTTCTCTTCCTCTGCCGAGGGTAAAATTTCAATAAACATAATGCGGTGGAAGGGATAAATGACGGTGACCACGTTCTCCAATAGGTAGCGAATATCTTTGCCGTCGCGGTGACGAGGATTGTTGACGGTGATGTTTGTATCCGCAGGGTTGGGAAAATCATCAATTTCCCCGCGGATTGGATCCTCTCCTGAGAGGTGAATAAGGATGGGAATTGCCATGCTTCTCCTTTAAAATCGGTAGCGGGATATTAATTCCAATTGCAACCCCCCAAGTTCAAGAATGTCGCCGTGATGAATGGGGTAGGCAATTTGAGGCTTAAGAAGTTGACCATTTACTAGCGTACTGTTCGCACTATCGAGATCGATTAGAAATATTCCATCCGGCCGCATTTGAATTTCAGCATGAATCCTGGATACGCCATGATCGAACGCCTGATAGGGGAGTAAATCTACATCGGGTATCACCGCCTGACTTTTTCCCGACCTTCCCAAAGTGAAATTATCACGACCAAGCAGGGAGATGACATCTCCCGAATCAACGACACGCAGTCCCAGGAATGCGCCCGATTCCAATTTTGGACCATTGGAACCCAGGCGGGATGTCGCATTGTTTTGTCCCTGTGCTTTCATAATTTCTTCAGGGACCATTGCAGTGTGTGTGAGTCTTGTTCCGCACTCACTGCAGAAGAAGGTTCCCACAAAGTCCTGGTGCTTGCAGGAGGGGCACTCGATCATCGATCCTCCGTCTTGGCAGGTAGCAAAAGACTACGTGTGCCGTACTTAAGAATTTTTTCGCCCGCGTGCGATAATCTCCGGGTCCTGGTAACTTGTGCGGCCTCATTTAACGCCGCTTTTGCCAACTCTCGCTCGCCAGATGCCATGAGTTGTTCTGCTAGATTTTCCAGGCGCCGTGCGGCCTGGACTGTTTGTCCTAATTCAGCTTCATGGCGCGCTTTTTCCTGCATTCTATAAAGTGAGATGTAGCTCAAGGCTGAAACTATATCTTCCGGCGGAGGCTTTAAATCGGGATCTTTCGAAACTTGGCTGCGAACATAAACGGGCAAGGTTTGTCGTTCTGCTCCCAATCCGAGCACATCCCCGCTGATTGAAAAATGGGCGAGATCAAGCTCATCGATCTGGCCAATGGGATGGATCACCAGCTCTAGCAATAAACGGATTTTTCCCTCGCGCCCCAAATTTCCCATAACGATTGGCAGGGTATCTGAAAGCGGCATCGGTTCCGGCAACAGCCTAAAAGCAGATCGCAAATCAACTTGTTGCGCCAGGCTGCCATCGAGCTGCATGCGGCCAGCGTAGACGCGCGCTAGGTCTTCAAAGATATGCTGCAAAAATACAGCCACGGAACGCGGGCTGTCTAAAAACATAACATGGCCACCAGTTCTTTTGGTTAGCTCATCGATCAAGCGATCGCTCCAATCGGACCCGATCCCGATCGCGTTGATGGTGATTCCCGACGAGGCAGCCTGATCGGCCAGTTGCAAACATAAATCTTCATCACCATACGTTCGTCCATCGGTCAATAAAACCAGATGATTAACCCCTTCACGGATAAAAGAATGCTGCAGCTGAATAAGACCAAGCTCCAGCCCCTGGCCAATTTCCGTGCCTCCGCCTGCTTGCAAGAGACTAAATCTCGCGCGTGCAACCGACATATCTCGAGCTTGTGCGGGAGAAACGACTAACTCAGCTCGATCGCTGAACGCGACGATTGAGACCGTATCCCCGGGGTCTAATCCTTCGAGGATATTGAGGGCAGCGAGGCGCACCTGATCCAACCTCTGGCCGCCCATCGATGTGGAGCGATCAATAACAATACATAGGTTAATAGGTGATCGAGTTGAGGGTAGGTTAGGGGAGGGCAAAATATCCAGGAGCAGGTAGTGAACTTGCGGTTCACCAAGCTGGAGCAGGGAATCGCGGCTCTGGTGCACATGGCAGATGAACCCCGCTTTTGACGCTTGCTCGACTTCCTGGTCATTTAATATTTCATCATATTCGGCACGCGATTCGGGATCAATTAGTGTTTCGTAGGCCTTGCCAATTTCGAGAAAGAGCTCTGTATCATTCGGATTCGTATTGCGATCGGGGTGTAAAAGCAAGGCAGCTTCACGATAGGCTCGTCGAAGCTGGTCGGGTGTTGCGTTTCTTGGTACCCCGAGGAGTGCGTA
>JADFRQ010000095.1 GCA_022561215.1 Chloroflexota bacterium | reverse complement strand
GCTCAGCTCGCAGCCGTTATGCGGCGGAATGCATACCTTATAATTGAAAAAAATTGGGAGGACAGTGAAATGGCGAAGAAAAAGACATCAGATTTCAAACCCGATGCTATTGACATCCTTGCTCAAGATAAGCCTGTCGTCTATAAAATTATCAACAGTAAAGGCGAAAACATCTACACTGGATCGGCAAAGAAAGGGCAGGTAGCTGATCGAATTAAAGATCATCTTCCTGGTGGCTCGCATCCAATTCCTGGAGGAAAGAAGGCAAAAATTGAGCAGCATAAAAGTATTAATGACGCTCGGAAGTCAGAGTCCAGAATAATCTCCCGAAGCAAACCAAAGCACAATAAGCGGGGGAAATAGTCATAAATAGGAAATCTCTCGCCGCATAACAACTCAATGGAGCGGACCCGAGATTCAGCCAAGTTTGTGCAAGACTTGATTTCCATGCCGGGGTTGAAAGCGGGCCGCTCATCTCGCGCCGTTATGCGGCAACAGAAGGGAAATTACTTGATTGTCTCAGCCTGGAATAATGGTGAGCATCATGAATCAGGTGCTGGCTATGGACTTGAGATCAGCGCAGCTGATAGAGATGCTTACTTCAACCCGAATTGGCAATCCGTAATTCTCGAGATTCAATTAGATGACAGAGTTATTGACGCAGAAGTAAACGTCATGAAGAAGTCCTTTTGGGATCCTAACTGTGGCGAGCTAATTAAGAAGGAAATAGGTCGTTGGATCATCGGTCAAGGATATGCTCGATGGCCTCGGGGTCATCCTCCCAGGATTGAGCTCATCCCTGTTGGTGGAAGAAGATTCTCGATAAGGGGCGTAGTAGCCGCATAACAACTCGCTGGAGCGGACGGCTATCGGGCTGCGCCCTCAAGCTTGGCAGAATGGCGAAGCCATTCTGCTGTAAGCAAGACGAAGTCTTGCGGCCTCAGCCTCGCAGCCGTTATGCTACCCATCTGAATACCAATGAGGAAATGATTGTTTTGTATCTGGGATACGATTAGTCTCAAGACCCTCGCCAATCGGAGAATCGTACTATGACACGCCGGCAAGTAGCAGCTGTACTCATCTTAGCCATATCAACGATAGTAACCGCCTGCACTGTCCCAGTAGTTTCCCCGCTTGAGCCAACCTCAGAACCGCCCAAGCCTTCAGCCACAACCCCAATACCGGAGGAGAAACCGGCGGGCGCAGCGCCAATGTTCAGCGAGGTCGCGGTTTGGGGGGCGGAACCAGCAGGCGATATCTCGTTTACCTTTCCTAATGGAATCGCCATCGATAATGATGACAATGTCTATACAATCGAATTCCAGGGCAACCGAGTACAGAAGTTCTCGCCTCAAGGTAAGTTGCTGACGCAATGGGGCTCACAAGGAAGCGCAGACGGGGAATTCCTAAACCCGACCGGGATTGCGATAGACAGCGTAGGCAACGTCTACGTGTCGGAAAGCGGCAATCATCGCATCCAGAAATTCACTGCAGAGGGTGAATGGATTATATCGTTTGGTGCGCAAGGCGTGAATCCTGGGGAGTTCCTCTCGGCGATGGTCATAGCAATTGATGAATTCGATAACCTTTACATAACGGATTGGGGAAACGGGCGGGTGCAGGTGTTTGACTCTCTCGGGACGTTTCTTAACACATTGAGTGAACCTGGCACCGCGGAGGGCATGCTCACCAATCCGACTGGCATCAAATTCGATGATGAGGGCAATTTATGGGTGGTGGACCGGGGTAACCATCGCGTGCAAAAGTTCACGGCTCAGGGAAAGCTGCTGGCAGTATATGGCTCGCAAGGAGAGGGTGAAGGTCAATTTTTGGTACCGACAAGCATCAATTTTGATTCGGAAGGCAATTTCTTCGTCTCAGAGGTTAATAATTCACGCGTCCAAGCTTTCAGCCCTGAAGGCAAATTCCTGGGAGAAGTAGCGGCGGGCTTGCTGCAAATGCCGCATGGATTGGCGTTCGACAGCACAGGCGCACTGTACATTGCTGACACCGGAAATGGTTTGGTGCGAAAATTTGTGCCATTGGCACCTTAGATGATGCTCGCCGACCATCGCACTAAATGAATGTGCATGGTTCCCGGTTGTGGCACCCGGAATCGGAGCGTGAACTCCTGAATAGGAGCAGATCATGACTTTCCCGACTCTTCCTGAGCGGCAAGCCCCTAGGCCCGAGACGACTGGATCGGTGCCACATCAGCAAATTGGGGTGGACCCCGTTCCGGAGGTGAACGAGGCATTATTCCGCATTGCATTCACCCTTCCAGGAGTTGAAAACCGCCCATCAACATTCTCGCTCCCAGGAGCCCGCGGGCTATGGATCAATGAGACGATACCAATTGCTCGGCAAGATCAGAACGTTTCTGGACGCGAGTTCGCACACATCCATCCCGACGGAAGTCTGCATGCTTCACTGCCCATCGATCGGTCAGGCGAGGCGTTTGATGCTGGTTGGGCCGAACCGCAGCCGATCGCCGACCAGTTAGGAGTTCCCGGTCTAGTCATGATCCATACCCCCCAGACCGCAGAGGAATTGGAATCTGTACTCTAACGGATTGAGGACCCATAAAACTTCGTTGCCGGGACCTCACTTACTACAGCTGGCTTGGGTGAGGATCGTTCATAGTCGTCAAATCGGGGGGCGCAACACTGGGTTTGAATTTGCAGGTGCTACCATCTTTATCCAGGAGGTCAGACCGTACGGTTCCAAGAATTAGGTAACAACCGGCCGCATAACATCTCGCTGGAACGGACGGCTATCGGGCTGCGCCCTCAAGCTTGGCAGAATGGCGAAGCCATTCTGCTGTAAGCAAGACGAAGTCTTGCGGCCTCAGCCTCGCAGCCGTTATGCCGCTTATATAGGGTGCACATGATCCCGAGGAAACGTATCAAGAATTCCTTCTTATTGCTCATGAATTCTTAATGGTCCTACGGGCAAGGACCAAGGGTATCGCCGTGACCTAAATGGCCACTTACGGCTGCTTGGCCCACCGTTTTCGTGCGGCGGTTGCCCGGATTCCCAGGTGGAATATGACAAATAACTGCCTTTCCGTTCGAGGGCACACCCGTGTCATCATCGCCAGGTGGCTGATCGAGTTGGAAGAGTACGATCACCACGACCACCGTTACGGTACCGTCCTCCGCGGTACAAATGGTGATACTGATCACACTACCAATCTCTAAGTCCCCTTCAATCATCACATTCTCGCTGAGGTCGTGCCTTGTTCCGTCAACAAGCACGATTATATTTCCATCAACACGACTTACGATCGTTACAAATGTGAAGCAACCAAGCTCATTTTCCTCAATCCTTTGTATTGTTTTCGCAAGCAGTGAGCCATCTTCCAAAATGATCCCTACGACCTTGACCAAATCGTCGATGCTGATTCCTGCCTCAATCACCGTTTGGTCATCTACCGAAATCGAAAAACCTGAAACTTCCCAGGGATCTATGCTTTCAACTTGACCGGTGATCTCAAAGATGATTTCCCCGGGATCGTCGCCTTCCTCCTCATGTACCAATTTGATTTCGTCGGCAAGCCAACTCCCATTCTCGAGTATCAGCCCCTCAACTTTTACGGTGTCAGAAACATCGATTCCAGTCTCAATTTCGGTCCACTCTCGCGTGGCGATCTCTATGCCGGAAATAACCCAGGGATCAATATTCTCCACTACTCCCACGAACTCGAATTTGCGGTCGTCGGGATCTCCGAGTTTAATTTCGGCCGCAACCCAGGTGTCATCTTCAAGGATCCATCCCTCGACTTTGACGAGGTCCCCAAGCTCGATTTCACCGATAATTTCTGTACTCTCTTCGATAAGAATTTCGATATCGGAGATTAACCAACTTTCATCCATCGCCTGTACGACACCGATGAATTCGAAGGGAAAAATACGGTGGTCCGCAGATCGTATTGTTTCAGCTACCAAGCTACCATCATCCAAGATAGATCCGATAACGACCACCACATCATCCACAACTATTCCATCTTCGATGGCCGTATCCTCCGTTATCGTAATCTCGTGACCCGCGATGATCCATAGTTCCTCGCCGATTTCCTCTACAGTTCCAATCGTTTTGAAACTGTTTTTTGCGGCTCGGCGGAGGAGAATTATCTTGTCAGCTAGCTTTGTCCCGTCAGGCAGCAACCGCCCCTCGACATATACCCAATCACCAACTTGAGGATCTCCCACGATGATTGTGCTGGAATCGACAACAAAAGATTGTCCGGAGATCACCCAACTATCTCCAATTGCAGTAATCTCTCCTTCGCCAACGACACGAAATACGGGTTCCTCAGGAGTTTGACCTTGACGGACTGTAGATGATTCCCCTGCGAGAACGATAATCGTGATCTCCAAATTGGTGACTGCGACGGCTCCTTCATCCACATCAAACCTAGCAAATAAAAGGGATACGAAAACTGTGAAGGTCGTGCCCTTTGCTTCCCCTACGCCGAAAGGGGTGATTACTTTGTATGTTGAGACCGCGTTCCCCGACTGCGCTACCTCATGATCGGTGCTGCCTGTTGCCTGATTGACCATGATGGTACGCGGACTTGGCGGTCGAGGTGCATCAATCTCGTCTAGGGTGATCTCCGTATCTGGACCTAAAAAGATTTCGCTGCCATCGTAGAAAAGGAGAGTGGCGCTCGAAAGTGCCCCAGTCTTGATTCTGCCTCCCTTCGAGACCGCGGTCCCGGCTTCAGCAATTTCCCAGCCGCCATCACCTCTCTGAACATTAATAAATCCTCGGACGTTATTGAGCACTGCGCTGCTTTGGTCTGGAGGAAGGTATGCAGGCGATCCTGCTAAATCCTGGCTGTCAGCTATCAAGACTTCAGATTCCTCACCTCTGTCATCGAACGCAGTTGAAATCTGACGAAACACGTGAATTCCGCCAATGGTCAATGCGAGAAGAGAAAACATCCCAAATAAGATAATTGCACCCGTAATCGCAACTGCGGGGAGCCAACGAAACGCTTTGAGTGATCCCCTGGAATTCGAGTCCTTCTCAACAGATCGCGCCTTCGGCCTTGGGTTCCCTGGTACGTGATCCAGGAATTGCTCACGTTGAGCTTTAACGATCATTGCATCACGCTCAGGAAATTCGATTGACTTGAGAAACGCGGCTTGCTTTAAAAGGTCTGCCTCCTCTTCGGACAACCCCGAAAGACATCGTTCAAGCGACACACCGGCTTCTAGCTTCTCTAATCTGCGTTGCAATCGTTCTTCGCTCATCTGGGCCACCTATTCATTATCTGCATAGAACTCTGTTCTCAAATGCTTAAGTCCGCGATGCTGGAGTGCTTTTACCGCAGCAACAGACTTATCCAATGAATGCGCGGCTTCCTTCAAAGAAAGTCCAACTAAGAACCTCAGTACAATGACTTCGGATTGATTTTCGTCCAACTTGGAGAGGCTCAACCGCACCTGCTCGAACGTGATTTTTTGCTCCACATGCGAAAACAATGTAGGCTGATCTTTGCTGATCCCTTCACTTTGCCCGAGCGGGGATAATTTGTGCTTCTCCTCTTTGCGATAGTGGTCAATGAGTAAATTTCGTGAAACCCTGTATAACCAGGAGGTGAAAGGAACGTTCCTGTTTTCATAGTCTGATAAGTGATCCAACATTCGGATGAATACATCGCTGGTTAGATCTTCGGCCAGTTGTTGATCCTGGACGCGAGCCATCAAATAGCGAAATACTCCCATATGGTGCCGGTCGTATAGTTCACCCAGCAGCCCCTTTTCGCCTGCCTGGACTCGTCTAATCAGCTCCTCGTCGCTCAACTTTGGCACAAGGTCTCCCTTTACAGGGTTGCGAAGTTTTCCTTCTGCAAGGTTTTCTTGCAGAACAACCATATTATGCGGCAAGCCTTTCAGGAGTATGGATGTAGATCATGCGACCGAAATCACAACCACGAATTTATCAAAGTTGACAAACCCCTTATTCGTAGTAACGAAATTGCGGGGAAATGGATTCCAAGACTTGAAACATTTTTCACCTAAAGAAAAATAGGTTAGTGATGGCCAGGATGCACCTCCACAACATTTCGTCCGAAAATCTGATCCATGTGAGATATTACTCGGCGTGTTCAACCACATAAATGAAGGTGGTCAATTGCTAATTGTGACCTATACCAATAAATTAGAGGCTGATAAGGACAGCCTCCAAGTAAAGAACCAACAGAGATGGAATCGACGCAGAAGATGAGTATTTAGAGGCCGGCCGCTCAGCTCGCAGCCATTAGGCCGCTGGACGTATCTCTGAGATCATGACTTGAAAAATTCTGCTATTCCGAGCCCAGCCTCAGAATATCCTCTGCGGGATGGTAGGCGGCTGTCAGCTGTTCCGGCACGATCTTGCCTTTGCGAATGTCTTCCTGAACCATCTCCTTGATTATTTTGGCTGATCTCTTGAGGCCGCGCCGCGCTACATGTTTCAAGGCGATTTGCCACACTAACCTCACCAGCCAAGTGAAGCGAGGGTTTTGGGCCTCCGGAACACCAAATCGCATGGACACATGCGTTCCACCTTCGGTGGGGATGAGCTCCGTCATGTACAGGTGTCTCACTTTGGTGTTGCTGGCACTGGGCACCATGCATTGGTAAGTGAAGTAATCGGTCGGCTTCCAATCGGCGATCAATTCATCTGAAGGAGCGAAGCTCCCAAAGATCTCTGGACTGAGCGAGAGCATCGTTCCGGTTCCCATTCTGCCCTTTTCCAGCCCACTGATCTTCAGCAACTTATCCTCTCGCCACTTCCGCTGGTGGTCAGGTTCGCTCAGATAATCCCACGCAAGCGACGGCGGGATCGGCAAGTCGAAGTCCACGACGAGGCCTGCTGTTTCCGCAGGGACGTAGACCGTTTGTGCTTGCGCTTTCTCGTCATGGATCGTGCTTAGGTCATGAATATATCCCACGACTTCGCCGACATCTGGGAATTCCTCATGATACTCGAGCATACTCTCGGTGATTTCTCCGAGATCTAGCGCTTGAACGCAAACCTCGGTGAGAAAAGCATAAGCCCGCAGGCCGGTCTCCTCGGTGATATGGTTCTTGAGCAGCCTGTGGACCAGATTCACATCGTACCCTACCAGTTCCACATACTTGCCATGATCTTGCCGCGCGTAGGAACCATAATGTGCGACGAATTTGAGATCCAGTTTGGGCGTCAGTCGGCAGGCGTTGCAGTCGCAATCGGTCTTCACCTTGAGCCGCTCCCAGGAGAGCGAGTAACCGTAGTAGATTTCCTCAAGCGCATCGAGGAAGGTCTGGCCCTGAATCAAGCTCCCCCTCCGGCGCGAATGCGAAGACGGCATCCCCTTCGAGCTTTGATATCATGAACGGGGGGCGGATCTGTTCGAGCATATTGTTGAAGAGGTAGCGAAGCGTTTCGACGGCGTGGTCGAGCCTTGTGCCGTTTAGGAAATCGGTGTATCCGGTTAGATCTGCAAGTACAAAAAAACCCCGCTTTGTCACCGTACCTCCCTCGATTTGCAGCTTTCAACTACCGGTCCATTATAATATGGGCGCTATAATACGGCGAATTTGGCGCGCGCTTATCCAACGAGCGGCCCAACCACTCACAGGAGGCGACTGGGGATGCGGCGCGATTTTCAGTCAACGGTGAGAGATATGGTGCCTGAATTCCAGACCTTGATCCAAGCCCCGGCGCCTCAGCTCGCAGCCGTTAGGCGTCTTTGGAGATTTTTGATTTGTTTGACTTCTCTACACTTTCGTCTTCCCTGAATAATTACATTATCGATGGAGAGAACGAAACGAATCGTGATGTCGTGATTTCACCTTATATCGATGCAAATTTACTAGATGAATATCATGGATCCTTAGCGATTGGTCCAACGATATCAAATGTGGAAATTCGTTACCGACCATTTATTGAGAAATCCAATCCAGCATTTGAGAAGCTCATAGCACATGAGCTCACCCATGCCCTGATGGTCTATAAGGAAGGTTTTCATATAGCTTGTGCCAGCCCTGACGTTTCGGAATATTCTGTCCAAACAGCAACTGAAGTAATAGATCTTGTTGATGATGTTATTGTTGATGTAAGAATCCACCAATTAGGGTTTTATCCTAGTCAATTAGATCATCTGGGTTCATATATTCGAAATTTGGAAATATTTAACATTGCTCAAAGTAGAGATCAGATCAATCCATTTGAGGATGATCCTGTAAGAGCGGAGATTAAGTTTGTCTCAGATTATATCTATGCGTGGGCATTACCGAGGTATGTTAATCTTACTACTGAGCAAGCTACTGTATTCGAAGCATTCGCTAAACGTTTTCCTCAAATTATGAAGAAGGAATTCGCAAAGGCGAAAGTAATCAAGAAATCGTTCAAAGTAAACGATATATTTTCTGTTCCTGGAAGAACCCAAGTTATACTAGATGCAATGGAGATGTGGCCTATTGAGGATGGTATTTACTTATCCGCACTTTCAGACGCCTAACAACTTCCATGAGAAGGCATAAATTGTCAAGGGTCGACGTGGCGACCATTCTCTCTGGTCTTCCTTAGCCCACATCCTTTCGTCTCACTTCCATCCGCACTCTAAGTGGGCTCATTTCATAAGCCCGGTGCCCATTGGTGTTCGTTCCAGTAGTGTGCGGCGATGGGGAGAAACCCCATCGCCTGGGAGAATGGAGTAACCATTCTCCACATAGATAACCGGAATAATTGGCCTGTCATCTGCAACTTCAGTTGTTAGCTTAACCTGTGCAGAGCACAGGCGTCGCCCGAACAAGACGTAGGCTGGATGATGTTGAGCGTGATCGCTCGGTCTATTCCTGGATCATGTCGATGTGTTTCTCCTTTTGCGAATAGTTTTCCATCACGAATTCAAACAACTGCCAAAAGGGCTGGCACCGCTTCATTGCTCTGCGCATGGTAGAAGGGCTCATAAACCTCACCGTTTTTCCAGAGATGGTGAAGCAGCACGGCCAACTTTCTGGCCACCGCAACGACAGCGCGCTTTTTGGCGTTCTTGCCACCGCGCTCGGCGAGCCGCAGTCCCCACCTGCGCAAGTCGCAGTCCGGTCCGAAAGGCCCAAGGATGTACTGGGCGGATGAGACCAGCAGGCGGCGCAGGAACGTGTTCGTGATCCGCAGCTGGGGATCGCGATCTCCGGATTGATCTCGCTTGGGGACCAGACCGATCGCGGGTCCGTGTCTTGGGGAAGCGCTGCGGATCCTCCAGGGTGAGGGTATAGGGTAAGTGGGCCTACACCGCTGACATTGCGCAGCAGTTTCGTTTCCGGGTACATGCTCTCGCAGAGAGCTTCGATCTGTCGATCGTAGGCGCGGATCTGTTGGGAGAGAGAAGCGATGGTATCGAGAATGGGGGTCAGAGCTGGTTGCAGCGGTTCAGGGATAGAAGGTGCGACTTT
>JADFRQ010000094.1 GCA_022561215.1 Chloroflexota bacterium | reverse complement strand
ACTGTCCCATTTCGCGCGCTCTAGAAGCGGTCGAGATCACGTTGGAAGCTAGCCTGGCCTGACAGTCGCCGCCCGACATGCAGGCACCTGAGCAGCCTTTTTCTCGAATTTAGAGGATAGGACAAGCAATCGACACTCCAGGACGCCCTGGGTGCGTTTTTTGGAGGTTTTAGGTATCAGGGATTCTTGCGATTTAACGAGGCCGGGTCCGCTCCAACGAATGGTTAGGCAGCGCATCCTGTTAGTCGGCGTTGCTATCCATATCCGATTTGATCTGAGTAAGCTGACTTCTTAGCTCTTTTCGCCTCAGTTCTTTCTGCTTCCTAGATAATCTATCCTCTAGAATTTCCTCGATGACCGCGTTGACCACCCCAAAGGCCTTAAGGCATTCATCTTCCTCCAGCTCGTGGATCCCTTTGCTGAGCACGCTCCAGACAAATGAGTTCTCCACTAGAAAATCAGGGAGCACATCCTTAAGATCTTCGAGCTGTTCGTGCATCCTCTTTTCTGATTTCCATTTGTCAAGCTCCCATCCTTCGGTTGCTGCGAATTTCTCGGTTGCCGTATCATCAACTATTTTCTCGAAAACTCTTCGGAGGTAGGCGAATGACCCAATCCCCACACCGTGACTGAAAAGAAAGCTAGCTTGTTTGTAATCGTTGAAATACTCTCCCAAATTCTTCTCGAACTTTCGCAACTCAGGAAAGACCCGATCAGCCCTGGAGGGGTATTCGCCCACCTTCATCAACACACTCTGAAACTTTCTGAAGTAGAAGACCAACTTATGCTCCGGATCCCTGCTGCATTGGAAGATCATGTCAAAGAAGAAAGGAACTTCAGCCTGCTCTATGTAGGGGCCTCCTCCGCCTATGCCGATGAGCGACGACGCCATCTGCGAAGGGGTTTCGTCCTCTCTCTTGAAGACACTTGAATCCCTGCAGGAGACGCAATAGCAGTCTATGGTGTCGCGATAATTCCTGAGACTAAGGATTTCCGAATCGTCTGCGCTAAGTTTCGTGTATAGGGGAATTGCCAAGAGTACTTCGAGAGCTGCAGGTATCTTTCGCACTTAGTCTCCTCCGTTCCCGGCTCCTTGCTCTTCCGCAGGCCGCCCAAACAGGCGCCGCCACTAAGATTGTCGCATCCATTCGTGGATCCGCGCCAGCTCGTCGTCGGTTGCCCCCTGGGCGCGTGCTACCTCCTCCACCTGGTCGGGAGAGGTCCCCCAAGCTCAGTGCGTAGCGCCCTCGCCGTGTCTACGGCTTCGGTGAGCGCCCGGCTCATTGATGGTACGAGATCGAGCGACGATGCGCTATCTTCGGGCTTTTCCCCTTCCTCACCGACAACCTGCAAAAGTGAGGTGACTTCTTCCGGGCTGCGGCCTTGCTGAATCAGCTCGCGAGCTCGTGCGAGCACAGCCACATCGCGTTCGGTGAAGCGACGGGAGCGCTTTTTTGTGGCGTCCTTGCTAAGGTGTTCGACAAATTGATTAACATACCTTCGGAGGGTTGATGGCGGAATGCTGGGCATGTCGCAGATCTGGCCAGAGGTGAACATCGATTCGCCCCGCAAGTAAAGGTCCATTGATAATTTAGCAAAAAGCGACGGCGCTTGCCAGCTTGGGATGTACTGAGTCAAGCACCCTCACGAGGCTACCTGCCGTCTTCAACGCAGTCGAATTAGGATATGCCCTATCGGCAGTATTGGGATTCATGGCTCAGCGCAAATACCTTTTTGTCCAAAAGACACCACAGCGACACAAGCATAATCTTGTAAACCGCGCACACGCGGCTCGCTACCTAATGATTCTCCGGAAACACGCCTAGATAATATCCTATATTCAACATATTCTGGAATTTGTTCGGATAGTCAGACTGAAAGCCTACTATGGAGAAAAAATACAAGAGCGTGTGTCTTGAATCTCAATGCTTACCTAAGGGTTCCTCTCCACCTCGACCCACAGCTGCTCCCCATCCGTAATAAACTCGATCCAACCATGCACATCTGTGCGCAGGATATTTGTCCCCTCGAGCGCTCGCAAAACTTCGGCGGAAGGCAGGCCGCGACGGTTTCCCGCCTCGACCGAGATCACGGCGACGAGGGGCTGGAGCTTGGCCAGCCAGGCGGATGGATTAAGCGCTTCACTGCCGCCATCGGGGAGCAGGACGCCGGTTACGGGGAGCAGAGCCGCTTGCGCGAGATCGTCCACCATTTTTGGATCAGCGCCGGGCGCGAGCAGGAATTGAAAGGATCCATACGAAAGCATATAGAGGGCTCCATGGCTTCCGACCTGGGTAACATGCAATGAAGATCCTTCACCAAGGTCGAAAATTTGGCCCTTCTGCGCTTCGATAATGGGGATTTCGGCATCGGAAAATAAATTAAATAGGTATCGGTAAGGGCCTGATCGGGCAGGGCCGGCGCGCAAGACACTGTTGGGTGAAAAGCGTGTGAGCGTCTCGGCGAGGCCGGAAATCTGATTATCGGCCGTGCCGGTGAACACCAGCCAATCAAGCCTGCGGTCGAGAAGCGGCAGGCGCGCCCCCAGATTCTCGGCAAGCGCAATAGGACTCGGTCCGCCATCGAAGAGCATGAAGCGCCCTGTCGGCGATTGGATGAGCGCGGCATCGCCGGATCCCACATCGAAAATCGTGAGATGCAGCAGCCCATCGGGTCGATCGGCAGCGATGCGCCAGAGGAAGGGGGCGCATACGGCTAAAACAACCAGGATGAGGCTAATGGGAATCGCAGGAAGCCGGATGGGCGGCCGCTTCTCCTTTGGAATGAAGAGAAAGGCAGTGAGAGCAAACAGGATCACATAAAGCGCCACGGCAAACCCGCCCCCAAAATAACCAAGAGGCAGCGTACTGAATGGCAGATCGGAGAACAACGTGACAGCTTTGATGGTAAATGCTGGAAAAGGCCAGGCGAACCAGGCCAATACCTGCCCCATCGCTGGCAAAATCATTCCAACGATAGTGGCGATCCCGGCGCTGATCATGAGGCCCGCTTGAACGGGGAGGATTACCGGGTTAGCCAATAAAGACGCGAGCGGAAAGCTGCGGAAATAAAATGCGGTTAAAGGCAAGGTCATTATTTGGGCAGCGAAGGTGAAGAGCAAGAATTCATTGACAGGTCTGGCAAGTCGATCGCTCTGTTCGCTGGGCAATACCTTCGAGACAATCCGTTGAAACGCACGCTCGAAGCTTGGCGCGTAGAGCATCAGCCCCAGGGTGGCGGCGAAGGATAGTTGAAAACCGACATCCCACAATACCTCGGGATTGAGTGCGGTCATAAATATGGACGCGGCAGAAAGCGATGCCAGCCCGAAGGTCTGACGCCCCATGCGCAGCGCGATCAACGTCAGGCTTCCCATGACGGCGGCGCGCACCACTGCTGCGCTGGCGCCAACCAATACCGTGTAGGCAATGATTCCGACCCCTGCGGCAATAAAGCCTTTCGAAGCGCCAAGAAGACGCCGGAAGAGGCTCATCAGGAGTGCGGCGATTATCGTAATGTTGAATCCCGATATGGCAATGATATGCGCGGTGCCAGTATCGTTAAATGCCTGTCTTACTTGTGGAGGGATGCCTTGCTCGATCCCCAGCAGAATCCCGGCAAGCAGTGATGCTTCCGGTTCGGGAAATTGTCTCTGGATAGTACGCAGCGCATGGTTGCGAATGGCGTAGATCACATGCAGCAGCGGATTGCCATTCTTTACGGATAGGACCTTCACGGAAGCAAAGGAGATCATGCTGTGTATGCCCTGTCGGGCGAGATAATCGCGATAGGAAAACGTCTCAAATTCCGGAGGGGTCTCGAGATAACCTTTGATCAGAATTCGATCGCCGTAGGCCCAATCGTTAAACCTTGAAGTGCGTACAAGGATGCGGCCGTTCGAAGGAAAGGTTCCACCCGGACCGTCGAAACGAAGTTTTTCGACTTCTACTTCCAAACCTGTGTAGCTATCGCGCACATCTGGGGGTTGCACGATCACGCCCGTCAGCGTTGCATAAGCACCGGAGTCGTTGTACCAGGCGACATGATCTGGATCGATGGTAATCCGGGAGCCCTGGAAGCGAGCGGCCCCAAGGCAGAGCATGAGAATGAGCAGATAGAGCCAACGATAGCGAGATGAATTTCGAAGCCACAGCGCGCTCGAAAATGCGATCCCTGCGAGCAGCATCCAATGGGCCGTAGTCAATCTGGCCAATGAGCCTAAACCAATGCCGGCCAACCAGGCCGCACCAATCCAGAATAACCTCATCTTGCCCCTGTCTTATAGGAAAAAACCAGAATACGTCGAAGCTTGCTGCGTGAAGGACTGGCAACCTGGATTCGGGCACGGCGGCTCGCCCACTGATTTATCTTTGGGGGAAGGCGGGCTGCTTATCAATCACACAAAACACTTTCATTCTTCTACGACCAAAGTGTAGTAGGCAACGCGGGTTAATAAAAACTTCGCCGGCTGCCCGCGACCACGCGCCAGTTTTGATGAGTTATTAAATGGTCGAACTACTCACAGATCTGAGAAACTCTTTGGGGACTGCCCTTCTTCCCTTAATTGTTTTTTCTTCGGAGAAAATAAAAATCCTCGTGTCGCCACCCAGGATTTTAGCTTAACCTTGTGTAATTTCCTCTATCGCGGGATGAAAACCAAGTCATTTTGCACCGATTTTGCCCCGTCCGTGCCAATATTGATTGCAATCTAGCTCTTTTTCGCTATTCTTCTTTAGCTCCCTCATCAGGGATCTCGCGGCGCGGCATGAGGCCAATCGCATCGACCATCCTTCGATTGAACATCAAAGCAGGGGTCTCGGCTTCAATCTTGGGAAAGAAAACCGCCGTAAGTTCCGCGTCGTAAAGGGCGATAAATATTATGTCACCTTCAAACATCAACGACCCGAAATCAAATTTTCCCGGGGTTTCAATCTTTCCTCGCAGCTCATAACCACCAAGGATGACGTGCACCCAGGATGGCGCGCGGCCCAAATAACCCGTCCCGTATACACCCGTGGGTCCAATTTCAGATTTTGCGCTCACCAGCAAGGCAACAATTTCACGCTTGACCAACCATAACGAGGAATAACGCGCCACCAGACGATTGGGCTGATGCAACCGGCTCAGGATAGCGCCTTCCATCTCCACGTACGACACAGTGGGCATGTTTAGAAAGCTGTAAAGCCCATGGCCTCCGGGGTGTATTCTTCCAAGGATCTTATGGCTGGTTGTGTAGACCTCTACGGAAATGGGTTTGCTTGCCATACTGGCCTCCGATTATGCGATTGGAATCGCAAAAATTATTGTGGTTCCGGCTGGGCTTTGATCGTGCCAGATATAGGCGCCAATGCTCGATGAGATCAAGCGGATCTCTCCCATGGACAGACCGAGGCCCTCTCTGCCTGCGGAGGGATCAATTTCTTTGCTGGTGATTGCAGCGACCATCTCTCGGGAAAGACCTGGGCTCGAGTCGGCGACGGTCACGGCCATCCATAATCCATCTTCAAGAGAAATATCATCCGGTGGCGAAAGACCATCCGCCTTTCCATTTTCAACCTCAAAGCGGTGAAGGTTAAGTACCACGCGTCCGTCTTGGGTACGATTAATGGCGGAGCCAACCAGGTTGCTAATAATTTGATGAATAGGTTTGGGATTGCCTGGAAAGGGAGCGAGCGGCAGGATTGGACCGATCGCCAGCTTCAAATCATCCTGCTGCATGATATCTTGCCACTCATCCATTACATTTTCCACAATCGCCGGCAACTCGATCATTTCCGGTTTTTCATCCATCATAGCGAGTCCAGTGAGATCGGTGTTTCCCCGCATTAGCGTGAGTTTTAGCCCTTCCAGAGCTCCCAACTGAGCTTCCGTAAGTGAAAGTTTATCGTTGGTCATCAGGTCATGCAGGCGTTCCAGGGCGTCCTTAATCGGCTGCTGATCTTGGGACAGCGCTTGCCTGCTTCCTGTCGGCTCCCCGTCAACTTGCCGCAGGAGCTGGGCATAATCCAGTGCCACCCCCGCCCAATCAGCAAGCGCGGAAAGCAAGGTTTGATGATGTTCTGTAAAGGCACGCGCGGCAAGTCGGTTGTAAACACCAAGCACACCGATGAGTTGTTTTTGGGAGCGGATGGGGACGTTGATCAGCGAACGAACCAGAAAACCGGTTTGAATCTTCATGGGGCCGCCCTCGAGAGAGGGCTGTTTCAGCATGGCTTGGCCAGACTGGAATACCTGGCCGACCAGCGAATCATCGGCCCGCAATCGCTGCAAGACTGCTTCGCTTGCGCCGGCATGTTTGCTGGCACGAAGCACAAGTTCATTGGTGTCGGATTCTGCGAGGTAAATATTGGCCTCCTCAGCATCGGTGACAAAGACGGCAGCCTCGACCAGCCGGGCAAGTATTCGATCCAAATCCGCAAGGCTGACAACTGTTCTGCCGATTTCGCTTAATAGGCGGATCTCCTCGGAGCGCTGGCGAGTATGCTCGCGGCTCGATTCGAGTTTGCGCGCCAGACTCTGGGTGCTGCGTTCACGTGACCGTGATTCTGCAATATTAAATACTGCTTCCAGAAGTTCTTCGGAACGATAGGGTTTGAGCAGGATATCGGCGACACCCAGCCGAAAAAAATCGCGCAACTTTGATTGTGGAAATCGGGCCGCCAAAATGATCGCCGGAGCATCATCATTGTTCGAGCGCCGATTGCGCAGACCGGCCAAGGGGTCCCCCATGAGCTGGGTTATATCGACAACCAGAACGTCTGGTTGGGGAGTATCGGCGCTGTTGACATAAGCGTCAACCCCCCCTGGCCGCAATATACTTTCGACCAGGGAAATCGCATTGGTTTCGATATCCGCGATGACGACGACACGCGGAGTCGATGGCGTACTGTCGTTTTGGTTCATCCTGCCTCGATCATTGATGCCTGGCCGACTCGAATAGTTTACTCCGCCCATGAGCGCACGCAGCGCTGCAACACACACACTTTCTCGAACGTTGGCGTGGTTACGCCTTTCCCATTCCCCAAGGCCTCAAGCGCATTTTTGATATCACACCGGGAAGGAGATAAAGCAAGGCCGGCGGAAAACTTACTTCGAAAGGCTCGCTCAATTTGAGCAAAGCCGATTAAGATAAAAACCCTATTGCGCGGCCATTTTTCCAACAGGGCATAATTATATTCCGAATAACAAAAAGGGACTTGAGCGAAGCACGGCACATCAATGCATGCCTGCCAGGCGAGGATGATCTAATTTCACGCAGCGCATTGGATTCGTTTAGCTTGGCACCTGCTGGTTGGGAACGTAAGCGGCAAGATCATTCTTCAGCAGCAGACACAATATTGTAATGGGGGATGATACTGAGGTTATTCAGGGGCCAGTAGATGACAATGGCTTTGCCAATAATTTCTTCCATTCTTAAACTTCCCCAGTTTTGCGAGTCCGAGGAATTGTTGCGGTTGTCGCCCAGAACAAATACATTTTGGCTTTCAACAGTCCATGAACCTTCATAACGTGGTGCGGCATTGATATACGGTTCATCCAAAACAATTCCATTCACGAATACTTGACCATCGCGCACCATAATGGAATCTCCAGGAAGGCCAATAATGCGTTTGATGAATCTGCGATCGGGATCAAGCGGGAAGCGGAAGACGATAATCTCCCCGCGCTCAGGATTACCCCAACGGTAGGCCAATCGATTGATCACGACAAATTCGCCATTATGCAAGCTGGGCTCCATACTGCCGCCTTCGACGCGAATGCGCGCGGTAAAAAGGTTAACCGCGAAAAAAAGCATTCCGGCAATGAGAATGGTTTCGCCAACCTCGCGCAATAGTGTACGAAGGCGGATTTTCAAGCCAGGCCGCGGGCTGAGATCTGGCTTACTGAAAGGCGGTTCGATATTTGTGGAGAAGTCCATAGTCTTCGATTATATGATCCGCACAGGGCCGTGGCAAGTAGGCCTATTGATCTAGGGATTGCCCAATTATTTTCTGGAGCGCAAAGCCCTTGGCCACATAAAAATTCGAATTAGAATTTGCGATTTGGGTATCTGCGAGAGGTTATGCCTAAACATCATCCGACTTTTTTCGGAACGAGAAACGTAGGGGAGTACCAAGAAAACTATAGTTTTCCCGAATTTGATTTTCCAAATAGCGTGCGTAACTAAAATGCACCAGATCCGGGTCGTTCACGTGAAATAAGAATGTGGGCGGATCCGTACTTACTTGCGAGGCATACTTAATCCGCAAACGTTTTCCCGCCTTGGAGGGTGGAGCATGTCGATCAAGTGCGGAGCGCACGATGCGATTTAGCTCAGCGGTAGAGATTCGTCGCATTCGTTCCTTCTGCACCTGAATGGCGGTTGGGAGTACGTTGCCAACGCGCAGGCCCGTTTTTGCAGATATGAACAATACCGGTACGTAATCTAGAAAATTCAAATGTTCTCTTACTTGCCGCGTGAATTCAAGCATCGTGTGTTCATCTTTGGCGACAGCATCCCACTTATTAACGACGACTACGATGCTCTTTAGTTTATCGAGCGCCATCCCGGCGATGTGTGCATCCTGGGCCATGACGCCACCCGTGGCATCAATTAACAGTGTAACCACGTCGGCGCGTTCGATCGCTTTCAGGGCGCGTAAGACGGAGTATTTTTCAACGCCAGGCTCAATGCGCCCGCGGCGGCGAATGCCCGCCGTATCGATAAGCGTTATTTCCTGGCCAAAGTAGGTTAATTTCGTGTCCACAGCATCACGTGTTGTCCCCGGAATCGGCGAAACAATGACCCTTTCCTCGCCAAGCAGCTTGTTCAACAGACTGGATTTGCCGACATTGGGACGGCCAATAATCGCAATTTTAATGGAAGGTTCTTCCTGGTCATCCAGGATGGGCAGGTCCCCAAGCGCCTGCAATAACACATCGAGCATATCGCCTGTGCCCGTTCCGTGAAGGGCGGAAACGGGCAGTGGGTCTCCGAATCCCAACGAATAATAGACAACAGCGTCTCGCTTAAGTGCCGCGTTATCACATTTGTTTACCACGAGCAGGATCGGGGGAGACAGGCTATTTTTTCCCCTTTTCTGATGGCGACGCAGGATATTAGCCACTTCTTCATCGACAGGATTAAGCCCCGATTGGCAGTCAACGATGAAGAGGATCACATCTGCATCTCGGGCGGCCGCTTCTGCATGCGCGCGGATTTCCTCAATGTAATGCAATGATCCTATGGAGAGAGGATCCTTTCGTGTGGGGTCGATGCCACCCGTATCGACGATATCGAATACGAGGCCGCGCCATTCCGCCTCCGCCACGAGACGGTCGCGCGTGGTTCCTGGTATTTCGTGCACCACAGCCAAACGTTCACCCGCTAAACGATTAAAGAGGGTTGATTTCCCCACATTAGGTCGGCCCACGAGGGCGACGATAGGCCTGGACATCGCAAGCTTCAGGAGCTCGGGGTCGGAGTAGCAGGAG
>JADFRQ010000093.1 GCA_022561215.1 Chloroflexota bacterium | reverse complement strand
ATCTTGACGAATCGCAAGCCAGATCGCTCTCGGAATTTGGGCCGTCAGCTCGTGAAACCTAAGTGCCGAAATCAGACAGATGATCCCGCGGGGAACAAGTTTGGCAATATGAATGAGATCGGGATCTCCCGAGGGCTGGATTTCAGAAAGGCGATAGAGCCCTCTCTCTTCTTTGATTAGACGCCCGTCATCCAGCATCCGGGATAGCGTTTGAGGATGGATACCCTGCCTCCGGGCCTCGGAACTTCGCAGGATGCCGTGATGATCGATGAACACCTTACGGATAGAGTCATAAGAACCGCTCATGTATGCTATTGTACGCAATTTAAGGATTTGTGATAAGAGTACTGTAGATATTGTTAAATACAGTACAAGTGTCACAACCGATAAGTCCAGAATCTGCCGGTTATGAGCACAGGAGAAAAGGGAGCAGGCGCAATGCATTTTGCATTGCGTGTGAGGATTGGGCGCAATAAAGAATATTGCGTATCGCCAATCTCAATTAGTGAACAGCTATCAGCAAACAACAAAAGTTTTCAGCTCTCAGCCATCAGCTTTCAGCGAAAAGAGTGCCGGGGAGTTTGTGAGCAAGGGAGCGGTTATCGGACATTCGCCCTGATAGCGCGCTATCTTCGATCGCCAAGCAGGAATTCCGGAAAGAAGGATTTCCGCACGCCTCATTAGGGAATTGTTAGGAACCAAGAGAGAGTTGGAACAGGCGCAATGCATTATGCAAAGCGTGTGAGGATTGGGCGCAATAAAGAACATTGCGTTTCACTAATCTCAAGTAGCAAGCTGCGATCTACATATCAATTTGCGTTTCAAGATTTCAAATGATCTGGCCAGATGTCCAAGCCTACTTTTCGGGCAACATTCCACAGGTTGTGATCATAGGTCGCCATGGTAATCGTTTCAACAATTGCCTCCTGCCAAATCAAGGCTGCGGCCATATGCACAGCGTCATACCCTCGCAAATCATAATTGCGTATTAGAGAGTCCGCTCTCGCCACTGTTGCCTCGGTTACTGGTAGCCGTTGTAGGTTCTCCCATTCCGAGCGAAAAACCTTAATGGCTTGCAGTGCATCCTCTCGATTGATGATCTCCATGCGAGAAGCCCTCATAATTGCAGCGGCCACTTCTGCACGTGAAATAAGATTAGTGACAGTGGAATCTGCTTGCGTAATTAGTGCATTTACCTCTGGTGAACCGTCTTCTGCAATATAGCGTTTCACCAGTGCGCTTGCGTCAAGATAGACGATCATTCTCTCATATCCACAAGGATATCCGATACTAGGCGAGAGCTACGATTTACTACAGCTGGCTCGGCATGTTCCAGCTTCTTGCCGTTCCACTCTACTAAACCTGCACTGATCAGCATCTTAACTCGATCATCTATGGACGAAGACTTCGGTATTATCTGTCCGATGGGCTTCCCTCGTTCAGTAATCACAATGCTGCGCCCCTTTTTCACCTCGCGGAGGTATTTACTAAGCCGATTTTTCAACTCCCTCACACCTACAATCAAGTCCGCCATTTCATCCTCCTTGACACCTTAAAGGTAGCTATAAAGTAACACATGTAGCTACAATGGGCAATCCTTATCAACGGTTGATGTGTGCTTGCAGTCGTAAAAGCGTGGGTTTATGGGTAATGGATGGAGTTATGATGGCGAACAAGCAAATAACTGAGGATGAGTCTTCTGACGAACAATTGGAAATCGCTTGAATACAAGCTCTATCGCAGACGAATGATGTGATTTTTGGGACGTCACCAGGAGTAGGAATGCATGCGCGGAGGGGATCAGTGGAGCAATAAGTATTGATGTGGTTCAGAAGCCTGTATTTTCAGGAAACCCCATAAATTGGTTGAAATCTGTGGAATTTCCGTTCGACGAAGTGGAATCGCGAGGTGGATGGGAAATAGTGCTGGGGAGCAAGGGAGCTGGGGATCCTGTGAGCTAGGGTGCAAGGAAGCAGTCAGCAATCCACTGTCAGCCATCAGCAAACAGCTTTCAACTTTCGGCTGTAAGAAATAATATGCCCAAGTCATTATGCGCCTCAAGGGCGATAACCGTGTGCACCGCATCGGGGTAGTCTCGCGAGCATTCGGAGCGGGTCTTGACACTCTTTCGCGCCAGACCACCACACCTTGATGCCCGGCGCCTCGCGGCCCCCGATGGCTACACCTTCGATCGTGGAGTGGGCACATCCTTCACGCGCAACCCAATCATTCATAAGTATCCGTACTATCAGCGTCTAGTTTCCCGTCGCTCCACCTTCTATCCCTCGCCGGATCAACGAGTTGGCGCAGGTCATCCCACCTTGCCCAGACCAAACTCTCCAGCTGAAGGGGATCGAAATAGGCCTTAATACCCGATTTGAGATCCTCAATTTCCAAACGCGGTCCGTTCGCAGCTCTATCCACACGCACGCGAATTCCCGCAAATTCACTAACCAGGATCCAATCGGGTTCTCGATCATTGGTACTCATCAGACTAAAGGATCAACTTTCCTATAGGATAAAAGTGAGGCTATCAACAACCTCGTCTCTTGTGATCAAATCGACAACTTTTTTCGTAATTTTCCAGTCCTTGTCCTCGCGTACTAGCGTGTGTTCGCATCTTCCGATAAATGTGGTCATCTTATGCGCACGCAACTCGTAGCAGCAATACGAAGAACTAACCACACACTTGTCTTTGCCCTCTGAGAAATCGATAACGATGTTGGATAGTATTCTTTGTGTTCGAGAAGCCGGCTTTTGGGCATATGCGTAGGGGGAATTTAGTCGTGCAACCCGTTTGTTCATAAGGTCCCAGTCATCATAAATGAGAGAGACCTCCCATTCCGGATCGATTTCCTCCAATGGTTTTGTGCCTGCAGGGACCCAGTAAACCGCCTCCTGTGTATACAGCTCCAACCAATCATCATAGCGTGCTTCATCAAGAAGGCGGGCTTCGTTAAAAAGCAACCGCTCAATCTCTTGTTCAAATTCTAGTTGTTTTGCCATCGTAGTCGTTATGGCTGGCGCGCGCATCGATTGGGATAACCAGCCTTACTCACTCCTTATCCGTGCCGCTTGTAAGCTTCTTCCATTGTCTCCAAAAGCCACGCTGTGGCGTCTCATCTCTGAGCCCCCCGATGCGCTGATTCCCCTCTATTTCCTCCGAATGGAGTCCGCGCATTAAAGTTACCCAATCAACCGAGTGCGCCTCAAATCCCTCTCGATTCCGTCGGAACATCTCATAATCATCGGGAGATATTGAACCAGCTGGTCCAAATCCAATTTGGTGATTGCGTAGCCTGGTTTTGCTTATGTCATCTTCTAGGCCCCTTAGATGTACGACTCTTGTATAGACCTCTGTCCGGTTTACGCTCACGGGTCGAATGATACGAACCTGAGACTTCAGCACTACGAGATTGGGAAAAACAGTCATGTAATATCCGCCGCCATCATCGGAGCCATCCAACGCAGGAGGTCCAAAGGCGCGACTATCGATTACGCCATGCCCGTTACCCAAATCACGGGTCAGGGCACGGGAATCGTTAACGCGTGTGCTCTTGGGAATAACACTCCTATGCACAAAATCTGGATGGTAGCCATCCATCCCATTTTCCATGGAGAACTTCCAGTTGCCATCATATCCAGTTTTCTGCGTTCCCTCGAAGAAATCAAATTCTCCCCCAAGCGATAAATCGGAGAATTCATTAATGAACTCTGCCGCACCGGCCAAATAATCCGAAAGTTCAGAAACATTAACTTCCAAGGATGCAAAGACGAACCCTCGGTAACTAGCCACGCGTGGTACGCGCAGCAACCCCATTTTTTCTTTCTCGAAGGTCTCATCATAAGCATCGCTAAATGTGACTCCCGTCAGGTCGCCATTGTTTTCGTATGTCCACCCATGGTAAGCGCAACGAAAAAAGCTCGAATTCCCAAATTCGTCTTGGCATACTTGAGTTCCGCGATGACGGCATCGATTAAGTAATACATGCAGATTATCGCCTTTATCTCTCGTAAGGATTACGGGCTGGCGACCCATCGTAGCTCTCTTATAGTCTCCTGCGTGGGCTACCTCGGCTTCATGTCCTATGTAAACCCAGCTGCGTTCGAAGACGGTCTTCATCTCATGTTCAAAAATTGCCGGATCAGAATACACAGATGCGTGAACCCTACCTTCTTGTACTAAAGTATCGAAGTCCAACATTAGTGACCTCCTTCCCGCTTTCGTTAATTGGGGTGGTTACCCAATCGCAAAGGAAACAATTGCATGTCCTGTTACGTAATCGTAGAAGGGAGTGTAGAAATATCGCGCTAGTTCGGATTTTCCACCTAACATCCCTTGTACGCAAATCCAATTCAGCAGCTCATGCTGACCGTGCTCAAGCAGTTCATCAATCGTATACTCGGCAAGTCGAAAACCCTCACCGCTTTCTAACATTCCGATAATCTCTCGATCAGATTTTTCGTCAATATAGTTAGCTTTCCCAGGAACGCCAGTCCAATGGGAGAGGCCGCCGGTTCCGATCACGGCTACACGTTCCGGCTGATCCTTCAGAATCTCGCCAAGATGCTTGCCCCACTCGTATGCGCGCTGGGGGCGCGGCCGGGGATTAACATAATCATTAATATAAATCGGCAGGATAGGGAGATCCGCTTCTGGCCTGAGAAAATACATGGGTACTAGTACATCCATGCCCATGGTGACGCTATGCAAGGCAGTAATATCCACTCCGCGGTTTAATAACTCCTCCAGGAGCTTCAAAGCCAACGATGAGGCTGATTCACACTTGTAAGAAATTTCCGGGCGACCCCATCTACTCGCGTCGACTGAATAAGGCTGCTCTCCGACACCAATTGCGATCGAGGGAATGTTGTTCAAGAAGAAATTGTCGAAATGATCATTGGTCACAAATAGAATGAGGTCTGGGCGAACCTTCGATATATCATCGCGAATGGATCGGGATACGCTTACATATTTATTAAAATCCTCAAGATTTGAAGGTTTATCAAGAATAATTTGGGGTGCATGAGAGATGCAGCAGGCCGAAACAATGGGCATGGTAAGCTTGCCTCCAATCGAGAATTCGTGAATTCTTTTAACCGTAGCGCAATTCTAAACCCTCGACATCATGTGTTACAGCATGATCAAAGTCTGTCAGGGTTCCATTTTTCCTGACAAAGAAAAGGGTTAGCAGTGAATGGCCACCCAACTTTAAGATCCTTATCTGATCGACTGACTGCAGAGCTTCCCTCTCGGATTCGGTCAGATCAAAATGCTTGAAGAGATCGTCAGGATCTTCCCTAAATTTTGCGGCCAAATCATCCTGATGGTGGACCTCAAACATCAGCCTGTTCAGGTCATATGCGCTCATTGAGAATTCCTCCGATCGGTGTATGAAATACTACACCTGGCAAATTATTCGCTTAATGCAACTTCCTGTACAATTTTTCCCTCCTCCACAACGGGAATGCCATCTAGGAAAACCGAGCATGCGCGCATGGGGAAATCGAGATGGCATTGCGTATACCGACCGACGAAGCGATTCGGCCCCGTGGAGAACATAAAATTGCCTCGAAATGAGCGCGCGTCCATCGCCGCGACTTGAAATTTATCGTATAAGGCTAACGCGCTCCACTGCGCCTGTGGATCTAACCCCCAGCCGGTGTGCGAGGTAGCAAACGCTTCAGGATCTTTCCAGCTTTCCATGTACTCTCTAATTAGAAGTGCATCGAAACCGCCCTCAATTTTGCGAAGGAAACCTTCCTCGAAATGGAGCACAACGGGTTCTTCAACATAGCGCTTGAAGGGCAAGAGGATGTCTCCGCGATCCAGGACGATTTTGCCCTGAGCCGATTTGTCTACAGGGTAGCAATGCACGAATCCACTTGGCCAATGATCCCAGCGGCCTGGCTGATCGACGTAACCGTACTGCGCTCCAACCGGTGAGTTGGCAACACGAAATGTAATATCTGTGCCGGATTCGGACTCCACTTTCATTTCAGTTGCCGATTCAAGCAGCCGGGCAGCGTTTTCTACCTCCGTGCGGATCTCCTCCCGCGGGAACATCCGCTCAAGTATCTCAGGAGGTTCGATGACGGTAAGCATCCGAGCACCGCCTGCCAAAATCTCCTCCCGAATGGGTGCGTGTACGATTCCCTCGGAGGTGAGATCCACGACCATATCCGCGCGTTTTAGCGATTCCGCCTCGATGGAATCCGTACCGAGTGCTCGCCCGGTAGATCCTAATCCCCTGGCAATAGTCGGTACATCATCGCTAACAGAAACTGCGATGCGTACTTCAAAGACGGAAGCCCCAAGCTCTTTTGCCGCGGCTTCAGCCGCGGCAACATAGTCGGGTTTACTCTCTCGCTCGGTGACCAGACCGATGGTTTCTCCTTTGCTCACTTTGCATAAAATAAATTCTTTTTTGAATAAGGACATGAGATCTGCGAGTTCAGACATTCTTGCTCCCATTAGTATTGATAAGGCGCCTTCACGGACGGCTTCAACCGTTTCGCATTCCGATCACAAAATCTTGCCAGGCAGGAGGGATATGTGTTGGATGCAGGTTCATCAAAAGATACTCCTAACCTGGCCTCCATCGACCTGGATACTGGTTCCCGTGGTGAAGGTACTGCGATCGGAAACCAAGAATGCGACCAAATCGCCGATGTCGCTTGGTACCCCGGATTTTTTCAGAAGTGATTCTGGGTCTTGGGATGAGGGTATGCTATTTTTATCAAGTTGCGCCCTCTGCTCAGGGAGGCGTCGAGAACGTTCTGTTTGGATCGGCCCAGGGAGAACGTGATTTACGGTAATCTTGTGCTCTGCAAGCTCAAGAGCAAGGTACTTGGAAAGTCCGGCTATTGCGGAACGGGTAACGGTCGAAAGTGCGCTCCCCGTCCTTGGCTGTTTTGCCCACGTCGAGGTGAGGAAGACGATCCTTCCCCAGCCAAGCGTGCGCATGCCAGGCACAACCAGATTAATCAGACTCAATACAGGCCAGAAGACAGTCGCGAACGCTTCTTCCCAGTCGGAACGCTCAAAATCCTGGAGACCGCCCAGACGGGGACCGCCGGTATTTGTTACCAGTATTTCGATATTGCCCCATTCACTTATTACCGTATCCACTAAACGTTCGATCTGGGTGTTCTCCCTTAGATCTGTCTTTACTGTCAGAATGCTGCCCTCGCCCTCGGAATTGATCTTACGCTGCGCAGCAGCTAGCCTTTCAGCATCGCGGCCACAAATCGCTACATTCGCTCCCTCGCGGAAGAGCGAGATTGCTACGCCAAGTCCTATTCCGGCACTGCTCGCGGTTACTAGAACGTTCTTGCCGTTTAGTCCAAGTTCCATCTCAACGGTCCCGTCCTGGATTGCGCTTGTTCATTCTACAACGACGCAATCCACGATTTCACTAACGTCATTCAGATCCTCGAGCGTGTCAATAAGATCAATGCTGCGTTGGATTTTCTTAGGCTCAAGCGGAACAGTAGAGGCTGCAATCAGATCTTTGTATTTGCGAACAATCCCATCCCAGGTAAGCGGACGGCTGGGATGCCCAAGCGGAATATCCACTCGTGCACTTATTGAATCACCATTTTGGGTAAAGATATCAACAATCCCAGGGGGATCCTCGCCCAAGCTATCCAGATCTGCGTTAAATTCGTAATCAATCTTCTCTGTCATACGCAATATCTCCGGCTGATTCAGTCCGATCTCGGTAAAATCTTCGACTTTAAGGTCACCATTTACAATTGCCTTGGCGACGACGAAGGGGATGCTATTTTTTGCGATTGCTGAATTTCTTGGTTTGCGCCTCTCATCCAGAGGTTCGCAGAATGCCTTACCCCACCTGCCGACATGGACAACAACGCGTTCAATTGCATTCGGATCAAACCCCTCTTTTGCGGCGATATTTAAAGCCGCCTCGACGAAAGGATGAGTTGTTGAAGAGGAGGGCCATACTTTGAACCAACGCTTTTCGGATAGAAAGCGAGTTCCCAAGTTTTCAAGAAGGGTATTGCCGGCCTTGGCTTCGCTAAAGTGTGTTGCGAAAAGATTCGCTTGACCTTCGAAGACCGCATCTTTTTCCATGACGCCCATCTCTGCAAGCAAAACGCTTTGCATACCTCCTTGATTGGCAAAACCACCATAAATATTTTTTCCCACACTCGAGGACCCATAGATGGTTTCCATCGTTCCAGCTGCCTGCATCAGGGTTAGGCCAAACGCGCTCCAGAGTTTTTCGCTGTCAAGCGCCAGTACGTGTCCTGCAGCAGCTGTCGCTCCAAAATAGCCAAGTACCTGTGGCACAAGAAATAATGGAAGCGACGCATTTTCCTTATTGGAAATGAGCGCTTCGCCCAGCCTACAGACGACTTCGGATCCAGCGACGACCGCGGTCAAAAAGCGTCTTCCGGAGACCGCGCCTGTTCGTTCTGCGGCGGCGAGCGCGCTGGGGATCACCCCCAGGGCGACATGACCGGGTGGACCTTCCATCACGTCATCAAAATCCAACGCATGCGCCAAGGCTCCGTTGGCAAAAGCGGCGTTTGTTGCGGGAACTCGCTGGCCAAATGGGATTATCCTGGCTTCCTTGATACCCCCCATGTCGGTTACATAACGAACAATCGCGTCACTTCCCTCGCCAAAGTGAGATGCCGCGACGATATTGCCTAGCGTGTCAATGATGGATTTCTTTGCAGTTAGGATCGCTGCTGCAGAAACTTCATCAAGGTCAAGATTTGCTACAAATTCGCTTAGCGATTTTGTAATCACGAATGCATACCCTTGATTTTAGCCTTGGTCACGTTCACAGCTGTTGATTGATTCATTCGCCAATAGGGTTACAAACCTAATAGACCTGCTGCATTCCCGCCCAAAATTTTGGCGTTATCTGCCGAGGATAATCCTAGCGCTTTGAGCGTCTCTGCTGGCTGTTGCACACCCATGTCGAATGGATAATCAGAGCCCAGTAAAACATGTTCCGCTCCGACATAGGCCACCAAGTCCTTGAGCAATCCAGAATCGAACGTAAGCGTGTCAAAATAGAAACGTTTTAGGGATACCTCCAGAGGCTCCTTCAGCCGTGATTGGGCCTGAATTTGGAAAGAATGGGCATGGCGCAGCCGACCCCTTATTGCCAAGATGGCTCCGCCACCATGCGCCAGTAGGATCTTGAGGTTAGGGTGATCTTCCATCACTCCTGCCATGATCAGGTGTGCTGCGGCGATCGTTGTTTCAAGTGGATTGCCGACCGTATTCCACATGAACAGCTGTTTGAAAACTTCATCATCGAAACCGCGAGTTGTGGGGTGAACGAATACAAGCGCCCCGGTCTTCTCAACCATGGCCCAAAAATTGCGAAAACGATCATCTCCCAGATAAACTCCACGAACGCTCGTTCCGATAATTACCCCATGCAGCAGCTGTTCATCCATTATGGCTATCAATTCTTGTACGGCTAAGTCAGGGTCCTGAAGTGGAACAGTGCCAAGGGCGTTCACTTGATCGGGGTAATCGCGTGCCAAATTCGCTAATGCTCGGTTCTGAATGCGACACATGCTTAATCTCT
>JADFRQ010000092.1 GCA_022561215.1 Chloroflexota bacterium | reverse complement strand
CGGCGCAACCTTTTAAACATGATACCTTTCATTACCGCTCGGAAACGCTAGGCCGGATTATATCACCAGGCATTTGGGGAAGAAACAGGGGCGCCGAACGCTTTATGCTAGAATGTCGGCGATCATGCTTTTTCTTCGTGAATTTGTCGAACTGAATGCCCAGCTGATCCTGTTTGCCTATGGTTTGGTGTTTTTTATCCTGGGTTTAAGCATTGCTCTGCAATCGCGCCATTCGTCTAACCTTGCCCTGGCCAGAAGTCTTTCCTGGTTGGCTGCTTTTGGCTTCACACATGGGCTGTATGAGTGGGGCGATCTCTTTATCCCGATCCAAACGGCCTACCTCTCTCCGGCCACCATTACGGTTCTTTATGTTTTTCAAATCCTGCTGCTCGTAGTTTCGTTTGTATGCTTGTTCACTTTCGGTCTGTCTCTGAGCAATCTCCCCGCACGAACAAGATGGCGCGTACCCATCTTCTTTATTGGTCTTTGGCTTATTCTCACGATTCTCTTGCCGCCCTCTGTACGCGATGATCCTTTGCAATACCGCAACGCAGTCGATGCCCTGGCACGTTATTTCATAGGATTTCCAGGCGGCCTGGCCGCAGCCTTCGGATTACGTCATTATGCATTGCGAAAAATTGCCCCCCTGAAATTCCCTCACATTGTGCGCATGCTGAGATTGGCGGGGTTGGCGATGATTTTCTACGCCTTCCTGAGCGGTCTCATCCCACGCGCAGAATTATTTTTCCCCTCCAACTTGCTCAACACACGTTCCTTTGCAGCTTTCTTTGGTGTCCCGCCATCCGTATTTCGGTCATTAGCTGGCCTGATCATGGCGATGAGTATGACGCGTGCTATGGAAATTTTCGATCTTGAAACCAAACGTATGGTCGAAACCATGGAGCAGGAGCAAATGCTGGCCAATGAACGCTTGCGCATCGCCAGGAAATTGCACGATGGCACGATTCAACAAGTCTACTCGGCAGGATTGCTTGTGGAGGCATCACGCAAAATTGCTAAGAATGAAGCGGTTGCCAAAAGGCTGGATCGGGCGGCTAGCGTGCTCAACGACGTGATCCTCAACCTTCGTCAGAATTTGGGAGAACTGCAATCCTCCCCCTCCGATGTCCCATTTCCAATCAGCTTGAAGAAGATCGTCAACGATTCGCGCTATGCCTCCCTCGTTGATGTATCTCTAGAAATCGATCTTCCCGCTGACATTTTTCTCTCACCCAAGGAATCTGAGCATATTTTATCGATCATCCACGAAGCGCTTGCCAATGTGATCAAACATGCGCGCGCGCGCCGCGTAGAAATCAGTGCCTCCCTGGAGAAGAATATGCTCAAGATCATGATCGCCGATGATGGTGGAGGATTCGGCGAGCAAATTGATGAAGGCTTTGGATTACAAAATATGCGCGATAGAGCTCGACTGTTAAGTGGCCAATTGGACATTATCAGCTCAGAAAATGGGGGCACAACGGTTAATTTGCAACTTCCAATAAGGCTGCCATGAACGTGGTCCACGTGCTTCTCGTCGATGATCACGAGGTTGTTCGCCTGGGGCTGACGACCTTAATTAATGATGAAGCTGACATGCGCGTGGTTGGCGAGGCTGCTACAACGACTGAAGCGTTGCGCGCAGCTGAAGACCTCCATCCGGATGTTGTCTTAATGGATATCCGCTTGCCTGGAGAAGGGGGTATCGAAGCCACGCGCATCATCCGCGAGCGTTTTCCTGATATTAAAGTTGTCATCCTGACTTCGTATGCCAATGATGAACTCTTGCTCAGCGCCATTCGAGTAGGCGCGGTCGGTTATATCCTGAAGCAAGTTGGCAACGATGAGCTGCTGCGCGCGATCCGTGCTGCAGCTGTGGGTGAATCGGTGCTCGATTCGTCGACGACCTCACGATTGCTCGCGCGCGTGCGCGAAATCGAACGCGATGCGGAAGCCGATGCATTCCGCGATCTTACAGCGCGTGAGCTTGATGTGCTGGCCGAAGTTGCGCGTGGGCATACCAACGCTGAAATTGGGAAGTCGCTAAATCTAAGCCAGAAAACGGTCCGCAACTACGTAAGTACAATTCTCGAAAAGCTACACTTTAGAAACCGCATCGAATTGGCGATCTATGCCGTTGAGAATAACCTCCAAGATCACCTCGCCAAAATGTAGGGGCCGGGTACTGCTGCAATTGTTCTATTTTATTCCATCGATAGGGGAGCTGCTGCTCCTGCCCGTGTTCCACACAGGTTGCACATCCTGCCCGCAGGACAGGCCCGGGGCCTATTGCACTCCAGAAGCATTCTCGTCGTATGGGAGAGGCGAGCTTAAGCTCGACCCAATCGCCCTTACATTCCAGGTAAAGGCATAGGCGTTAAACAGAGTCTTGGAACGATCGAGAGGACGTTCGGGAGCTCCGCTACTGCAAAAATAAAAAACCTTTCTGGAGTCCGAAAGCTCTGCTTTCGGGTGCAGGCGTAGTCTGCGGCTCTCCTATCCGAGTCATTCAGGAGCTCCCGCCCTCCTGCGTAAAAGTGGCAATATGCAGATAGTTTACACGCCTACAACATTCGCCCTGCGTTTATTGTATGAGAAACCCAAGACGGGGCCTTTCGGCCCCGTGCGCCTATCCCTTGCGTAGAGAATGGCTCAATTAGTCGCCGGAAGCGGCGGTCAAGCCCTCTGCAGTGCGATCGGCTTTCCGTGAATCCTTCGCGCTATTTTGCGCACGCCATGGTGTGCCCAGCCAGCGAAGCAGGAAGAAATCAGCACCGAGATAACCGCCGACTTTCCAGGCCAGGATCAACCCTACTGCAACGATCAACAGCATTGGATTGCTGCTCGCCGAACCGGCCATCATGAAATTCCAATTCATAAACGCGCCGAAGAAGGCGGCGACGCCAATGAAAGCACCCGCGATCAGTGCGATACCGATAAGCAACTCGCCGTAGGCGACAAGCTTACCAAACCAGGTATAGGCCTCCGCATCCAGCATCGACTGGATAAATGATCGATAGCCATCGAAGGTGATCGCCGGCCGGCCTGATTCGGGGATGATGACCGCCCTCTCCCAAAAACCTTTCAGCGCCTCTCCGGTCGACACCCATGCGGGGTTATCGATCTTGTGCGTTGCGGAATTGAACCATTGCAGGCCGAGCCAGATTCGCAGCGGGAGCCACAAAAGCGCGGCACGCGTATCCCGCAGCAGGAATTTCACCAGCGGGGGATCCTGAATGCTGTTGCCTTTTCGAGAAATAATGTATGCCATTTCCTACCTCCTACCTTTGTTAGGTTTATTTGGATTGAATTTCTCTGATTACGCTTCTACTTTAGCGCAGGCGTGCATGGTCTTGTAGGGGCAAGTGAACCTAATCGACTAGGGTCACTTGCCCCATATTGGGTAGGGGTGCGTTGCCTACGCGAAGCCTTCCCCTAGTGGGGCTTCTGTGTCCTTCCCTACGAAAGCACAATTCACGATTGACCGGATCACCGATTACCTGATCAACAGGGATAGGTTCGAATGTCGTAAAGCAAACCGGCTGAGACGCGCTACAATTATTGCAAATCCAGCGCCTTGCTCACAAAAAAATAACTGACAAGGTTTGTGACGAGCCTCAGGGCAACGTCTCAACGAGGAATGCATATGGCAAAACCGAAACTGATTTATGCACTTGCGAAGGTGATCATCGCCGCGGCATGGGCTGATGGCGAGATCGCACATGACGAAATTAACAGCCTAAAGGACTTGCTCTTTCGCTTGCCCAATCTTGAGGCGCGTGACTGGGCCACTTTAGAAATTTATACCGACTCGCCCATTGACGCAGATGAGCGCGCGCGCCTTGTCGAGGAATTGATTACGGCCATGGCCACGCGCGCGGATAAAAAACTGGCCCTCGAGGCACTCGATGATCTTATCCATGCCGATGGAGACATCCCTGAGGCCGAGGAAAAAGTCGCACAGGAAATCAAGACCGCGATCGAAAATGCCAACACTAGCGCTATTGGCGGGCTTGGCCGATTAATCAGCGGATCGCTTCGACGGCGCAGTGCTGTAATTGCAAATGCTCCCAATCGAGAAGAGGATCTCGATGACTTTGTTCGCAATCGGGTTTATTACGGCGTGAGACGACGTTTAGGGGAAGCTGAAAACGTTCCCGATCTTCCCGAATCCGAATTGCGAAAGCTCAGCCTCGCGGGGGCGCTGATGGCGAGGGTAGCGCATGTCGATCGCGAGGTCACCGAGGGCGAGTTGGGAGCGATGGTCGATGCGCTGCAGCGCCATTGGCAGGTCACTGAAGAGGAGGCCAACATCGTCGCTGAGGTGGCGATTTCTGTTGTGGGGGCCAATATGGACTTTTATCGCAGCGCGCGTGAATTCTTTTCCGCGACCGATGCACAGGAGCGTGTTCGGTTTCTGGATGTGCTCTTCGCAGTGGCGGATGGCGACGGCAAAGTATCCACGCCCGAAACGGAGTTTATCCGCTCGATTGCCAACAATCTTAAGCTCACTCACCGCCAGTTTATCGATGCCAAGATCAAGATCCCGCGCGAGAGGCGTTCATCGTAACCTCGTTCGCTCATTGCTCTTAAGTAGCACAGGATATCCTTTTCGAGTTTGCCCCTATCGCATGCTGCACCTGCAGGCTTAGCCTGTAGTGATTCCATCCGAACAATTCACGAGCTGCTGCTCCTGTACAAAATGTAGCTGTTTGCACCCCTAAAATAATTGGCATCTCTGGAATCCGAAAGCGCTGCTTTCGGGTGCAGGGCAAGCCTGCAAGCATGATTTTGGGACAATCTCGAGGATATTCGGGAGCTCCTGCTCCTGCTCCTGCCTGTGCTCCGCACAGGTTGCACATCCTGTCCGCAAGAGCCTATTGCACTCCAGAATAAGCGACTTTCGAAGGGGCAACGCGAGCTAAAGGTCGTTGCCATTCGCCCATACGGCAAGGAAGTCAACTCGTTTTTCATTAATCCCTAAGAATCAACGAGTAGGTGACCTTTCCGGATTACCGATCCATGTTCCCCGATCACGCTTAACGTCATCCTGAAGGCGGCTGTTGGAGCGATCATATCCCTGCAGAATTTCGCAAGTCTTCAGTATCTAAACTGAGATCCCCATGCCTCAATATTCCCCGCGCTGATCATTGAAAAATCGGAGGGTTAAGGACAAGAACAGCCACGATCCACGCCATTCCTTTCTTTGACTTTAATTGACGGCCCCGTTCGAAAGGACTATAATATTTTCGGTATTTTCGGATAATTGCATGGAAGATAAAAAACTCACCCACCGGCAACAAGATTTTCTAAAGGCGTTGATTGATCTCCATCAAAGCCAAGGTGGTGGCGTACATTATTCGATGGTCGCCGAACATCTCGATGTGGGCAAGGTTACGGCCTACGAGATGCTGCGCCTGCTCGAAGAACGCGATCTTGTACGCCGGGAATATGAGCGGGCGGAGCAGGATCGCGGCCCGGGTCGATCCCCGGTCAAGTTCCTCCCCACGGCCCTGGCGGGCCCCACCATGGCCTATCTAAGTGGAGCGGAGTGGATCAGCGATGAGTGGTCAAGAGTAAAATCCCAGATCATCGACAAGCTGCATCAATACCGACCGCAAGGATATGATGAATTCCTGCAAGAACTTCTCGATCGTTTTCCTCGCCGCCGTTCGCCTTCCGTCTACCTGGCGGAGATGATCACCTCCCTTGTTTTGGGTATGCACTCCTTGCAGGAACATACCGAGGCGCGTCGCTTAAGCGATATTCTTAAGAAAATCGGGCTGCCGGATGAATTGGGAGTTAGCGCGATTCCGGGGCTGAGCGTCGGTATATCCTTGATCTCACGCTTGAATGGTCGCTTGTCCGATGTCCTCATGGCCCAGGCGAACAAAATGCAAACCTTGCTCTCTCAACTCAATTACGAGAAGCGCAGCTTGCTTGCAGAATTCACCAGGGAAGTTGTCGATCTCGTAGAAGATTAATTTTTTTACTTATTATTTTCGTTTTATTCGGAGGGGAACGTCATGCCGAAGATCGCGGTAGTTACCGATAGTTCAGCTCTGCTGCCTAACGATTTGGCTAATCAATACGCTATTCGAATAGCACCACTGACCGTCACCTGGGGAAGCGATACCTATCTTGATGGGGTGGAGATTACGCCTCCCGAATTTTACCGGCGACTACGCGAACATCCCGTACATCCCTCAACAACCCAGCCAAATCCAGAAGATTTTATTCGCCTATTTGATGAACTCGCGAAGGATTATGCAGGGATTGTCGTCCCCCTAATCTCTTCTGAGCTGAATGGGTCTGTCAGATCTGCTTCCATCGCCGCCGAACAATTTGCAAACATGCCTATTCGGGTGGTTGATACACGCACTGCCGCCATGGGGCTTGGCTTCTCCGTGCTCGCGGCTGCCAGAGCGGCGACAAGTGGGAAGTCGATCGACGAAGTCGAGCAGAACGCCCGCAATGTCGCCTCCATGGTGAAGGTTTTTTTCGTTGCTGACACACTAAAATATTTGCATAGGTCAGGCAAAATAGGTGGAGCTGCGCGCCTGGTGGGAACAACCTTCGCACTCAAACACATGTTCCACTTGCATGAAGGGCGCATCGAGGCGTTGGAGCGCGTGCGCACAAAACACAAAGCTGTTGAGCGCATGGTTGAGCTTGCCCAGCAATATGTCAACGGAACGCCGGTACGCGCCTCCATTATGCACGCCAATGCGCTGCGTGAGGGGGAAGCGCTAAAAAAGAAGGTGGGGGAACTTTTTCGGTGCTCTGAATTACATTTGACTGAATTAAGCCCGGTGATTGCCGCAAACACCGGCCCAGGTACGCTCGGCCTGGCAATCTGTCCCGATGGGTTTTCCTGAGCGCTCACCCGCTTTTCGAGGGCAGAAATCGTAGGAAATGTTTTGACACCACCATCCAATCAGGTAACAGATCAGGGGAGGATCAAAGTTGGGCTGGCGCTCAGCGGCGGCGGCACTCGAGGGTTGGCGCATATTGGCGTACTCAAGGTTTTCGAGCGCGAGGGAGTTCCCGTCGATTTCCTGGCCGGGGCCAGCATGGGTGGTGTGATTGCCGCAGGCTATGCCGTCGGAATGAGCCCCTCGGATCTTGAAGCGGAAGCCAAGAAATTATCGCGTTTACGCAGTGTATTTCGTCTCGCCGATCCCGGACTTCCCAACGCCGGCTTGTTGCGCGGCGATCGTTTGCAGGCTTATTTCGAATCGAAGCTGGGCGATCACATGTTTAAGGATCTCGGGCGACCTCTGGCGCTGATCGCGGTAGATCTTAATTCACGCGAAGAAGTGATTTTCCAGGAGGGTTCCGTGGCCCTTGCGCTGCGCGCGACCACCTCTGTGCCGGGATTGTTTATGCCTCTGGAAACGAACGGCAAACGTTTGGTGGATGGGGGTGTGCTCAATAATCTTCCTGTTGATGTCGTTCGAAAAATGGGTGCGGATGTTGTCATCGCCGTCGATGTCGACCCTGATCCAGAAGATATTGCTAGCGGTTGGCAGGGACAATATCGCTGGATGCCCGATGGCCTGGCACGCACTTTTGTGGTCCTCGATGAGGCGACGAGTTTGATGATGCGCGTCATCCAGGAAGGACGCTTGCAGCGTGATCCCCCGGATGTCATCCTGCAGCCCCAGCTTCCTTCTGGACTCAATTTCTTCACAGGCTACAACAAGACCGAAGAACTCGTCCGCGCCGGCGAACTGGCCGCCGAATTAATGCTTGGCGAAATTCGAGAGCTGCTCTAGTGATCAGACTAAATCTGTCTCCGCCGCGCTAACGCGATCGCCCCCAGGACGCCCGCGCGCTCGCCAAGCTCTGGCGCAACCACATAGGGTTCGATTGCCGCTGACGGTGCGGCATAATTACCAAGGGCTTTTTGCAGTTCGGTATCGTTCGGATACCGGCTCAGCGTCCGCAGGTAGGCGCGCTTCACAATCGATTCCGCATCGACGTTCGCGACTTTCTCCCCACCGCTGAACGAGTTGCGTTTTCGCGGCGTGGGCTTACGAATCACGCCTGCACGGATCAGACGCCGACGGATTTTTTGCGCCTGGCGGGCCAAATTCTGCACTTGCTTCCGATTGCCTGCCTTGCGGGCTGCGGCTATCCGCTTGTAGAGAGCGGAAAGCTGTTTTCGAGCTTGAACGATCTTCTTCGAGGCAGCCGGGCTTCGACGCCGACGACCACGGAATCCGGAACGGACGACGGTCAGCGGACGGACTTTCAATTCCGCGGCGACTTCCTGTAACCAACCGTCCCGTGCTCGGGTCAGCATGGCATACATATCGCGGTCGTTCTGAAGATAGACCGTCTGCAACAGGCTCGGTTCCTCCGACCGGTCACAATCGCAGTTGTTGGCCCGGACGGAGCGGCCGAAAATTGTCAGGGCATACTGGGCACCGCGTGAGTTCCGGTTTCGGCGTCCGGCACCGGGAATCGCAATCGCCCGGCCCGTGATGTCGGTCCGCATCGCGGCATGCTTCTCGTTGGATGCCGTTGCCTGAATCAGGGCGTCGTAGACGACCTCGGCCGGTAGTCTGCGGGGAACGGCACGGCTGAAGTTCCGCTCGTCCTGCGTGTTCGTCTTGTTGGGACGCCAACTCAACTGGTACGTGCGGCTGTTGAGGATTTCCCGATGCAGCCACTTCATGTCGTATCCGCTGTCGATGAAGCCGTTCGTCAGGTAGTCCAGCAGCGGCTTGTTACTGGGCGGATTGCCCAGTGCGAGATTATCCGGCGGATTCACGATTCCGACATTGAAGTAGGCCGCCCACACCCGGTTGACGAACGCCCGCGACAACATGGCATGGCTCGGATCGCGCAGCCATTTCATCAGCGGGACACGCGGATCTTTGAATTGTGAGAGATCGACCTTGTCACCCCCCAGCGGTTTCGCCGACGCCGCGCCACGGCTTCGTCTCCGGAACAGCGCCCGCGCCCGGCGACTCAATTTGGCGATTTGCTGGGCGAGCGTCTTGACCTGATCTTTCTTTTTGGCTTTTCGGGCTGCGACGAGTTTCTGTTGCAGCGTGCGAATTTGGCGGCGAAGTTTTCGCACCGCGGGCGCGCGCCCGAGCATGCCTTCTACCTCCGCATCGCCGACGCGCGGAGGCTCGTAACGCAGGATGAAGTGCGAATCACCGATGCGGATGATGTCGCCATCCTTCAACATGACCCCATCCCCCCGCGGCCCGTCGCAGTTTCTAAGCCTTTCGGCGGCGGGCGGGGGGTTTCAGAGAGAGACCAATGTTAGTATTGACACGACATGAATCCGAAGCAATTGTGATCGCATATCCAGGACGGGAACGGCCGATCCGGATCGTCGTCCTGAAGATTCTTGGTCCTCGCTCTGTCAAGATTGGCATTGAAGCTGATCGCGATATCAACGTCGCACGAGAGGAAGTTGCGCTTCAAGAAGAAAGCGAGGAGGCGCAACCAGGATGAGTACGGGAGAGCAGACCCATCCTTACGGCACCGACCCGGTCGGCTGCATCGACAGCGATAATCGCGAGCCGATTGCCCAGACGGCCAAGCGCCTCGGGACGGGGCTCAGCGTCAAACAG
>JADFRQ010000091.1 GCA_022561215.1 Chloroflexota bacterium | reverse complement strand
AGAGGAATTTAGGTTCCGAGTTCTTGGAAAAGCATGTGTAGGAACGATCCCCGGCCGCTCCCTGGCCTAGTCTGCCAGGACAGGAAGCTCGCAGCTGTTAGCCAGCCAACCTGACGGGGCAATTTGATATTTGCTTGCTGAAACCCCGCGGCTGTCTGAATTGGGAGGCGTTACTTAGATCGCCCTCAGTTAAGGAGCTCAGGTTGGAATTTCGCTGGAAGGCTGGAAGATTTCTTCGATTGAACCACCGAAAACACCTGCGATCTTGAATGCCAGCGGCAAACTCGGATCGTACTTCTCGGTTTCGATTGAATTGATAGTCTGCCGGGAGACACTCAGCTCCTCTGCCAGTTGCGCCTGAGACCAATTCCGTTCCGCCCGTAATACTCGCAAACGATTCTTCATTAGTACCTTCGAGAGGCTATGACCAGTCCAATGACCCAGAGTCCAATCATAATCGGAACATAGAAGGTCCCATTTATTTGCTCGATTCCAGCGTTTTCCAGCAGACCAATGCTGAGCGCCACGATGGCTGTTGCCGCAAAGGCGAATGCGAGTGCCTCAAGCTGAATTTGGCGCTGTAATTCATCGCGCTGGCCGATCTCGCGAGAGATGGCCAACGCTGCAAAAATGCCTGGTACGGCAGGCGCCAAAGCGATCGGGATCTGCCAAAGTGAATCGGGAATTTTCCTCAGCATTAAGATGGCCAGGACGAGCACCACTGCATAGGTCAACATCGAGAAAGCGAATAGGGCCAGAGGGGTGGTCAGCTTATTCATGTTTTTTTCCTTGCGTTCTCTTGGTTGCTTGCGCGAGCGAGGCTCGGGCAAGCAGTCTCAAGTGCTGGGTCACGATTGATCGTGACGTTCCCAGCGGCTTCCCATGATGATCCCGAGGGTGATGCCAAGCGCGATACCTAGGGCGTAATCTCCAATTGCTGCGCCGACGCCAATGCCAATTGCAACGCCAGATGCGAGGCCGCCACCAAATCGTGAACCCTTCTTCTGCCCTGCCTTGTCGATCATCGTTATTCTCCTTTGACTGTTATTGAGTTTCACCGCGGAATGCGCCGATGTAAACTCTGCTTGACAAAGTGTCTGGCTTGTTTTACACATCCCCATAGTACAGGTAGCTTGACATTATGTCAAGATCACTTTACATATGAAATTCGTATGTCAATGGATTGGCTGGCTAACGTCTCGCCAGGCGGTGTAAAAAGTAACTGTGATCGCAGGATTTTCTTAACCTCGCGAGTTGATACGATCTCTCTATAGCGAAAAATTGGGGAAATGAAAGGAGTAAAAAGGAGCCCGGCTCATGCCAGGGCTTGCAACATGGCTGGAACCCCAGGATCTTGAGAACTAACTTGGGATAGGAAGCCAGGATCGACTTGTGCTTCTCATCCCACTCAACTGGGTTCTGGGCCTCCTGCCAAGGGCAAAGAGCGGCTGTCAGGATCGGTAAGTCCCAGCTCTCCTTCATCTGCATGCCCGTGTACTTTCTTCATTCGCTCCCGCAGCGCTTTGATTTTTTCCTTATCTTTCTCGGCGGTGAGCTTGTGTTCTGCGGGCTCTTTTGCGTCGTTCTCGGCGAGAACCGGAGGGTCGAGAGATGAATTCCTTTGAAGAATTTCCAAGTACGATGTCGAAAGTCTCTGGTGCCCGGTCAGGTATGGAAACCTGACCTACGGTCTGGTGTTAAAAACTTTAACCCCCGCATCAAGGCGAATGGCGAATCTCCCACAGGCACGATCCAAACCATCCGCCATTTCGGCGGTCGCCCACTTTGGAGTCCGAACATCTGCATTTTGGGTGCAGGCTACGCCTGTCCGGGTTCGATCGGAACTACCGGGAGCTGCGGGCACATGCCTGTGCAAGACACAGATGGCTGCACTCCAGAAACATCAGCAATTTGCGTCGAGCCGGATGATTAAAGTGAGCACCCCGCTTTCGCAAGTCGCATATGGTTAGTCAGTATTAAAAATATACATTTTAGACATATTCGCGATCAGTAAATATCAAATGTCGTCATCCGCCGCCTGTGGGCCTAAGCCTTCCACGAATACGTCGATGAAGCAAACGGGGTTGTCTTCGCTGATGTAACCGTCCAGAGATTAGGGGAAGAGAATCAGCTGATCCCGGTTGAATCCTTCGATATAATCACTCCGGAGTCGACAGGATATATGCTTAGGACTATTATCGCTTTGGAGAGGATTTTTTACACAGACTCTCGCTCGATCGGGCCGGGGATCCCGCGGCAGAAGCAAGAGAAAATCGATATGTGGCTTAGAGGAAATCTATTTGAGGGATCAATCCCCGGCCGCCCAGATCGAGGCCGTCAGGTACCCCGGCGATGGGCGAGCGCGCCAAAGCGCCCGTGAAAAGGCCGTTCACAAGCCCGCAGGGGAAGTACCTGGCGTTTTCATCGCCCAATACATCGAGCTGCTGAGAGAAGGAAATTGAAGGTGAAACGTGCAGCGACGCCAACAACGTGATGAGCCAGACGAGCCAATCCCTGCCCATCGAGCCCTTCTCGATTCGGATCGAGGAAGCAGTACTATCTGACCTCCGGGCGCGCATCCGCAATACGCGCTGGCCGGATCAGATACCGGGCGTTGCTTGGGAGCAGGGCACGGATCTCGACTACCTAAGACAAATGCTTGCCTATTGGGCCAACGAATTCGACTGGCGTGCCCAAGAGCGCAAGCTGAACGCGTTTGATCACTTCCGTGCAGAGCTTGATGGCGTCCTCATTCACTTCGTTCATACACGCGCCCCAAACGGTCGCGGGATACCGCTGATCTTGACGCATGGCTGGCCCAGTACGTTCGTGGAGCTGCTTCCGCTCGTGCCGATCCTCACGGATCCAGAGGCCCACGGCATTGACGGTCCCGCCTTTGATGTCGTCATCCCATCGCTGCCCGGTTACGGATTCTCCGAGCGGCCCGCCCGAACGGAGGTGACTACCCGCTACACCGCCGGTTTGTGGCACAGCCTCATGCGCGGCCTCGGATACGAGCGCTACGGAGCCCAGGGCGGAGATTTCGGGGCAGGGGTTGCCACGTTCATGGCGCTGGACGACCCGGAGCCAATGATCGGCATTCACTTGAGTAACCTGGAGATCCCGCCCTACACCGGTACAGGCTCGCGACCCCTATCAGAAGCGGAGCGTGCGTACGTACTAAAGACTGAACAATGGGACGAAGTGGAGCGGGGCTACAGCGCCATTCAATCGACCAAGCCCCAGACCGTTGGATATGGGCTGAACGACTCGCCGGCGGGTTTGGCCGCCTGGATCCTCGAGAAGTGGCGGTCATGGACTGATTCGCGCGGTGACCTTGACGGGCACTTCTCACGGGACTTCCTGCTAACCACGGTGACGCTCTTCTGGGCTACCGAAACGATCACACCGTCGATGCGGGACTACTTCGACAACAGGTGGTTCGGGGTTAAGCTCGGACCCACGGATTTCGTCAATGTGCCGACGGCGATCGCCGTCTTCGCCAACAACTTTGTCCCCGAGGGCGCTCCTCCTCGCGAGTGGGCGGAACGCCTCTACAATGTCCGTCAGTGGACACGAATGCCAAGCGGCGGACACTTCGCCGCGGCCGAAGAGCCCGAGCGCCTCGCGCGCGATATCGCGACCTTCTTCGCTGAACGCTGAACCTATGTGCGAGTGCCCCACGGGCACTTCGTGGCCAAGAGAGCTCTGGATGCGAGATGCGGAATGTTCCGGGCTGCCGAACAACTTCCATGCGAAGGCTAAGAATGTCAAGGGCCGACGTAGCGACCATTCTTTCTGGCCTTCCTTAGCCCGCATCCTCTCGTCTCACTTCCATCCGCACTCTTCGTGGGCTCGTTGCATAAGCCCGGTGCCCAGCGGTGTTCGTTCCAGTAGTGCGCGGCGATAGGGAGAAACCCCGTCGCCTGGGAGAATGATATAGCCATTCTCCATGCAAATAACCGGAAGATAGTGGTCTGTCATCTGCAACAAAGGCGCGCTTTTTGACGTTCCTGCCACCGCGCTCGGCAAGCTTGAGGCTCCAACGTCGACGATCGTTCTATTCTTATGGGGATCTCCTTGTCTAGCAGCTACGAAAGTAGATTGTGCTTATTTGGTGAGCCCATAATTCGGCATCAGGAGAGAGGGTACCGGCCATCTTATTCCAATCGCGCTGGATGGCACGCTATCGCCATCAAGCTTTGCAGAACGGCTGAGCCGGTCTGCCATAATTGGAAAGTAGTCCTACAACCGCGGCCTCGCGGCCGTTAGGCAGATCGTTGAGGTAACTGAATGAGGAGAGCGAATCTTGGTTGAATCCAGGCCGGACCAACGATGTCCAAAGTGTGGCTTCGAGATGGAGCTCGGGTTCCTGTTGGACCAAACCCATATGAATATGGTCCCGACCCTGTGGATCAAGGGTTTGGTAGAGCGCTCTTTCTGAAGGCTCGCAAAAATTAAGGGCAAAAGAAAACGGATGGTGGTGTCGTATCGGTGTGGAGAGTGCGGATTTCTTGAGTTATATGCTCAAGATGAGTGGAAAGGTTTTCCAAAATCCTAGCTGACTTGGATTTGAAAGCCACTCCCCAGGCTAATGAATGTAATTCTATTCGGTGATGAATCAGAGCGATCTGCCAAATCCCTCGCTGGAACGGACCAGGGAATCTGCGGCAGAAGCAAGATATAACGGCGCTTCTGATCCGTGGAGGGTCTCGTGAGGGAGCGATCCCCAGCCGCTCAGCGCGCAGCCGTTAGGTGGCGCTTCATCAGCCGATTACGGACTGTCTGCAATTTCCGGCAGGCCTCGAAGGAACTACCGCTAGGGTTGGCTCTTGATTGGTGCGATGTGAACTATGCACTGACCGCCAAGATTAAGTCTGCTTATCGCAGGCGCCGAAGATTCGGCGAAAGGCTGCAGATGAAGAACAGGCCCAAAGTGCATTAATTCTGTGTGGCGGGTCATCTGCGCAACTGATGGGTAGCACGATCTGAGTAATAATCAGTGTGGTATTCGCCCAAAATCGAAACGGTGCTATCCGGAATGTCTGATCAAACTCCCCTGGAACCGATTTTCGCCAAGGTATCGGATACCTAATGTTTGCGAATGTTGGAAGGATCTTAAAATCTTTCTCCAAAAGCTTGTTAAGAATGGACTTCTTCATTTCTCACGTGCTTATCCCTTTAGGGCTTTAGACTTTTTATTTTATTTCTTTTTCGTGGGTACTTCCTGAAGGAGTAAACAATGTCTTTGTAACTCGATCAGCGAATTATTTGCTCCTGATTACGATCTTTTTGTATCTCGGTTTTTTCGCTTTCGCCAAATTAAGAGGAATCAAGAAATTATCTATCAAAATCCCGGGTGAAAAATTGTCTTCTGATCACCTGACCCTTCTTTTACTCCCTCTAACCCCCGTGATTCAGTACATTATAAATAACCAGGATATTCTTTCTCCCCTGGATTCTATTTATGTGTTTATTGTTTCTGCCCTCTTTGTAGCCCTAATTATTCTCGTTCCCCCCATTCTTGTTAGGAGAATTGGTACGACTCGAACGGTGATGTTTTTAGGATTAGGTTTTGCTTTTTCGATTACTAATATGGCGATTCTGAGCCTGAAATTTTCCTGGCATGAGTGGGGGTCCTTAAGGATCCAACTGCCATTATTCGCCGGTGTTTTTCTTGTGAGTTGGTTCTTGTCTCACCTCAATTACCATAAACTTTTATATATTTTAATCACTGGTTATTTTTTGACCAACAGCTTTTCCCAACTTTTAGCACGGGACGATGGGTCGTTTGTAACTGATCTTGATGGAACAGAGAATAGGCTCGTAATGCTGATTGGTTCCAATGAACCCGTCGTTACCCCAAGCGTTTACCTCCTCGTCTATGACGCCTATGTCATTAACGAAACGATGCTCGCTTACGGGATCGATAACCGTTCCCAGGAGCAGTATTTGGAAAAACTAGATTTTCAGATTTATCCACGCACATATTCGGTAGGAGGTTCTTCGCCTTCCACGATGAGCCGAGTCCTCAACGCATCAGTTGACTTTTACGGCAATACAAGAAGAGGGATTTCGGGGGATGGGATCGTTCAAAACTTGCTAAGAGGATTTGGATACAAGACTTACGGAGTATTTCCATCGGATTATTTTATTCGCGGGATTTCTCCGAGCTACGACTATTCATTTCCTAGCTTCAGCTCCCCGGCAAACACCCTTTTGAAAGCCATATTAATAGGGGAGTTCCAATTTGACGTCACATTTAATGAGGTGACTAAGGAACAATTTATCATGGAAAAAATCAATTTCTTTTCCGAAGAGTCGGAAGAACCAAAGTTTATTTACATGCATACAAATTTGCCTAACCACAGCCAAAATTCGGGGGCTTGCTTGGTCAATGAGGGTGAGTTATTTAGGGAGCGACTGTCGAGAGCCAACCTTGAGATGCGGCAAGATGTGGAAATTATCATCGAGAATGACCCTGAGGCGATTGTGATTGTGGTGGGCGATCACGGGCCATATTTAACGAAAAACTGCACCACTACGATGAGTTCCTATGATATTTCCGAGATATCGCGCCTCGATATTCAGGACAGGTTCGGCACTTTCTTGGCGATCAGGTGGCCAACTGAGGATTTTGAACTATACGACGAAATTGTCGTTCTGCAAGATTTATTTCCAGTAATTTTTGCCTACCTCTTTCAAGATCAGAGATTGCTGGAATCCAAAGTTGAGCCGGCCGACACTTGAAAGTGGAAGGATTAGCGGGGCAGCGGTCGTAGATGGTGTGATTGAGGGTGGCATCCACAACGGCGAATTTCTTTTTACAGGAGGAAATAATGAATGAAGGTCCAGGATGAGGTGAAAGGGCCGATTTCTCTCGCGCATCACATGCAGAATGGAGAATGGTTGTGCTCTCAAAGGAAGCAATTTGGCTGATTCGCCGAAGTTCAATCAACAACTCGGCACTAAGCCTAGGCCGAGAGGCTGCCGACTCGCTGGAGGCGGACGGCTAACATGATTTGCCTGTTAGCTTGGAAGGAATGTCGGCAACTAAAGTTGCTCTGACATTCTTCTAGAGAGGTGACTATCAAAATAGATCGCCCGACTATAAATAGGGCGGCCCAATGGTCGCGGCAACTATGAGTTGCTTGGGAATTCAGCACGCGTATGGGAAAATGAGTAAACTTGACCCCGGCCGCTCCCTGGACTACTCCGCAAGGACACTCTGACGAGTACAAGAAGGCAGCTCATGGCCGATAGTTGGCCTTTCGAATGGACCGGAATGGAATGGAAGGATAAATTCGCTGCGCGGGTAGCCGAAGCGTATGGGCGCCACTCCGATAAATATGCGTTTGTATTGGAGTCTATCCTGGCACCCATGGCCGAAGAATTCGTTGTGCAAAGCAATCGGGGTGAGTACTTCTTTTGCTTGAATCAATTTCTGTTTTGGACGGAAAAACCCTTGCATTGATAACGTTGGCCATCTTCTAGGCAGGAGCCTAAAAAGGAGATCAAATGAAACGGCAAGCAACTATGACCCAACTGAAGCCCTTCTTTAGTTTTCCATTTCAGGACAGCCAGGCGAAGTCTCGGTTCATTGCCGGATGTGCGCTACTCCTGAGTGGTTTTATAGTTCCCATCATCCCGGGGCTTTTTGTCTATGGTTATGCTCTCAGAATCATGCAGTCGACCGTTGAGGGAGAGCCTCCTTCCATGCCATCCTGGGACGATTGGGCTTCCCTATTTAACCTTGGCCTCAGGGGTGCAATCGTCAGTTTCCTATTCACTTTGCCTGCAACGGCTGCCTATCTTTTCGGGATCGCAGTCTACTTCGGCACCTTCATCCTGATCCCGCTCAGTTCAAATTTTGGGTCGAGCAGCAGCGATCTACTGTTCTTCCCGTTCTTGTTTGCCATGGGTGCAATGTTCCTTTCCATGGCCATTGGGACCGTCCTTCTCGTTCTCGGCACGTTCCCCCTACCGGCTTCGATTGCTCACCTCATAAAAAATGATCAACTCAGCGCCGCCTTCAGAGTCCGAGAATGGTGGCCCATCCTTTCTACCAATCGTCTTGGATACATCATTTCCTTCGTGATTGTCGCCGGCATCCTCGGGATTGCTTACTACGCGTTCTTCGTACTGTACTCCACAATCATACTGCTGTGCTTGGCTTTCTTCATCCTGCCTTTACTCGGCTTCTACACAATGCTTGTCGCAGCAGCACTCTTCGGAGAGACCTATCGGGAAGGCAGCGCTGCGCTCAAGAAGCGTACCTAGGCCTCCCTGATGGGAACCAGCCTAATTAAAAGTCAACGTCTTTCCGCCGAACAACTCGCTCGCTATGCAGCGCAGTGGTCGAGTGAGCCTGGCAGTTAGGAGAAATACGAATGAAAGCAATTGTATGGACAAAATACGGTCCGCCAGATGTTCTTGAATTAAGAGAAATAGAGAAGCCTACGCCCAAGAAAGATGAAGTTCTGATACGAATATGTGCGACAACGGTAACGGCAGGGGACAGTGAGATGCGAGATCTCAAATTCCCAATTTACCTCAGTTTCCCGATGCGAATATGGTTAGGCCTCAGAAAGCCAAGGGGAACTACGATACCAGGGACTGAACTGGCCGGGGAAATTGAAGCAGTAGGCGAAGATGTAAAACGATTTAAAAAAGGTGACCAGGTATTTGGATCTGCCGGTATGGGTTTGGGTGCGAATGCCGAGTATATATGTCTGCCTGAAGAAGGGGCGCTGGCAATAAAGCCGTCCAGTATGACTTATGAGGAAGCCGCCGCCGTTCCTTTTGGCGGACGAGATGCATTGCATTTTCTTAGAAAAGCAAATATCCGGACCGGTCAAAAGATTTTGATTAATGGTGCAGGTGGAAGTATCGGTACATTTGCGGTACAGCTTGCCAAGCACTTTGGGGCGGAAGTGACTGCCGTGGACAGCACGGCGAAATTGGACATGCTGCGCTCGATTGGTGCAGACAAGGTCGTTGATTACACCCAAGAAGATTTCACCAAAAGCGATTAGGCGTATGATGTTATTTTTGATGTGGTAGGGGTGCTATCGTTCTCGCCTGCTGATAAAACTTTGAAGAAAAATGGAATCTATCTTTTGGCTAACCCTGGACCGTCCCAGATGGTTCGAGGGTTATGGACCAGAATGACGAGCAGAATAAAAGTTTTTATGCAGGCAGCAAGCCCAACGACAGATGATTTAAAGTACCTCAGAGACCTTATTGAGGCGGGGAAGATAAAATCGGTCATCGATAGACGTTATCCATTGGAACAAATTTCCGAGGCTCACAGGTATGTTGAAACAGGGGGTAAGAAGGGGAACTTAGTCATCACAGTGGCACGCAACGGCAACACTTAACAAAGGACTGCATGGCTAAACGCGGAAAGCGTTTAGCTTAAAGGACGGTTTCGCCGTTTTCTGTGCTCGATGACCTAGAAATCGTCCGTTTAAGGGAATGATGCTGCTTGTTGTAGGCGATCTAGAGGCGCGCAGAGGAGTGCATGCGCGCTCGGTACCACCGATAGATGCAACCGCATCCTTGATAGGAATAGAGAAGTTGAGGCATTCTCATCGACCGATTATGGCTATCGAATGGTTTCCTGGGTACTGGGAAGAGTATAAGGCAGATCCATCGGGCAATGGGAGCAAGCTGCAGCAAGCCATCGAAAGATTCCAATGATTTGGCCTATAAAACGGTTCGCGAGCATTGGAGCACTGTCAGCGCATTGGCGCAGCGCCTCCTGGAGGGCGGGGAGCTACGCCGAGAAAGAGGCCTTCAACTTCATCAGGAGCCATCTCGATGAGAGTGGGGGAAACGCTGAATGAAGACCGTGATCT
>JADFRQ010000025.1 GCA_022561215.1 Chloroflexota bacterium | reverse complement strand
GCATCAGAATATCACTTGAAATATGATCGAAGAATTCTATATATGGTGAAGTCACATAAATCTAGCTATTGCCCAGAAAATAAAGTGTTAGAGGTATATACAAATCCGTGTCCGGTAGGGCACCTTAGATATAGGTGCGGCTCTACATCAATGTACGTGTATGATGAACGAGGCTGTAGCGTCGCAATGTAGGTTCGCGTGTAATTCGCAGAAACTTCACATTCGTCACCGTTTTGACCGTACGAGACGATCTCCCTCGTGGTGCTCCAGCTATCATATATGGGAATGCCAGAATTGCAGTCGGAGCAATTGAGGCGAGTTGTGGCGCTGGGATTTGCGGCTTTATATTCAGCGCGCTCATAGGCATTTAACATCCTGACAACTCCAGAAATGACCAATATACCTATGACGATGGCTCCGATTGATCTTCCTGATAATTTACGCTTCACGCGTGATCTATCTGAAGTTGCGCTTTGATACCCACGAGAGGGGAATGTGATACGAGTGTCGTTTTCTTTCGAGGGGACAATTACTGCGCGATTGCAGTATCTACAGATAATGGCCTCATCTTGTATTAGTTCTGCACAGTAATAACACTTCTTCATTCCTAACCCTCCCGTTTCGGTCCTCCTAATATGCGGGATTTATCTTTTTACCTTCTCATTGTATTCATTTTCTTATTCATTTCAAAATACAGTTCCATTGCTTTGAGAACGGTAAATTGGTGGCTATCGTTTAGCCAGAAATATATGTCTTTGATGGCCTCATCATACGCTTTACTCTCCCCCTTATTGACAAACCCTATTGAGGCTTTCATTATCCATTCTTCTGCTTTTATTCTCGGCATTCGTTTGTAATCTTCCTCGAAATGCTCAATAGCGTTGTATTTATCCTCTAGTGGCTTAACATATTCTTCGAATTCTTCATCGCTCATTTTTTTCCCAGTTATCATTTTTCCCTCAGTATTATTCATTCATTGGAATTGATTATTCGGATATTTGATTCTATATGCCTTTGGTGAGTTCTTTCCAATTAACATGAGGACCGAGATTGTTGAACGCCTCTAAATCAATATATCGCCCTTTGAAAGGTTTTCTCCCTAGAAGGTCAGAAAGATAGTTTCGTACCTTCTCATAAATATCATTTGAAGTATCAGGCTTGCGTACCCAAACTTCGAAGGCCTTATTTATGTGCTTGAATACTTTTCTTCGTATATCCCGTCTGATAACTTTTGCATCAATAAACCAATACTCTGCCTTGATTTGGTTTAAATCTGCTCTTATTGATATCTATCCAATAATTTAGTTATACTTCCAACCTCTTGCTTCATCAGACTTTAGAAAGGAACGTTCCCACATCTCAATAATCTCTTTGTCGACCTCAGAATCAGAGCTTGTATAATTATTTCGAAGTTCTTGAGTCTTTTTCCAGAAAGCTTCTGGGGAAACCCGATAGATTGGAATTTCAAAAACCTCTCTGTTTGGCATAATCGGATAAACACCCCGTACTGTAGTTTCTTGATCTTCATAATACAATGGAAATTCCCCTTCTATGTAATAGTCTTTTAGTGGATTAGTCTAAATCTACTCGCTCTAGTAAAGTAATTGTTTCTATAGTATTACTTGCCCAGGCGCGCGTAATGCAGGAAGGACACGCCATGATCAAGAAATGCAATTTAAAAACCGCCCAAGTATGTGGAGTAACTTCGATGCTTTCCTCGGAAGTTAAGGCAGGTACGGCGACCATACTCGGGGAACATAATCCCTGGGATGTGAATGGCAATGCCGCCTGCAAATTTACCCACGAAGGTGTGAATGTCGAAACATGCGCGAATTAAAAGTTGGCGACTCCGCGCCAAATCTGGTCCTGGAAACCATAAATGGTGAGCGTGCAGCCCTGGCGGACTATTGGGAAAATAGCGAAATTTTGCTGATCATATTCCTCCGTCATTTAGGCTGACTGCCCTGACGTGAGCATGCGATGCAGTTGCATCGCCACAAAGATGAGTTTATCAGTTACGACACGAATGTCGTCTTTATCGCTTTCTCTGCCGGTGCTTTGGCGAGAAACTGGCTTCAGGAAACAGGAATTTCATTTTCGATATTGATCGATCAAGAACGCATTGCCTATAATGCATTTCAACTGGATCGATCACTGCTGCGATCGTGGGGGCCGAAAACCTGGTTGGCTTATGCCCGCCTCATGCTCAAGGGCCATCGCTGGCGAGGAATTCAAGACGACAGCACGCAACTAGGCGGCGATTTCTTAATCGATCGGCAGGGAAAAATCTTATTTACATTGCGCAGTCGCGATCCTTCCCATCGCCCATCGGTGGAAAAACTCTTGCAATTGGTCAGCGATCATCATCGCAATCGGGAAACATGATCGCGCTGCATGGGTTAAGCGTGATGCTGCATCCTACGCGGGCGTAAGCAAAGCATGCATGATGCCGTCCATATAGACGCCGCCAACAATAACGGGGTCGGAATAAGGAAATGGCCTGCGTGGAATCCAAATTTTTGCTCGGAGGATGTTCACCCTTCTCCAATCCTGTGGTCAACCTTGCCGAGCGATCAGCGAAAACCAAGAAGGGTTCAGCATCAATCAAGAAGCCAATTTTGGAGTGCAAAAGCTCTGCTTTTGCGCGGGAGCTGCAGCTCCCGTGCAGCGTTAGGAAGGGTGTAATATCTGCCCTATAGGGATTTGCCTGCAACCGAAATGTAGATGTTCAGACCCTAAACAAGGGACGGGGACAAAACCACATCCTTTAGCTCGCGTTGCCCATATTATGGCAAAACAATTTGTTGGATTACTTAGTAGACGGCCCAACAAAACCACGAGAGGAGCAAATCGTGAGTATTACCGCCCAAAGTAAAGATGGCCTGCAAGTTCAGATATCCGCCGGTCGGCACGGATTAATTGCCGATGTACCTTTACAATTAGGGGGAGATGACGACGGCCCAAGCCCTTATGATTTTTTACTTGCTTCTCTGGCGGCGTGCACAATCATGACTTTGCACATGTATGCGGACCGTAAAGGCTGGCCATTGGAAAAGGTGGAGGTTGAGCTGAGCACGAAGAAAATTTATGCGCGGGATTGCAAGGATTGTGAGAGCGATCCGGATGCGAAAATCGATATCATCGAGCGCAGTCTTAAAATAATTGGCGATCTTGACCAGGAGCAACGTGAGCGCCTGATTGCCATTGCCGATCGTTGTCCGGTTCACCGCACGCTGACCAGCGAAACGAAAATCCGCACCACGGTTATTTGATCTACATTTGGAATGCTTATCCGTGGTAAGAATAATGTGCGCCTAAAACATTCCGTTTGGCAATAGGAGAAAATGGTAGGTAGCACTTAATCGACAAGTGCGTCTGTCGAAAAGAAATGGAGAAGAAGGCGGGGATTATGACAATTCTGCATCAATTAAGCGAGTTGGGCCAAGCCATATGGCTTGACTACATTCGGCGAGCATTTATTACGTCCGGGGAATTAGCGCAGCTGGTCGATCAGGGCCTACGAGGTTTGACGTCAAACCCAATCATTTTTGATAAAGCGATCACAGGCAGCAGCGACTATGATGCCGAATTGCATGCACTTGTCGATCAAGATAAATCGGTTAAACAAATTTATGAGGCATTGGTGATCAAAGATATTCGACTCGCTGCAGATGCCCTCGAATCGGTTTTCAAAGAGACCAATGGCGGGGACGGCTATGTAAGCCTGGAAGTAAGTCCGACGCTGGCGCACGACACCCAAGGCACCATCGAGGAGGCGCGTAGTTTGCATAAAGCCCTCGCGCGTCCCAATATTATGATCAAGGTTCCTGCGACCCATGCTGGATTAGGTGCGATAGAAACTCTGATCGCGGAGGGCATTAGTGTAAATGCTACGCTGATTTTCTCATTATCGCATTATAGGGGGGTTGCCGAAGCCTATATTTCCGGCCTGGAAAAATTCGCAGCCGCGGGCGGCGATCTAAATAAAGTGGCCTCCGTGGCCTCATTTTTTATCAGCAGGATTGACGTAGCGGTTGATAAACAATTGAAGGAAATCGGCGATGAGACCCTGCTAGGCAAAATTGCGATCGCCAATGCAAAAAATGCCTACAAGATGCTCATGGAACTAAAGGCTCGATCAGAATGGAAAGCTCTTGCCAAGAAGGGTGCTCAGACCCAGCGCCTGCTTTGGGCCAGTACGAGCACAAAGGATCCTGCCTATCCCGACACAATGTATGTTGACGAACTAATTGGGGGGGAGACCGTGAATACAGTCCCCCCAGCCACGCTGCGCGCATTTTTCGATCACGGGGTAGCCCAACCCACTCTGGAACCCGGTCTTGAGGATGCTCTCGATCAGCTGCAACAGCTCAATGACCTGGGAATCGATCTGGAAGCGATCACAGAGAAGCTGCAAGAAGATGGCATACAATCTTTCGCCAAGGCATTTGAAGGCATTATGAGCAGCCTCGCCGCCAAGCGTGAGCAGCTTCTTGCTGGATGGCATCATTTCCAAGCATCGCTCGGCACCTATCAAACGCTAGCGGATGATGCTTTGGCGGATATCTCTGAGAATCGAATTCTTTCCCGGATCTGGGAACATGATTTCACGGTTTGGAAACCGGATGCGGATGAGATCAGCAATCGACTTGGCTGGCTACATTCCCCTGAATTGATGCGCGCTAATGTCGATCGATTGCAGGCATTTGCAAAATCGGTACAGGCGTCAGGTTATACAGATGTCGTACTGCTTGGAATGGGGGGCTCGAGCCTGGCGCCCGAGGTGTTTCGAAATACCTTTGGCATTGCCCCTAACGGGCTCGATCTTTCTGTGCTCGATACCACCGATCCCGCGGCAATCCTGACCAGGACGAATGAACTAAAATATGAAAAAACGCTCTTCATCGTGGCCACAAAATCCGGAGGGACCGTTGAAACACTTTCTCTGTTCCGATATTTCTACAATTTGGTCCTTGAAAAAGTTGGGTCAGAAAACGTAGGGGAACATTTCGTCGGCATTACAGATCCCGGAAGCAAACTGGCCGAACTTTCGAAAACTTATAATTTTCGAGAATTGTTCTTAAACGATCCCAATATTGGTGGCCGCTATTCCGCACTTTCCTACTTTGGTCTGGCACCGGCAGCTTTGCTGGGTTTGGATATCAATCTACTCCTCGACCGCGCCCTCGCCGCTTCTGTGGGATGCGAGTCCTGTGTGGAAGAGTCCAAAAATCCGGGCGTTTTTCTCGGCGCAATCATAGGAGCGCTCGCCAACCAGGGACGAGACAAGTTAACCCTGATCACTTCGCCGGCATTGGCCAGCTTTGGGGATTGGATCGAGCAGTTGATCGCAGAAAGTACAGGGAAGGAAGGAAAAGGTATCCTGCCGGTGGTTGGAGAAAGTGTTGGTGTGCCTGGGGATTATGGCGGAGATCGATTGTTTTGTTATCTGCGGCTCGACGGCGATTCCACACATGATCAAGCGATTGAAGATCTTGAAGAGGCCGGATACCCCGTTCTGCAATTTAAATTGCATGATATTTATGATCTTGGAGGGCAGTTCTTCATCTGGGAATTGGCTACCGCGATTGCTGCTCAACGTTTGAAGGTTAACCCCTTTGATCAACCCAACGTCGAAGCCGCGAAAATCCTCGCCCGGCAGAAGGTGGCCGAGTTGGAAGCCCGCGGAAGTTTTCCTACGTTAAGCCCCACGTTGGAGAGCGATGGGATTGCGATCTTTTCCAACGGGAATTCGGGTGCGGAAGTAGCTAGCGGAAATTCGCCGAAAGAAGTATTTAATTCGTTTCTCACCCCGAAAGATTCTCCGAGCTACGTGGCTCTGCAAGCCTATGTGCAGCCAACGGAACACACCGAACGCGCGCTGCAGAAGTTTCGTGATGCTATTCGCGCGGAGACCGGATTGGCGGTAAGTATGGGTTTTGGACCGCGTTTCCTGCATTCAACCGGCCAATTACACAAGGGGGATGCTGGAAAAGGGCTCTTCATTCAAATCACATCCGACGACAAGGCAGATCTCCCCATTCCAACAGAGGCGGGTGCAGATACGTCCAAATTAACCTTTGGACAATTGAAGGCTGCGTCGGCTGATGGAGATCGCCAGGCGCTTATGGAAGGTGGCCGGCGGGTCATTCGAATTCATTTGCAAGAGCCGCTGCTTCCGCAGCTAGAAAAGATTGCGCGCTGGCTTTCTTGATATCAAAAAATTATTTGAAATTTGGATTGCCTGCCTGACTACAACAGAATAGGAAGACTTGTTGAAAGAGGTGCTGCGCGGCTTAAATGCACAGCGCCTTTTTGGATTCCGGGAAAAGGAATGCGAGCAGAAACGTGTACGCCGAGTGCATCCCCCCGTGCTTAGCACCGCAGGCTGCACCTGGCGTCATGCGCGTGTAATTTGTCGTAAATCGAATGCATACAATAATCCCAAATGATCATGCACAGGATTGGGATGAATTTCTACAGAAAATCCATTTCCTTCAAAAAAAGCAACCAAATCCTTGTGTGCGAAGCGCGTAACATTGTTATGGTATTCCAGGCATATGTGGGAAATTTTGCTCAAAGTACCCTTGCTCGCATGAAAGAAAATGTCATACTCTCCGCCCTCACAATCAACTTTCAGAAAATCGCAGTGGGATAATGCTTGCTTTTCGAAAACATCATCAAGAGATATCCCGTTAACTTGGACCGTTGCACCTGCCGTTGGCGCAGTGATTATTTTGGCAGTGCTATGTTGAACTGCGATTCCCGTGGTCGTTTCAAGACTCATCATCCCAGAACGCGCTCCGATGGCATAGGGAAATACGTGAACATTAGTTACCTGATTTAGAGCTACGTTTTCTTGTAGTAGCTCGAATGAATCCAGAAACGGCTCGTAGGCGTAGACTTGAGTCGTGGGATGTTCGCGAGCAACCCCAATTGCAAAGTCACCCAAACCAGCACCAATGTCAATCACCACCCAATCATCTTCGATATCGGTACAGTTGCGTTCATAATCTCGATCAAGACAGGTCTCTTTGATAATCCAAACATCCATTGCACTACGTACCTTGAAACGGCAACCATTGTTGAGTTCAATAATGAGTGGTCGCTGAATCGGCAAGCCCATAAACAAGCGGACCGCAGATGCGCGGCTTTTTACACCTCTTAAAATTGTAAGGATAGAGCCAAGATAATAGAGCCACTTGGAACGCATTTGAATCTCCCAGGGTTAACAAAACAAACATTCCCACCAGTTGGGCATAATGTTATCATTTCGGTCAAGATTATTATTGCCGTAACCTGGAAGGTTTTGCATCCACCAGATTAGGTACCCGCGATGAGTGCATCCCCATTCTTCGCAATTGAACGTATTTACCTGGCCACTTCCATCCCACTGCCAATCCTCGCAATTCGATTCAACGAATGTTCTGTCATCCTATCCATACTCACGATCCTGCATAAACTGCTGCCTAATCAGATAAATCGTTGTCGCAGCGATGGTGCGGATCTTTGTCGAAACGAATAACTGAACCAACGAAGTGTGGAAGCTTAACGTGGATCGTCCCTGCGTTAACATTTCCATGACGATATGTAGCTCTCCGCAAATCCGATATGGATTCTACCTGGTGGGAATCAGGATCGTTGATCGGAGCAGCATTTAGGTCTAAACCCCCCCTATTTTCAATTTAAGAATCATAAATCATCCCGGGAAATGTGTGAATGTATACATCCGCAGGCGTAATTTACACGGTCTAGCAAGATTATTATATGACCAGACTTGCGTATCGAACCCCACTATCCACCACCACAAAAACAATTTTGTCACATTTTTGATGATGCCTCGTTAATCATCCTGCCGAAACTTCAACCGGAGGGATTATATGTTGCGCACCGTCAAAATAACCAGGTATTTCTATTTGCTTCCCCTATTTTCGGGTGTGATTGGACTATCTTTTATCCTGTACCAATCCGCGCAAGCACTCGAAGGCCTATTTAACAGCCCGCCTGAAGCATCGCTCACTCTGCATTTAAACGACGCCGACGATTACGCCATCAGTGAAATTGGTGACCTTTACAGCGAAGGGACTGACGAAGATCAGCATTTGCTCACCTTTTCCTGGACCGTCATCGACAGCCCAGATGGTGACCCGGATCATGCGAATGAAGTCATCTGCGAAATAACGGCTCTCCCCGGACAACAATCCTGCATTATCCCTCCCCTGTTCTTTGATGCGGATGATGTCGGCTCCTGGAAAATTCGTCTGACTGTTTCGGATGGAACAAGTTCTGGTACTGCAGAAATCTCAATCAATGTCCTTGGATTTGCAGCAGATGAACGGCGTCCAACACATGCTGAAAGCGGAACGGTCGAGCAAATTGCAGCTGAGATCAAGTACGAAGACTGGAATTATAAATCGCTTCTGGAATATACAGATGTCCCGGGGGTCACCTACTGGCTTAATGATAAAGATCAAGATCTCCCCAATGGCAATCGGGAAAACCACTATATGCAGCGCGAATTGGTCCCGGTTTTGGAGAAAATTGCAGAGCTAGCGGAAAAAGAGCAAATTGATTTGTGGGTTACTGACGCCTGGGATCAAGACAATGGTCATGCCAATAATTCGCGCCACTACGAGGGCCGTGCGCTTGATTTAGATTTCCCCTGCGGAGGTTGCACCGTCCAGAAGGATCAGGCGGGCCTGGGGCGCTTGGCGTATTTGGCTGAAAAAGCATTGAATGCTTTGGGGATTGAAAACTATTGGATATGGCATGAATTTACCCATGTGCACATCTCGATTGATGGCTTGCAAGCTGGTCCCTATCAATGGGGTATTCGCTGCGAAGGATCGAATTGTCTTAACCATCAAGAACAGCAATCAGATGCCATGAGTGGGGCTGCAGTGGGATCGATGATGGTCGAATGGCTGCTGGGCGATGCCCCTGGTCAGGAAACATTTTTCATTAATGCTGGAAATCCAGCCAGGGGGATCGATTGTAAAACAATGGCTGAAGCCCTAAACGTTTATGGCGGTATTGAATGGGCCTGTAGCGAACTTCCCACCCGCGAGGATGCGTTGCGAACTCTTGCATTTTGGATGGCCTGGACTTCAGATCAGGTGGGGATTGGTATTCCTGCCGCCCTAGCTCTGAATGGCGATTATGTTCATTGGGTAGCGATTGAGGGCATCGTCGCCGAGAAAAACCCGCTCGATCAAACCACAGTAGACGAGCCCTGGAATGGAATTTATGAAGCGGGCGGCGTTTTTCTTGTTGATCCAAGCCAATCCATTCTTTCAAACTCTGCAAAGCGATTTGTCGACATCGAATATGTGAACTCGGAATACATTGCCAGCCGGATTGGCTCATTTGAAGTGCTTGTGGCGACGGGGTGCCAGAGTTCGCGAAACTCAGCAATTAAATCCACCGCGCTGGCATTTGCAGTTCAATCAGGGCTCTGTGGACCACAAGTCTGGATCGAGAATTTTCAAAATGGAGATTTAGTTGCAGCGGATTCAGAGGTTTTGGTTAATGTGAACGCGGTATTTGGCGCTTCGGAACTCCAGCTTACCGTTGACGGAACCGCACAACCCCTGGTGGATTTCAACGGGCTGCCGCCCTGGACATTTCGATGGCAGGTTCCGGCGGATGTCGATCCAATCACCGGATTCAGGGAATACGAGCTGCAGGCATTCGCGCTGATCAATGGAATTCGAGAACAATCACAATCTATTGTGCTTAAGGCGCTTGGTGATCAAGAAAACCCGCCGGCGGTTGATTTTGCGAACCCGAAGGATGGCGATGACGTGCTCATCAATCAGCCAGTTCGCGTCGTCGTGAAGGCGGCTGATGTCGACGCAATTAATTTGCAAATTATCCCTGGTGATGGTGGATCAGGGGGATGGATGACGGAAATAAGTTCCGGTACCTGGGAATACGCGGATTGGACGCCGCAAGTACCCGATACCCAATACTTGCTTCGTGCGGTAGCATTCCTGCCGGAGAATGGCGGAACGCAGGATGCATCGATTGCTGTTTATGCCAGATCAGCTATTGACCCTGAAAGTCCCCGCGTGAGGATCGTAAATCTGGTCCATAACCAAATTATTAGACAACCGCTCGCGGTGCGGGTCTTCGCCTCCGACAATGATGAAGTGCAATCCGTTTATCTAAATATCTTCGGCCCAGAAAATTTAAATCTCATAAATCCCCGATCATGTGGAGTGAATTGTTACGATTTTGATTGGAATCCACAGAAAAACGGCAGATATTCGCTGGAAGCACTGGCGTATGACTGGGCCGGGAACGCAGGCGTGAGCCTGATCGATAATGTGGAGGTCGAATTGGCGGGATTGCCTCCGCGTGCGGATACCGTCCACATCCGCGAGGGCGTTTTCCTGCGAACCATAACCAATCCCCGAAGAAGATTTACCACACCAACAGGCATCACCTACGACACCGGAATTTCAAACGCCAACTATGTATGTGGTGTCATCGGATTTGCAGCAAATAAAGGCGATATACAGGAAAAGCATGATTGGTCGGACATCATCGATGTCTATACCTATCCGCGTAACTCGACCTGGTACCTACGCGCCGATTTTAAGACTTCCACCGGCGGGAGTAAATTGAGCGAGATGGAAGAAATCTGGGATGTGCAGCTGCTATGTATTTCAACAACCCAGGCCGAAGTGTTATCGCCGGAGAATTTACGGCCAAGCAAGCCGATATTCATGGTGAGATATAGCAAGCTGGGTGACAATGTTGGCGAAAAACAACCCTTCGATACGGGATTAAGATTCGATCAATATGTGTGCGGCATCGTCGGTTTCGCGGCCAGAAAAGGGGACATAAATGAAAATGGGGCTGGCGACATCATTCAGACCTATCTTTATCGGCAAAATGGGACCTGGCATATTCGCGCAGATTTTCGATCGCATGATACCGGCGGTGATTCAAGCCATGAAAATTGGGACATTAATATTCTTTGCTTCGGCAGGAGCAAGGCTTCCCTGGATGGCCCTTTGCCGGAGAAGGAGTATTTTCTCGAGGAGTACACGGCTTTAGGCGATGACGTGCGCTTTGATACTGAAGTTCGCGTGAGTGATTATGTCTGCGGAGTTATCGGTTTTGCTGCGCTGGATGGGGATATCGATGAGGGTGGTTCGGGTGGAAGACCGCTTATTCTCGTGTATATGTATCCCCAAGATGGGACCTGGCATATTCGAGGCGAATTTCGAACTCATAAAAATCGCGAAAGCTGGAATGTGAACGTTCTATGCGCAATCAAAGATTCTGCGCCGCCAGTGCAATGGAACAAGTCGTATGAGGAATTTGGCATTGATGCGTGTATGGGAGAATCGGAAAATTGTCAGGTGCTCAGAGATGAGGCAATCAATTTGTCCGGTCTGGTTACCGTATTTGGCGGGGGTTACTCCGGCAGCCCGTCGGCGATGGGAAAGCGTTGCGCAACCTATGATCAGATCGAGGTGTACATAAACGACCGCGATCCCAGCAGCGGGAATGCCCGTTGGTCATGGCCGGATCGCTGTTTATTGGATGGCGAAAGCATAAGTCTGCTGCAGGGAAACACCTATGACTTTCGAGGGGTCAGCATCGTGGGGGGAATGACCCATTCCATCAGCCTGCGGAGTCCCTCTGCGGCGCCTGTTTTGACAAGGGCTTTTCCAAAATTATTTCCCGCTCCCTATGGACCAGGCATGGCTTTGGAATGGACTCCTACACTGCACCCCCGGGCAGCCTTTTATGAAGTACAGATTTCAGAGGATGGAGGAGCAACCTGGCAGGTCTATACAAAAGCGCGTGAAATATCCTATGGTGGATGGATCAACCATCATGGCAATTTCAAATGTGGATTTGGATTCGAGCGTTGTCTCAAACGGAGGCAGACTTATGCCTATCGGGTGCGCGTCCTGGACGCTTCTAAGAGCCCGGTTACTGCGTGGTCGAATCAGCTGCACGCGCAATCCTTCGAGTGGCCCGTTCATTTATCTCTGGCGGGTCCCTGGCCTCCAGGGCCCTACAGTTTCACGGAAGATATCTTCATGGAAGTTCTCGATTCGTATGGTCAGGGGCTGCAGTTGGAATGGACATTTTCCGCCTACAATGGAGCCAGCTATTCCATCCTGTCCGGCTGTCAGAACGGATCGCTGAGCAACCCCGAAGTGAGGACTTGTGAAATTCGAATTCAGGATGGGTCTGAATTTGTTCTTGATGGAAGCGCTGTAAAATTAGCATCGCTGGCGCCCGAAACGAGTGTCGATGTGCGAGTTACGGGCAGAGATTCCTTCGGATTTAGTGCGGTGGTCAAGATCAATCTGTTTTTTGAAACAAAATGTGACCCCAAGGAGTGTGAGCCGGATATTGGAATCGAAGCACATAACACGGTCGAGCCCGAGGGTGTTAAAGTAGTGGAATAAGTACGATATTAACGCCATCTTGTTTAATTAATATTGCGTGATCCCCTCACATTGCAAGCTTTTTATTGTAAGATTCAGTGTTAACGCGCCGTGTCCGCAAAGGTTGCGGTCGCGGCGCTTGCATCGTACTGCATTAATAGAGTATAGGAGTTACGGATGTCCTCAAAATGGGTCTATTTGTTCGGCGAAGTAAATGAAGCTGAAAAGGCAGCGGGTTCCTGGGAGGGAGCGCGTGCGCTTTTAGGTGGAAAAGGAGCAAATTTGGGTGAAATGACGCGCCTTGAAGTTTCTGTTCCTCCTGGATTTACAGTGACCACGGAGGCCTGCAATGCTTATCTTGGCGCTGATAATACATTCCCCGATGGCTTGTGGGAACAAGAACTAGAAGCACTTCGGGCGGTTGAAAGTGAAACGGGGAAATCTTTTGGAGATTCAAAGAACCCACTATTGGTTTCCTGCCGTTCGGGTGCAAAGTTTTCCATGCCAGGGATGATGGACACAGTGCTTAATATCGGCCTTAATGACGAGACCGCTGGTGGGATGATCGCACTCACCGGCGATGAGCGTTTCGTCTACGATGCCTACCGTCGTTTGGTGCAGATGTTTGGCGTGGTTGTGATGGATCTCCCTGATGGTCCATTTGAGGATGTCATTGAGGTGCAGCGCGAAAAAAGCGGCGCAGCGCGGGATGCTGACCTCAATGCAGAGGATTGGAAAACTATCACGCTTGAGTTTAAAAAGATTTATAAGAGCCATACGGGGAATGATTTCCCAACGGATCCTTTGGATCAACTGCGATTGGCCACAGAAGCTGTATTTAAGTCGTGGAATGGCAAGCGGGCGATAGATTACCGCAATGCGGCGGGAATTGAGCACAGTTTGGGGACCGGAGCCAGTATCCAGACCATGGTATTCGGAAACATGGGGAATGATTCTGCTACCGGCGTCGCGACCTCCCGCAATATATCCACCGGTGAAAATGAAATTGAGGGCGATTATCTGCTAAATGCACAAGGCGAAGATGTCGTAGCCGGAATTCGTGATACCAAGCCAATTGCAGAATTGAAGGCCGATTTGCCAAAAGAATATGCCGAGTTCGCAGGTATCTTGCGCCGCCTCGAAAAGCACTACCGTGAAGTTCAAGATGTGGAATTCACGATCGAACGCGGAAAATTGTGGTTGCTGCAAACCAGGGATAGCAAACGTACAGCCCAAGCTGCAGTGCGCATCGCCGCGGATTTGGTAGATGAGAAACTCATCGATAAGAAAGAGGCGGTCCTGCGCATATCACCCGATCAAGTCGATTTTTTCTTGCACCCCCAGTTTGATGTGATTGCGAAAAAAGCAGCGATTAATAATGGCAGACGCATTGCGATAGGCCTGAATGTTTCACCTGGCGCCGCGGTGGGGCAGGTGGCGCTGGATGCTGATCTTGCAGAGAAATGGAGCAAAGAAGAGGACCGCAAGGTGATCATGGTTCGACCGGAAACCAAGCCGGATGATGTGCATGGGATGCTGGCGGCGGAAGGAATATTAACCAGCAAGGGCGGAAGGACCAGCCACGCCGCCTTGGTAGCACGTCAGTTTGGAAAACCTGCAGTGGTAGGCTGCAGCGAACTAATTATCGATATGGAAAACCGGACGATATCGGTCGATGGCAGGGTGATCAACGAAGGCGATTGGATTTCCATTGATGGCACGGAAGGTGAGGTTTTTGTCGATAAACTCGATACGGTCATCCCGGATTTTAGTGATCCCTATCTCCTAAGAATTCTCGGTTGGGCTGATGAATTTCGAAAACTGGGTGTCTGGGCGAATGCAGATTATCCCCAAGATGCCCAGCGCGCGCGCGATTATGGGGCAGAAGGAATTGGCCTCTGTCGAACCGAGCACATGTTTTTTGAAGCGGAGCGATTGCCCTATGTCCAGAAAATGATTCTTTCCCAAACGGAAGAAGAAGAGAGATCCGCACTTGATAAACTGCTGCCATTTCAACGCTCCGATTTTGAAGGCATTTTTCGGGCAATGGACGGCCTTCCGGTGATTATCCGCTTAATTGATCCTCCGCTGCATGAATTTCTGCCCAGCCACGACAGCCTCTTGGTGGAAGTTACCGAACTTCGAATTCGAGGAGATGATGCGGATAAATTGGCGAAGGCGGAAAAGATGCTCGCTGCGGTGGAAGGAATGCGCGAAACAAATCCAATGCTTGGATTACGCGGGGTGCGGCTGGGGATTCATATGCCTGGGGTGACGAAAATGCAAGTGCGCGCCATACTCGAAGCAGCTTCTATTGTGGCGAAAGACGGCGTCGATGTACACCCGGAGATTATGATCCCTTTAACCAGCCATGTGAATGAACTTAAAGTGCAGCAGGCTACTTTGGAGGCGGTTGCCAAAGAAGTTATGGCTGAACAAGATATGGAAATCGACTATAAATTTGGCACCATGATCGAAATACCCAGGGCGGCGCTCACCGCGTCTGAAATCGCGGAATATGCAGAATTTTTCTCATTTGGGACGAACGATCTCACGCAGACGACATTTGGGATCAGCAGAGATGACGCCGAGGCAAGTTTTTTGGTGGAATACATAGAGCAAGGAATTTTGCCTGAAAATCCATTTGAAACGATCGATCCGGACGGCGTGGGGAGATTAATGCAAATGGCAACCAATGAGGGAAGAAAAACTCGCCCGGGCATGGAGGTCGGCATTTGCGGTGAACATGGCGGCGATCCGAAATCGATAAAATTATGCCATGAGTACGGTTTGAATTACGTTAGCTGCTCACCTTTCCGGGTGCCCGTCGCCCGCCTCGCAGCTGCGCATGCCGCGCTTGAGAGTGAGGCTTAGGAGGCGTGGTTGAATCTATTGGCCGTTCTCTCCTCCTATGTTCCGCGAGTTTGGTAAATAGGTATGCTGTCGTAGGGGTCGGTTGGTCAACCATCGGCTAGTTTGAAGCGCCGCGTTTCACCCAGGACTGGCGGGCGACCCCGCCCTGGCGATTGCAATCGGATGAAGGGGGGGGGAATGCGTCTGAAGGCACGGACGAGCTGCGTGGCGGTTGTTTGGCCGGCCTTCGGCGTGCTGTTGCGCCCCCGGCACAGTCATGCTTTTGAGTCCGTACTCAATCAATAAGGACGTGGCTCAGAGATCCACATTTGGGCCGCAGCTGAACTACCTTCAGTGCCAAGCTTAGCCCCCAATTTTCTGCACTCCTTCCATCATAAACACAACACCCAGGTAAATCATAAAGCTCCCGGTGCTTAATAGGAGAAGGACGTATGCTTTGCGGGAGATCCATCTTTTTCCAAGCGCCATCGCCGTTGAGAGCAAGGTATCCCAGAGAAAATCCGCGCTGATATGTCCAAGATAGAAAGCAGCTACGGAGGCAATCCCCAGAATCCTCACTTCATTGAGGTATCCGGGAACGATCGTCGCCCACCATGCATACCAGAAAGGATTGGATATCGTTGTCAATATACCGGCGCCGATCAAATTTCCGATTTTATTTCCTGTACGACCCTGGCTTTGGCTAGGAAGTCGAATGCTGCCCTTCCACGATGACCAGATGTAGCTGCCTCCCATAAAAAAGAGCAGTAAACTCCCGCCTAACGCGATCGCAATTTGAATTGCATTGCTCGCCAAGTATGTTGAGAGACTGGATGTGATCAGGATAATGAAGAGGAGTTCCAGGAAAACATGCCCACTGGCGATTAGGGGGCCAACTCGCCATCCCTGTCTGGGGGATTCAGAAATAATTGCTGCAGAAACCGGTCCGGGCGAGATCACCGCACCGATGGAAACAACGAATGCAAACACATATACACCCAACAAGGATGTGCTTAGCATAATTGCCTGTGGTTCGGATAGTATGGAATTCTACTTGAAAATTCGAGTGGAATTAACGAACGAAGCGCTTCAGATTGGGGAACACCAGGGCTCTTCGTTCGCCGCGCTCGAGGGCAGTTTTATTTGCAGCCTCGAAATTCCTATGGACTTCGCGAAGCGCGCGAACTTGCCATCCCGGTGGATCTTGGGAAAATGAAATAAGTGCTGACGTGTAACGACCGGGGATTAATACCAATGCTGTACCGTCATCAGCATGAGTTGCCAGCATCCGTCCGGAAGTGGGATTAAATTTCGATGCACCGAAGTTTCCGAGCAAGCTGATGGCGTCGTCCGCCTCATCAGGAATCTCGCCCTGGGTGAAGATTAGCTTTCCAGATTTTGCATCATAAAAAGCCACACAGCGCACGGCTGCCTCATTTAGCTGCAAAAGGAATGTTGTCTTTCCTTCTTCGAGCACTACTTTCCAACGGTCGCTATCTGGATTTGTCTGCTGCAGACGAATCGCTACCTCACGCTGTTCCGTGTAGTGACGTTTGATTGCGCCGTACTGAGCCGAATTCACGCGCCCTTCTTTGAAATCATCTTCGAGACGAATGATTTTCCGTTCAAGCGATTTCAGTATTTCACCTATTTCATCCGATTCGGGCAGCTTTGCAATTGGAATTACGGAAGATGCTTCTGAAAGCGGTGGCGCGTTGAAAATTTCTGGATCCCGACCCGCTACATCCTGCGGCGCCATGTCAGCAAATGGCGGGGTGTATTTACCTTCGAGTTGGGCCAGGCGGATCTCCTGTTCACGAAGCAGCTCGCGCACAGCCTTCAACTGACCTGCGCTAATCGCACCGTCACAGAAGGCTATCGCGGAGGAAAGCAGCCTCTGCAGTGCACGTTCGGTAAGTTTATAGGCGGCTTCAAGTTCAGGGCTGGCAGTAAAAGTTCGGGATCTGCTGGTCTGAGGAATTTGCGATTTGGTGGAATGTTGACCGTCAGTTCCAGTTTCCCCCATTAACCGATCCTGCCTGGTTTCAACATCACGTCGCGCCACGGCCGCCGTTAGGACTTTGTTGGACGTCGGCTCCATATCCTGTATCTTACAACAAACAGGCCTTCGAAAGAGTACTTGGCGAGTGCATTGTAAGCATATTGTAAGGTGTTCGTTGTTTGTCTCGGCTTGATAGGTAAGAAGCTCGGATCACCTGCGGGAGATTTCGAAAAAGCAACATGGGCTTGGCGACAGGATGTGGTGTTCAGCGCCTACAGAGTTGATCATTATGCGATCGTTATAGTTGTGTGCTTTACGTGTTGGATAAGGTATACTCATTTGCGAATTTCCCATCCGCGGGCAATACAAAAGAGGTTAGGTTCGAAGGAGGGCGCACAAGTATGCGTTTGTACGTTTCCCTCAGTATCACACTGCTGATCGCACTCAATGCATGCTCAAATATTCAGGAGACGCCCGCCCGGACAAGTGAGGACGTCTTGCGTACCGCCGAAGCAATCGCAGAACAAACGCGACAATCATCAACTGCAACAGCAGTGATACCCGCCCAAACGGCAACGCCAGAACCCACTGTAGCTACGCCAACACCGGATGTGACTGCAACGCCAGAAAATCCTATGGTTGAGGCGCTCTACAATGCTAATGTTCGCTCGGGGCCCGACGAAAATTACCCCATTATTGATATTTTTTTCCAGGAGCAGCTCGCCGAAGTTATCGGGCGTTATGATCATCCCAATCTGGGGAGTTGGTGGTTTATCCGCCGAGTCGGAGAAGGATTAAATGGATGGGTCTGGGGAGGCGCGGTGACTTTTTATGGCAACCCCGCGCTTGTGCCTTTTTTCGATCCTCCACCTACGCCCACTTTATCGCCGTTACCCACGGATCCGCCGCTCACGCCCACAGTAGATCCTACGGCTTGAACGCACGTTCAGCGCGAGCTCAAAGTTGCCATCCAATCATTTAAGATCCTTAGGCGTCCTTAAAGGTATTCTAGGCTGCACAAGGATTTCCATGTCTTCACAATCGATTGTTAATGGTAGAAAATCTCTCATAGAGGATGGGGGCTGTGCCAAAAGAGCGATATTGTAATGTGCCTTCTCAAAAACCAGACGAATGGGTAACTGGCCCGAGCTTCAGCTAACGAGCTTCAGCTCGCCGGTGCCCTTACACGCGTAATCGGACCGAGGCTAATTGGAAGAATTCGGTTTTCTATCCGACTATCGAAAGTATTGGCCTTTTGGGACAGTCCCTTGGGCGGTTTGTGAACCGCCCACACAACAAAATTCCTCATCGCTGCTTGTTAGGGAGATTATTTCCCTGACTTCGATCTAGCGCATGGGCAGGGGCACCCAGCATTGGTCAGATATGGTCAATTCATAATATTCCGGCACAATTGGCGGATTGGGGTTGAAAGACTCTATCTGATCCCCGATAAACAAATAGCCTAATCCCCGAAGTGAATTCCCTGTGCGAGAGGCAGTTCTTTCGACCAGTTGATGGTGTTGGTCTGGCGGCGCATATATGTTTTCCAGGCATCGGATCCGGCTTCACGGCCGCCGCCAGTTTCTTTCTCGCCGCCAAACGCCCCCCCAATTTCTGCTCCCGATGTTCCGATATTGACATTTGCAATTCCGCAATCGGAGCCGCGGCATGACAAAAATGTTTCCATGGTGCGCATGCTATCGGTAAATATCGCGCTGGAAAGGCCCTGGGGGACATCATTATGTATTTCCATCGCCTCTTCAATCGTGTCATATTCCATCAGGTACAGAAGAGGAGCGAATGTTTCTTGCTTAACAATTTCCGTTTGCGAAGGCATCTTGATAATTGTGGGTTGCACAAAATTTGGGCCGATATCTGGCATCTTCATCCCGCCGCTGATAATGTCTCCGCCTTGGGCAACTGCTTGATCTAACGCCACGAACATCTCATCCACGGCGCTGCCAGAAACCAGAGGCCCCATAAGCGATTTATCATCCAGTGGGTCACCAAGCCGAACCTGAGCATAAGCGTTTACTAAACGTTGCTCGAGCTCATCCCCAATGCTGCGATGCATAATAATGCGCCGCGTAGAGGTGCAACGTTGACCTGCGGTGCCAACCGCCGCAAAAAGGATAGCCCTGACTGCGAGATTTAAATCAGCATCCTCGGCGACAACAATCGCATTATTCCCCCCGAGCTCCAGAATCGTTCGACCAAATCGACGAGCCACGCTTTCGGATACATGACGCCCGATCGCTGTCGACCCGGTGAAGGACACAAGCGGTATCCTTGAGTCATGCAATATTCGTTCGCCGACATCGCGCCCCGAACCAATCACCAGATTAAAAATTCCGCTGCGATCATGATCGGCCATTACCCGATTGCAAATGTGTTGCACCGCAATGGCGACAAGAGGTGTTGAAGAAGAAGGTTTCCACAGAACCGGATCCCCGCATACCAGCGCGATCGCCGCGTTCCAGGACCACACGGAGACGGGGAAATTGAAGGCCGTTATCACGCCAACCACGCCTAATGGGAGCCACTGTTCGTACATGCGGTGTCCGGGGCGTTCGGATTGCATCGTCTTGCCATAGAGTTGGCGGGAAAGCCCTACAGCAAAATCGCACATATCGATCATTTCTTGCACTTCACCAACACTTTCCCTGCGTATCTTGCCCATCTCGAGCGATACAAGATCGGCAAGTGGTTCTTTTAATTCGCGCAGCGCATTGCCGAGGTCACGAACAATGTCTCCACGCTGGGGAGCGGGGACCTCACGCCAGGAATAAAAGCTCTGCTCTGCTTTGGCTGTGACCTTTTCATAGGCCTCGACACCGGCCTGTTGGATTGCCGCTATCGGTTCATTTGTAGTGGGATTGTAGGAGATCAGTTCTTTTGCCGAAGAATCTTCGACCCACTCATCCATTCCCGAGGATGCGCCGGAATTCGATTCCCGGATATTTAATTTTTCAAGCAAAGCTTGCATATGCTGACCTCCATGCGATGAAAATAGACTGGTTGGTTTGATCCGGGGGCACTGCATTGGAAAGTCTAACACATGGCGAGTAAGTGATTCGTACCCACCAAAATGGAGTCGGCGTATTGGTCATATGCTATGTCAAAACAGAATATTAATCCCCAGCACGATGATCACTGCATTGCCAAAGAGGGTCGTGAATACCTGGAAACGCGGGTCGAGACGTTCCTGGGCAAAAGAGCCCAAGGCAGCAAGAAACAATTGCCACGAGAAGGAGGCGAAACCGGCCCCCAGAACAAAAATAACCTTTGTGATGAGGGAGATATTTGATCCAGCTTCTCTGCTGAGGATTAGGGCTGAAAAGTAGGCGATGGTTAGGGGGTTGATCGCGGTCAAGGCGATAAACTGCACGAATATTTTCAGGGGTTTGCCAGGAGCGCTAGGGTTGTTTATGGTAGAGCTTGTGCGCCGTGAATAGTTGATGACGCCCCAGATGGCAATCATGATCAGGGTGATGCCGCTGAGGGTTTGAATGGAACTTTCATAAGGTGCGATTACTCCAGAGAGCGCATCACCTGCAAATGCGGCCAATAAGGCGAAGGAAAAATCCACCGATGCAGCGCCAGCGCCGGCCGCAAAGCCTAACCTGAAGCCATGCCGCATGCTGAGATCGATAATCAATAGTGAAATTGCGCCAATCGGGATAGCGATCCCGTACCCCGCAATTAATCCATCGATTAAGCCACTAAGCGGATCGGTATTCATGCCTATCATTAAGGAACGAATAGATGGAAAAAACACATAACGCCATTGTAAATTGCACTCATCGCCTGCTTGCGAGAAATGGGGGTCTGGAGTGCGAAAGCTTCGGCACTCCACACATATCCTCTGGAGTGCGAAAGCTTTGCTTTCGCCGCCGATGCAGAGCTTCGGCACTCCAAAGGCACTCTTTTCGAGGGGGTAATCAGACCGCCGCCAACCTTCAGCGAATGGGGAACAGATCCGCGGTTCTCATCGGTCTTCCTGAATGAGCGTGCCCAATGCCTCACCCTGCAGGGCTCTGACAATCGACCCAGCCTGTTCGCCGGAGAATATACGAACCCGAAGCCCGGGAAGGGCTTTGCACATCGCCAGCGCATCGCTCACCTTGCTTGCCATGCCTCCGGTGACATCCACATCTTTCGCAGCGCGGATGTTTAGTTTCCGAAATTCCTTTGCTGAAATGCTCGCCAGAACCTCTTCCGAATTTGGATAATCTCCATAAACTCCCGCTTCCCTCCCTGCAAGCAGGATAAGGGAAGGTTCGAGCTGTGGAATAATAAATTTAAAGATGGTTTCCGTGGAGAGAATTGTTGATCCTTGAATGGTATCGAACCCGGCATCTCCTTGAATTATGGGTAATAATCCTGCATCCAACGCGGCCCGAATTGGTTCCACATGCATCTTCATTATCTGTCCGTTCTCGCTGATAGTCGAAGAAGATGGCGGCAACGAAATCGCGTCCAGGTCGGCTTTTACAAAGGCGTCAACAACAATCCGATTTAACAGATTTGCAGCCAACCAAACCTCGACAAAGCCACGCCAATCATCTTCGCTGTGGGCTCCTCGGTGGGTATGATGGCGATGGGCGGGAGGATGGCCGAAGGAACCTGAGCCATGACCTATCAACACTGACAGTTGCGGGTCATTGGTCCTGGCATCCTTGATTTCTGCCGCGATCCTTGAAATTACATCAAGTCGAGCACTATTGGGCTTGGATTTATGGGTGATTAGGGAGCCACCAAGTTTGAGAAATATCATTCTTCAATACGTGTGCGGATTACGCGGCTTGCCCCGGATTTCGTGAGCGCCTCGGATATTGTCCCTAACTTGTCTTCTTGGACGAGGGCAATCATATTTCCACCTTGTCCCGCGCCCGAAAGTTTGGAACCGAATGCGCCAGCCTCGCGGGCGGTCTGCACTAGCAGGTCAAGTTCGGGGGAACTCACCCCAAGAGCTTGAAGAAGCACATGATTCTGATTCATCAACGGACCCACAACCATAATTTGGCCAGAAATGATCGCACGTTTTGCGAATTCTGTGAGTTCAGCGATTTGATCGAAGATTGTTTCAACATAGGCTTTTTCAGCTTCCCTCTTTACCTTAACCTCGCCTACAGTTTGTGAAGTTTTCGAGGCGACGCCAGTATCTGCGATCAAGAGATTAAGTGCCGCTCCGGGCCGAAATGGTTTGGGGAGCTCTCCCTGGATGAAGAACACCGGTCGTTCAAATGCAACCACCGTGTTATCAATTCCCGAAGCCGATCCATGTTGAATTTTTTCCGCGAAGAAAGCAATATCGGACTGCTGTTTGGCTGACAACGGCTGGTCAAAATACTCGCCCAGTGCACGAACAATGGCAACAGAAATAGCTGCGCTCGATCCCAACCCAGCCGCGATCGGAATTGAAGATTCGATTCGAAGGCGCAGTGCGGGAAACTCCCTCTGCTTCATGGCATCAATGCTGAGCGTAATTACGTGGCGAAGGGGATGATGCTTGCGCGCCTCATGCAACCAGCTTGAATAATCAACATCGGGTGCCTCAATATAAATCTGTCCTTTGTCCCCCTCTGGAAAGGGAGTGATCGAAACTGTCGCATGTACTTGCGTGACTGGAATCGCAATTGCAGGGCGACCGTAAACCACGGCATGTTCGCCGAACAAAATGATTTTTCCTGGTGCAGATGCAGAGGTCATGTATAAAAGTATAGAATAATCGCAGAGAGCGATCCCCAGGCGATGATTGTTGCAAGGAAGGGGTAATCCGTCAGCAGGACTTCTTCCGGAGCGCCGCCTGCATCTTCGACATGGATCAGGTACAAGTAGCGAAATATTCCATACATAACGAACGGGATTGTAAGCATCATGAGGTGATTATCGGGAAGATTTTCGGCCGAAAAAGTATAAAGCGAATAGGCCATTATTGTGGTCGCCGAAACGATGCTAATAAGCTGATCAAGCAGAGACAGCGTGTAACCATCAAACACGCGTCGATGTGCGTTGGCCTCCTCGGCGAGTAAGGAAAGTTCCGCCCGCCGTTTCCCGAATCCGAGGAACAGTGCCAGAAGGGTTGTGCATACGTAGAGCCAGGGAGAAAAACGTTCGACGATGATGAGACTAACGCCGGCCCCGACGCGAAGCACAAATCCAGTCGCCACAATAAGCACGTCGAGGATAGGAACATGTTTCAATTTAAATGAGTAGGCTAAATTCAGGATCAAGTAGGCCAACGTGATCACGCCAAAGGCTGGCTTGAGATAAAATGCGCCGATTAAGGTTATCCCCGCAAAAACGCCGGCTGCAACCAGAGCCGATCTTTTGGAGAGCGATCCCGCGGCGAGTGGTCGGAATTTTTTCCTGGGGTGCATGCGATCTTGTTCGATGTCGGCGATGTCATTGATAATGTAGACGGTGCTGGAAGCCAGGCAAAAGAGGAGAAACCCAATTATTGTGTTGGCCAAAGGCTCAAGTTGGAGGAGTTGTCGATCAAAAACCAGGGCCGCAAAAATAAATACATTTTTGGTCCACTGTTTCGGTCGCATCGTTTGCAAGAGTGGTTTGAACATGCACGAGATGATAGCAGGTTCACTTTCTGTGAGCAAGGAATGCTGCTTTGAAATCGTAGGCGCTCCAAGCAGGACGAATTACATGGATTTTGAAACCTTATAAGATTGGCGATAACTTGATCGCGGTAGAATGTAAATGTGTCGAAAAAAATTCGAATTGATGTGCTTCTTGTGAGTGAGGGCTTTGTAGAAAGTCGCTCTCTCGCGCAACGCCTTATTATGGCAGGTGAGGTGCGTGTGGATGACCAGGTCGTTTTTAAGCCCGCCCAGCTGGTCGATCAACATGCCGTTCTTACGCTTGATCCCGGTCCCCAATATGTATCCCGCGCAGGGCAGAAACTGGCGTATGGTTTGCGATCTTTCCCTATCATGGTCGATCATCGAATCTGTGCGGATGTGGGCGCCTCGACGGGAGGTTTTACCGATTGTTTGCTGCAGTTCGGAGCAGCGCGTGTCTACGCCATTGACGTTGGTTCGGGGCAACTGCATTGGAAACTGCGTCAAGATCCGCGCGTGGTGGTGATGGAAAAGACCAACGCCCGCTATCTGAACAGCCTCTCGGAAGCAATGGATATTGTTGTTATCGATGTATCCTTTATATCGCTGGATAAGATCCTGCCGGCAGTAATCGCCTGGCTAAAGCAAAACGGGTGGATTGTGGCGCTGGTAAAACCTCAATTTGAGGCGGGTCGGGAGTCGGTAGGGCGGGGCGGAATTGTGAAAGATCGGGAGGTCCATCGCGAGGTTTTGCTGCAAACAATTGCAACCGCCGGCGAATTGGGGCTGCATGCCAGGGGCTTAATTCAATCCCCAATTCGAGGCGCGAAAGGCAATGTTGAATTTCTACTCGCCTTAAGTCCGAGCAATGGAAAATCAAGTCAAGATCCACAATCGATGGTAGATGCCATTCTTGAGCCCAAAGATGAATAGAGCCCGATCTGGGTCGAGAGATTGTGCTCGCTAATTCAATAGGACAATGTCCCATTAGGGCACATCAATTTTTTCATCGCTGGATTCAAAAAGATGCCCGCTAATTACGCCAGGATTACGGGCGCCGGCGAGCTGAAGCCTGTTAGCTAAAGATCGTTGCCGGTTGCCCATTCGTTGTGCACTGGTAAGAACGTTAGTTTCGTTGAGTGCCCTTTCGATAGCCCTGGGCAATTCAAGTCCTCCACACATCTTGTTTAATATCATTCGACCTTCTCCGAAGATCGTCCCCTCAACAGTTTCATTCTACGAACAATAATTCCATTACACTACTTGAACCTTTGATGAGCGTGTCAGAGTTCGAATGGTGTTGCTCGATAGGGAAGATACGCTTATTCTATGCTGCGGATAGCGAAACATTGGAGGATGTGTGGGAAAAGCCGGGCGTTTCCTGATTGGCATCGTTATAAGTGTGCTTGGATTGGTTGTTGTTTTTTGGGGTGTGCAGCCTGAGCGAATGTTGACGGTTCTCTCAAAAGCCACAGTCGGATATCTACTTCCTGCGGAATTGGTGCTTATTGCCGGGCTTGCAGCCAGAGCCATCAGTTGGCGCATATTGCTCGCTGAGAAATTGCCGCTGCGGAAAGTGTTTGACGTAATCAATATTGGTTATTTATTAAATGCCATATTGCCCTTCCGCATAGGGGAGGTGGGACGTGCATACTTAATCAGCCGGGATCAAGCCATTGGTGCGCCAAAAATATTCGGGACGATCGTTGTCGAACGATTTCTTGATATTTCCGTTAGCTTTTCCGCCCTTCTGGTTGTGTTGCCTTCGATTGTAAATCCTGAATGGACTAGCAATTTGCTGTTTGGCGTGGGGATTGGCATCATTTTACTGATTGGCGGGAGCCTTACGCTGCTTCGGGGAAGGCAGTCGATTCTGCGAATCATGCAAAGATTTTCGAAATTTGGCTTGCAACGTCTCGTCGGTGTGACCGAGGATTTTATCTCCGGAATCGAGGCTTTCGGCAGGCCAAAATTAATCCTTAGAGCGGCCTTTTGGAATTTTATTGCCTGGACTTGCTTTTGGCTGCAATTGTGGTTTTTGTTGAATTTTATAGGTGCGCCCGGAGCCATCCCCGTGCTGCTTTTTGTCTCCGGGGTCATTGCATTCGGTGTTGCATTGCCTTCATCCCCAGGCGCCATTGGTGTTTTCGAATTTGCTGCGGTGGCCGGGTTCTTGATCATGGGATACGCGCGAGAAACTGCCCTTAGCGTGGCGATCGTCTGGCATGTTCTGTTGCTGGCCAACACAGCATTATTCGGGGGATGGGCTTTAGCTCGAGAAGGCAGCTCAATTTTTGAGTTGGCCGGCAAGGCTCAATCCCTGCTGCATAACCGCCAAAGCCAAAAGTAGCTCTTCGTAGATGCGTGAACAGACAAAGCGTTGCATTGCCTACGCATGCTTCCGGCCGTTTCATTCTATCTTCATGAACGAATTTGGAGGTACCGGAGATTGAAACAGGGTAGGGACACGGAAACTCTTTCGAGACATATTGCAGAAATACTGTGTCCTGCGATTGATAAAGCCCTTTCAGGACGCTATAATTTCGCCTTGGTTAGCAGAAAGAAACCGCGGGGATTGCAGATGTGTAAGGCTTGTTATCCTGGGAAAGCATGATAAAAAAATAGGCGAATGCGCATTCTCACTATTCTTACTTACTACCGACCGCATTGGACCGGTCTCACGGCGCATGCGGTTCGTGTTGCCGAGGGGCTCGCCGCGCGTGGGAATGATGTTACGGTGCTCACGACGCGTTATCGCTCGCAGCTTTCGAGAGATGAGATGCTGAATGGGGTGAGGGTTATTCGGCTGCGTGCGATCGCCCGCTTTAGTCGGGGCATGATTACGCCTGCTTTCCCATTGGCAGCCTGGAATTTGATTCGGCAACACGACGTAGTCCAGATCCACACGCCTTTGCCGGAGGCTCTGTTAACCGCGATGATGTGCCGCCTGTTACGAAAACCTATGCTTATGACTCATCATGGTGATTTGATTATGCCCAGTGGAATATTGAATCAAATCATCCAGGTTATTGGCTCGAAACTGCTTCTTTTGTCAGGATTAAGTGCGCAGCGCGTAACGTCGTATTCGAAAGATTATGCGCGGCATTCGAAAATGTTAACACGCTTGCGAGATAAGCTTGAGTACGTGTACCCGCCGGTAGAATTTCCGCAACCGCAGCTCGATGCTGCTCAGGAATGGAAAAGCCATCTGGAGTTGAATGACCATATTCTCATTGGTTTTTCAGGTCGTTGGGTTGAAGAAAAGGGATTTGATATCCTATTGCGCGCATTGCCTTTTATTAAGCAAAAAATTCCCAATGCTCATCTGGTCTTCACCGGGGAGCAGAATGTCATCTATGAAGATAATTTTAGTCAAAGCGCGCCCCTCGTCGAACAGCTGAAGGGGGATATCACAATGCTCGGGCTTCTTCGTGATCCACAAGAGATGGCAAATTTTTACGCGATGTGTGATTTGTTTTGCCTCCCCAGCAGGACGGATATGATGGCGCTGGTCCAGATTGAAGCAATGTTGTGCGGCACGCCGGTGGTCGCCAGCGACATACCTGGGGCTCGAGTAGTGGTTCAAGAAACCGGATTTGGCCAGCTTGCGCCGGTGGGTGATCCTCAAGCGCTTGCTGAAGTTATCATTCGTACATTAAATTCAGGCGATGCACATCGTCCCGATCGGGAAGTTGTGCGCAAGGTTTTTAATCCTGAGCAAAGTCTCGCGCAATATGAACAGATTCTTTATTCGCTCATAGAGCATGGAAAAAATATGGAACGGCAAAACCTAACCTAATATCGGAATTCAAGAATCCAGTGAACATCACCGATGGAAAAACTCAACCTATGCGTTCTCCGGACAAGAATTCGAACTCGAATTCGATTCGTCAGGAGGATGAGTCCATCCTTAATCAGCTTTTGCGCAATGAAGCGGATATGGCCTATCGCAGGCGTACCAAAATCCTGATTAAGTATTTGCAATTGGAAAGCGGAGATCGCGTGATCGACATTGGTTGCGGAATGGGTTTTTACCTCATGGCGATGGGCAAGCTGCGCCAGCTCTGGCAAGTGGGATTTGATACCGATACGCAGCGCTTGAGGCAAGCTAAATTCCACCAGGTCCCCGCGCGCTTGATAAGTGGAAGAATCGAGAACTTACCCTTCTCCGTAGAGAGCTTTGATAAAGTACTGTTGAGCGAAGTCCTTGAGCATCTTACCGAGGACGACGAAGCGCTTGTCAAGATCCATAAGATCCTCAAACCGGGCGGAATCCTAGCGCTATCCGTGCCCCATGCCGATTATCCATTCCTATGGGATCCAATAAGCAGTGTGCGGAGAATTGCGCGCTTGCAGCCACTTCGCAAAGGTCCAATGGTGGGAATATGGACCAATCATGTACGCTTGTATCATCCAGATCAGTTGGCGGGAAAGCTTGAGAAAGCTGGTTTTGAGATTGAAATTCTTGAAGAAGCGACACATTATACATTCCCATTCGCCCATTTTTTAATTTATGGAATCGGAAAGCCCCTACTGGAGCGAAAATTGCTGCCGCGCGGGTTGCACAATGCCGCAGATCGATTTAGCGCAGAGAGCAATAAAGGTGGCGTCTTTAACCCGATCAACATGGGCGTCGCGCTTTTTCGGATGATCGATAAACTCAATAATCGTGCAACAATGAAAAGTCAAAAAACATTTGTTAATGTTCTCATCAAGGCGCGGAAGCGATAGAGCCTTCAATCCCCACACTTTTCTCCATTGATTCCCTGAAAATTGTGAAAAATCCACGACTCAATATGCCGCTGGTCTGCATCCATTCCCCTGATATCATATGGAACGCAATCGAAAAAAAGAAATAAATGCAAGATGCCCGCACGCCTACGTGAATGGATTTCCGACAGGCCGCCTGTGGTCATAAAAGCTGATTTGGAGGATAATCTCCTTTTTAGATTCAAACTATTGATGATGTGGTCGGTCTGTAGATCGATTGGGGATCAAGATTGTGGTGGTATTGTATGACAATTGAACCAGATCAATCTAAAGAAAATAATCTTCCAGAACCGAGTGTTCTGGATTGGTTTAAATCACTGCTGCGCCTCCGCCCTATCCCCATCCCCTCAACCGAAGAAGCGGCAATTCTCCTCCCTGATCAAGACGAGCAGTCGTCTGCCGATCAATCCGAGCTGGGGATTGGGATTGAAGATCAAGTACTCGCTGATCTTTTCCCCTCGGAGGAGCAATCTTCAGAGACAGCTGCTGCAGGATTGCCAAATCTAATGCAGCTTCGAAATCTCCGATTCCCGGTAGCAATATTTTGTGCACTGGTGGCGCAGGCTGCGTTAAGTTCCAAGCCTAACTCTCTATTATTCCCGATAATTTTCTATGTTTGGGGTATTGTGCTCGTCGGCTGGGCGACCTTCGCAGGAGATTTTTCATTTGTGCATCCAGGTAGGGTACAGGATGAGATCGCCCCGTCTGAACTACGTCCTGTCTACCTCGTCCTTGGGGCCGGATTTGCCATGTTGACCTTTCTAACATCGCTGGGGAATCTGTTCAATGTCCTCAACCTGGTTTTTTGGATCGCTGCACTTGGATTTACACTTTCGGCATTTTGGGAAGGTGAGCTGCCCCTTGACTGGTTGAGGCGGCGATTGAAAAAGTCCAACGAAATAATTATTCGGCCTTCAAAATGGAATGTTCTCGTTGTGCTGAGCGGTGTATTGATCATTTTCTTTCGCGTAAGCCAGCTCAACAGCGTGCCCTCCGAAATGTGGAGCGATCATGCGGAAAAGCTCCTGGACGTTATGGATATCCTTGCGGGCAAATTCTCGATATTTTTCACAAGGAATACGGGGAGAGAAGCCCTGCAGTTTTACCTGGCTGCAGCGACCGAAAAAGCTCTCGGTACAGGAATATCTTTTCTTACGCTTAAACTCGGTACTGTTTTGGCGGGATTGATTACGTTGCCCTTTATCTATTTATTCGCCAAGGAATACGCTGATCGAAGAGTAGGATTGCTGGCGATGTATTTGGCCGGTATCGCGTACTGGCCCAATGTCATCAGCCGCGTCGGTCTTCGCTATCCGTTTTATCCGTTGGTAGCGGCTGCGGCGCTTTATTTTCTACTACGCGGAATACGCTTGAAGAGTAGAAACAGTTTTTTGGCAGCCGGATTTGCAATTGGTTTAGGTTTGCATGGGTACAGTCCGGCGAGGGTAATCCCCATTGCAGCCGCCTTGGGAGTGTTGCTCTATCTTCTTCATCAAAAGAGGAACGTGCGCCAAGAGGTACGGGCAACCACTGTTCGATTTATCATGCTGGCTCTTATCGCGCTGGTGGTTTTTATGCCGCTCTTGGGCGCAATCAGCCAAATGCCGGGGTCCTTTATGGCGCGTGCCCTCAGCCGAATATCAACGACGGAACGTGCGTTATCGGAGCCTGCGCTCACAATTTTGTTTAAGAATTTGTGGAATGCTCTGCGTATGTTCGCTTGGGATAACGGTGAAATCTGGGTGATTTCAATTCCTCACAGACCGGCACTCGATACGATTACGGGAGCTGCGTTTCATCTTGGAGTGGTGATCGTTTTTATCCGCTATCTGCAAAAGCGACGCTGGCAGGATATATATCTCCTGCTTTTAATTCCGGTACTTATGTCGCCTTCCATTCTTTCTCTCGCCTTCCCCAATGAAAATCCTGCCCTCAATCGTGCGGCTGGAGCGATCATTCCCGTATTCACGATCGCCGCCATCCCATTTGCGCTCGCGGTTACCTGGATTAACGAGCGAATTAGAATTAACGCAGGGAAGATCGGGGCCTATTCAGTCATTGCAATGTTGCTTCTATTCAGCAGCACGAGCAATTACGGACTTGTATTCAAAACCTACGCCAAGCAGCATCGGGAGGGTACGTGGAATACGAGCGAAGTAGGCGGTGTTATCCGCGCATTTGCGGCAAGCGTTGGCAGTTACGATACCGCATACCTGGTTGCTTTTCCTCACTGGCTTGATCATCGTCTGGTGGCGATGATCGCCGGAGCTCCCGGTGTGGATAACAGAATCTTGCCTGAAGAAATTTCCAGCCTTGAATCCGTTGACGAGATGCGACTCTTCATTTTTAAATCCGATGATCTTGGGGCATTCGATGTTTTGTTGGAACGTTTCCCCGACGGATTACTGCGGCCCTATGCATCCAGCGTGCCATCGCGTGAGTTTAATATCTACATCGTTCCCTCAGAAATCGGTTCGGACGGGGGGGAGGTAGACCAATGAGTTCATCACAGGATCCAGTTTCTGCCGCAGACCAAACTACAATCGCTCCATTGAGAAGCAGATTTTTGAGGAAATGGTGGCCCTTACCATTCTTGGTCGTGATTCTCGCTGTGGGAGCCTACCTGCGGTTTACCGGTATTAACTGGGATGACTATTCCCATCCCCATCCTGATGAACGCTTTCTTACGATGGTCGAATCAAGCATTAGGCTTCCGAGCAGCATAGGGGAGTATTTCGACACAGCAACATCTCCATTGAATCCCAACAATGCCGGGCATGGCTTCTTCGTATATGGCACGCTGCCGATATTTTTTGTTCGCTATCTTGCCGAGCAGATATCACAAACGGTCTACGATCAAGTCCATCTGGTTGGCAGGTATGCCTCCGCCAGTTTCGACCTGCTTTCGGTGCTTTTGGTTTATTTGATAGGGGCGCGCTTGTACAGCAGGCGCGTGGGGTTACTCGCATCGGCATTCAGTGCATTAAGCGTACTATTGATCCAGCATGCACACTTCTTTGTTGTGGATCCATTTGCCAACACATTCATCTTAATCGGGATTTATTTTGCCGTACGAGTCTTGGACAGTGATCACTGGATTAATTTTTTACTCTTCGGAGTCGCGTTGGGTATGGCGGTGGCGTCAAAAGTCAGCACCGCGCCACTTGCCCTCGTCGTGGCGATTAGTGTGGCCGTGCGTATATGGAACGCAAGCGCTGATGAACAAAAAGCAGCGATCAAGCGTGGCGCGCTGGGTCTTATCCTCGCAGCGCTATCCTCATTATTTATATTTCGAATTTTCCAGCCTTACGCGTTCTCGGGCCCATCATTTTTCAATATAGGCTTAAACCCGCAGTGGCTGTCCAATTTAGCGGAAGTTCGCCGTCTGCAATCCGGATTTGTGGATTTTCCGCCTGGCTTGCAATGGGCCATGAGGGCGCCAATACTCTTTTCGCTTCGCAACTTGGTTATTTGGGGACTCGGACTTCCTCTCGGAATAATTTCCTGGGTAGCATGGGGGTGGGCCCTAATGAGAGTGTTGCGCAATCAAGAGTTTCGCCATGCGCCGCTGGTAATATGGACCGGCCTGTTTTTCATCTGGCAATCCATTGGGTTTGTCGCCGCAATGCGCTATCAATTGCCCATTTATCCAACTTTGGTATTGCTTGCTGCGTGGGGGATTTGGGAAGGCTGGGATCGCATGGGCGCGCTGAACCTGCCCTCCCGCCGCAGGATTGGCCAAATTGCCATAGCCGCCATCGGAATTCTCGTACTTGTTATCACCGCTATTTGGGCTTTCTCATTCGTCAATATTTATCGTCAACCGAATACGCTGGTTGCGGCATCCCGATGGATTTATCAACATGTTCCTGGGAGTATAAACTTCGCCTTTCGAGACGACGAGCAGCTGCCCTCTTACGAGACCGGAGCCTTGCCCCGGCGCATTATTTTAATTGCCGGTCAAGGTCAAATGATCGATATTCCTTTTCAATCGGATAATTCCGGCGAACTTACGTTTGTTGAATTGCGGGCAGCGCAAGATCGAGGAATAAACCAAAGCAGGCAGGTAATTGAACTATCGATTCTAGAAGCAAATGGGTCTTCAATCCCGCTCGCCCATGCGCGTTATGAGGGAAATATAGGAACGACGTATGTGCAGATTAAATTCGACAGCGAGAATCCTGTTTTCATCTCCACTGGTGCAAATTATCTTCTTCGCTTGACTGTGCTCGAGGGAAATCCGCTTGAGCTGCAGCAGGTCTTGCGGATCGGATTGGGGGACGGTGTGGTTGAAAGCATCGATTTGCCTCAACAATTTACGCTTGTAAACGGAGATTCATATTTAACGCAAATTACCGGCCGTTCCGCGTCAGAGATTGATGCAATCTATCTACCTTATATCACCCTCTTAGCTAACAAACCTCAATTTATCAGCTTAAGTGTCGAAGTTTTTGACTCCTTCGAATCCGATAATCTCCTGGCAACCGCGGAATATAACGGTGTGATTGCAGCGCAACGAGAAATACCGCTAAGTTTGTCGCTCGACAGGATTATCGAAATTGAACCTGAAAAAACGTATTACATAAACATGAATTTGGTCGAAGGACCAAGTTTGAGCATTCGCGGTTCACACATCATCAACGAAACAAGCTGGGATTTGGGTCTTCCGATGCGTATCGACGGCAGAGACGGTTTTGGTGGGCTTTATGTCGGCCTGAACCAGGAACTGTATTGGTCGGATAGTGTTGACGGCAATCAAGATGGCGTCCCGGACAAGCTGGACAGGATTGCGTATACGCTGACGAAAGGGGACTTCCTTGTTATTTCTACCAATCGACAATATGGAACGATCCCACGCGTCCCCGTACGTTATCCGCTGACGACCACATACTATCGCGAACTCTTAGGTTGCCCAGCATCGTCCGAGGTTTCGAAATGCGCGGCCCAGGCGCAGGTCGGTAATCGCGATTATGGACTTGGCTATGACTTGATGGCGGTGTTTGAAAGCAATCCACAACTTGCCAATCTGGAAATAAACGACCAAAGCGCCGAGGAATCTTTTACGGTTTACGACCATCCGAAAGTGCTGATTTTTGCAAAGCAAACAACTTTTTCTGAGGCGAACGTGCGCGCGCTGCTTGAAAATGTTGACGTGAGCAACGTCATCGAAGTTTCGCCCAAGGAACTTGGGGCGATCCCGGGAAATATCCTCCTGACGGAGGATGATTTCAAAGGCCAAAAAGCCGGCGGTACATGGTCTGATCTCTTCGACCGCACGAATCTTATTAATCGTTATCCTGTACTCACGGTTGTTTTCTGGTGGCTGGCGATCGGCCTGATCGGTCTGCTTGTGTTTCCTTTGGTTAGTATCGCCTTTCGCGGACTTCACGATTGGGGCTACCCTCTGGCGCGCTTGGTTGGTATGTTGCTCTTGTCCTATGGCACTTGGCTGCTGGGCAATTTGCAGATCGCGATCGATCGGTCACTTATTCTTAATGTCCTTCTGATTATTGGGGGATTTTCATTGTGGATCGCCTGGCGTCAGCGTGAAAGTCTCATCGCCTTTTTTAAAGAGAACAAGCGTTACATTCTCTTCATCGAAATTCTGGCGCTCGCATTTTTCGCAATCGATCTGGCCATCCGAATAGGTAATCCGGATCTCTGGCATCCGTTCAAGGGTGGCGAGAAACCAATGGATTTCTCCTATCTCAATGCAGTCTTGAAAAGTACTACCTATCCTCCTTACGACCCTTGGTTCGCCCAGGGGTATATCAATTATTACTATTTTGGCTTCATCTTGGTAGGAATCCCGATCAAGCTGCTCGGAATTGTACCCTCAACAGCTTACAACCTTGTACTGCCCACTCTGTTCTCCATGCTCGCCCTGGCTGCCTTTTCGGTCGGCCATAATCTGTATCTGGGAAGCAGGGCTAGCATCACACAATTCATCCGCCGTAAAGCATGGGTAGCTGGCGTGGTTGCGGCCATCGCTCTGGTGCTGCTCGGGAATTTAGGCACCGTGCGTATGATTTATGAAGGATTTCGCGATCTTGGGAATTCAGCCGGGGCAGGTCTTGCGAGCGGGCCGATCAGCGCCGTGCAAGGACTATTTGCAACTCTTAAAGGCGATGCGAGTCTCTCCTATCGGACCGACAATTGGTACTGGAATCCGAGTCGCGCAATCGAACCTGCGGCTGGCGAGGCAGGCCCAATCACGGAGTTCCCCTTTTTCACGTTCCTGTACGGTGATTTGCACGCCCATATGATTAATTTTCCTCTTACGGTGGGCGTAATCCTCTGGGGGTTAGCCGGGCTATACGCCGCGCGCAAAGGCATGCGCAGATCCTGGTTTGAAATCGGGCTCACCTTTTTTATCGGAGCTTTGCTTCTTGGGGCATTGCGTACTACCAATACATGGGATTTTCCAACCTACTGGACGCTCGCTGCTCTCGCGGTAATCGTAGCGCCCTGGATTCGGGAAAAGAAAATAAATCTTCGCGTGATTATTTCTGCTGTCCTCGGTGTGCTCATTCTGCTTGGAGCAGCCTACCTACTATTTCAACCGTACAATCTTTGGTACCAGCAAGGCTACACTGCCGCGGAACAATGGCTCGGCTCGCAAACAGGGTTGGGGGATTATCTGACTGTGCATGGTGTTTTCCTCTTCATAATCGTGGTCTGGATGGCCTGGGAAACGAGAGAGTGGATGGCGAATACGCCCATTAGCGCGCTCGCGCGTTATAAGAAATATGCGCCATTTTTGTTGGTGGCAATAAGTGCCGGGATTCTGGGAATCGTGGTGCTAGTTGTGCAAGGATTTGGTGCTGCACCTGTGGCTATCGGCGTATTGTTGTGGTCGGGTCTGCTCTTATTTAAACGAGGCCTTGTTCTCGAAAAAAGGATCATTCTCTTTCTTGTCGGAACGGGGGCGGCACTCACAATTCTTGTCGAATATGTTGTTCTGCTCGGTGACATTAGTCGGATGAACACGGTATTCAAATTCTATTTGCAGGTGTGGACATTGTTCAGTTTATCCGCAGCAGCCGCGGGCATGTGGATTGCAAGCGAACAAAAGCGCTGGAATCCGGGTTGGCGCTACGCCTGGACCATCCTTGCGGGAATATTGGTGCTATCAGCTGCACTTTATCCCCTCACCGCCGCGCCGGCCAAGATGCGCGACAGAATGGTCGAAAACTCAGCACCGGGTTTGGATGGCATGGCTTTTATGGAAGAGGCCACTTATTTTGATATCGACGGTCCAATGCTCCTACGAGAAGATTATGAGGCCATCCGCTGGATCCAGGAAAATTTACAAGGCTCGCCGGTGATCGTCGAAGGAAATACCCCGGAATATCGATGGGGAAGCCGGTACACCATTTACACTGGATTGCCGAGTGTGCTGGGCTGGAATTGGCATCAAAGACAGCAGCGCGGGTTTGTCGCTAACCCCTCCGTTACCGCGCGCGCGAGGGATATTTCATCTTTTTACACGACGAGCTCAATCGAAGATGCCCTGAATTTTCTTAATAAATATGACGTGCGTTATGTGATTGTAGGTCAATTGGAGAAGCAATACTACGAGTTTATTAATCCGTGTTGGCAGGGCGACGATGGCAATGTCATTTGTGATATGAGTGGACGTCCGATGGGGACGTTGCAACCGGATGTATCCGCTGCAGAATGCACGGCACTGGATCCGGAGAACGCGGATAGCAATCTGCGGTGTCCGACAAATGGCCTGGAGAAATTTAAGAGTATGCTCGCTTCGGGCCATCTCAAGCAGGCATATGGGATTGGACAAACAGTAATTTACGAGGTGACCTTATGATAGCGACGGTCCTGACGTGGTGGGCCGCGATCACTATCATTGGGTGGGTGAGTTTCCCTCTAACGTGGCGCCTCTTTTCCCGGCTCCCCGATCGTGGGTTTGGCTTGAGCAGAGCCCTGGGATTACTCGCCGCCGGCTATTTTCTTTGGATGGGTTCTTCGCTCGGATTCTTGCGCAATAATGCAGCCGGTGCTTTCGGATCAATCTTGCTGTTGGGTGTAGTTTCGTTTTACGCGGCCAGAGATAACAGGCAGGAGATTCTCAATTGGATTTCCAAAAATCTTAAGCTGATTGTCTTCGTCGAAATCCTTTTCATGCTCGCGTTCGCACTATGGGCTTTTGTGCGCGCAAACAATCCCGAAATTCAGCACACTGAGAAGCCGATGGAATTGGCTTTCTTGAATTCCATCCTGCGATCCGATGTATTCCCGCCACGGGATCCCTGGCTTTCCGGTTACGCAATATCGTACTACTACTTCGGGTATGTATTGCTGGGGATGTTGGCCCATCTTACAGGAACTGCAGCCGGTGAGGCATTTAACCTTGGCAACGCACTCTGGTTCGCGCTTGTTGCGGTCGGCGCCTATTCCGTGCTCTACAACTTGCTCGCCCATGAGGGAAAAAAAAACAGAATCATTGCTCCTCTGATCGCCCCGTTGTTTGTCCTTGTGGTCGGGAATCTGGAGGTGATTTTCGAGTTGCTGCATCATTTGCAAATATTTTGGATTCGAGATGCAGACGGGCAGATGACATCCGCATTTTGGGAATGGTTGAACCTGGGTCGTTTGGCGCAGCCTCCGCTCGGTTCTCCAACATGGCTCCCTGATCGATTCTTGTGGTGGTGGCAGGCATCGAGGGTGGTCCAGGATGTTAATCTTGCAGGTGTGAGCACAGAAATGATCGATGAATTCCCCTTTTTTAGTTTCTTATTGGCCGATAATCACCCTCATCTTCTTGTATTGCCCTTCGTCCTGCTCACAATATCGTTTTCGTTTAACTTGTTCCTGACCAAGGGCTCTTTAAGTCACCGCCTTGGGATAGTGAAAAAGGTGAAGGTCAACCCCTGCTCGGCGGTGGGCGCCTCGTGCTCATAATAGATCGAGTCATTGTCCCCCAGATGAAACCGCGGCATGGCTCTTCTCCTCTCCGTTCCTCCATCAGTCGGAGGTTCATCCGTGATGGCCCGGCCCTAGTACCTAAGATTTTAAATCCGCGTAATATTTTTTTGGAGCGGACTGTTTGACGACTGATATGGT
>JADFRQ010000090.1 GCA_022561215.1 Chloroflexota bacterium | reverse complement strand
GGTTTGCTCGCTCACGCCCAATTGTTTCGAGGCTTGAGCCACAGTTTGACCCTGGCTGAGGAGGACTTCTGCCTCACGAAGTTTGCTGATGATCTGTTCGGGGGTGTAACGTTTTCTTGGCATTTCAACCCTTTCCTGATCCTAACTCTACAACTGGATCAGTTTTTGGGGGTGAGGTCAGCGCCTCCGGCGGAGTGGGCACCTTTGCAGTGCAGATTGCCAAATCTTTCGGGGCCGAAGTCACCGCCGTGTGCAGCACGAACAATGTGGACATTGCGCGCTCGATTGGGGCAGACCAGGTCATCGATTACGTGCAAGAAGATTTCACCCAAAATGGGCAGCGTTACGACATAATTCTTGCCGCCAATGGATATCACTCACTTTCAGATTATAAACGTGCACTAAGCCCCAGGGAAATTTATGTGTCGTGACCGGAGGTTCCGTGGCTCAAATTTTCCAGGATATGCTCCTGGGATACTTAATGTCAGTGGTCGGAAACAAGAAAATGGGTAGCCTGGACACGAAATTCAACAAGAAGGATCTGATTTTCATGAAGGAGTTTCTCGAAGCCGGCAAAGTGGTACCCGTTATCGAAAGACGTTACACGATAAGCGAAGTTCCTGAAGCTATCCGCTAACTTGAACGTGGGCACGCCCGGGGAAAAATAGTCATAACTGTAGAAAATAACCACGGGACTTGACCTTAAGTCCATAATGGGGTCAACAAAAAGAATGCAATCAAAAAAACCACCGGAAGTGATAGGAAGGTGTCGCTTTTGACGATTGAGGCCGCGGTTTTTATTAATGTTTCTTGGGTGCGGCAGATTCTTGCTTGATCGGACTACTTTCGGTATACGACGGCCGCCGATTAAAAGTACTCGTTGTGCGGAAGCCGTTATCAGCCGCACCCATCAACCTCAATATTCGCTCTCAACAATCACTGAAAAAGCGCACTTGAATAGTGCGCTTTTCTATCCCACACAAAACGAGAAATCTAGGTGCTAGATTTTTCTGTTCGGCTCCTACTCCCTTACAAAAATTTACCGGAAGCTAGAGGTAAAACCGCCGGATTCATGGCCGCTACTTCAGTCCCAATCAATTCGAATGACGTCGCTTGAGGTTTTCCAATTCGCGGCGCATGGAAGCGAGGCCTTGTTGCCAGACATCTTCGGGCATATCGGGCATCTTGCTTAGTGTCCACAGCACGTCCACCCCGTCGCCATTATGGATCAGGCGAACCGGAAGCGGTTGTCCGAAAGGGGCGTCACCTGGGGCAAGGTAAAGGTCAATGATGCCACGTTCTATATCCGCCTTAACTTCGTAGCGAGTTTTCCCACCCATCGCCGGGACGTCGATCCAGACCGTGCCCTCTTCATCAATCTCTGCGGGACCTGAGAAGAATTCGGTGCCCCACTCTGGATGCGTGAGGGGGTTGGAAAGATCTTTGGCGACCTTCTCGAAAGATGCGCCGATCGTCACTTTCAGTGTTTCTGTTATCCGTGTTTGCATTGTGTACTCCTAGTAATAGTGTCAATCTTCTTGACATATAATAACCCATCTTGCCTTAAGCGTCAATAACCTTTACACTATTAATCGGGAGAGAGAGATGAATCAAATTCCGATCGGGCAACTCCTTCTGCAAGGTTTTCGTTGGTTCGACGCGAGCCTGCTGAAATCCCTGAAAGCGCGTGGCTGGCCTGAGCAGACTCGCCCGCAATCAATGCTGTTTGCTAACCTTGACATCGAAAGTGGTACGCGCTCGTCGGAATTGGCGCGGCGAATTGGGGTTTCTCGCCAGGCTGTGCACCAGACTGTGCGCGAACTTGAAGCTCTTAATCTAGTGCAGCTCGCACCCGATCCAAGCAACCAGAGCGCCAAGCTGGTTCAATTGACGGACAGAGGGCTCAAAATCGTGGAGGACGCGATCCGCGTGTTCACCGCCATCGAAAAACAGCTGGGCGATCGCATTGGGGAAGATAACATTGTCCTTCTTAGGCAGGTCTTGGAAGAAGATTGGGGGTCACCTATTGGCGGGGATTGAATTGGCACTAGACTTTCGCCATAACGTTATCAGCTAACGAGGAAAAAATTCACATTGTAGGGCATAGCACGACATCGGTTTTAATTACCCACATTTTTTCATTGACTTCGACCAGAATTTTCGACCTCGCGGCCCGGAGAATTACACGCTCATTCTCTCGTTAATCGTCCAAATGTCTCACCGTTTCTCACACTAGGTGTTTTCTCCTGTTATTAATTCCATTGCGTTTTTTATATTGCGAACGAAATTGCCGGCGGCTCGCGCGTAATCGGGGGTGTCTGTGACAGCCTTGATCAGCGCTGAGCCAATGATCACTCCGTCCGCAATTTCGCCGACAGCACGGGCTTGTTCCGGTGTAGAAATGCCAAAACCCACAGCAATCGGTTTGTCCGTGAACGTGCGAACCCTGGAAGCAAACTCTTGTAGATCCTGGGGAAGTTCTTCACGCGCTCCTGTGATACCCGTGATCGATACCAGGTAGACAAATCCTGTGCTCTGCTCGGTAACAAGTTTGATACGCTCGTCAGGGCTGTTTGGGGCGATTAGGAAAATTAGGGCCAGGTCACTCTGCTTGCACAAGGTTTGAAAGGGGGCGGCTTCATCCGGGGGCAAATCGGGGATGATGAATCCGTGCGCCCCGGCAGAATAGGCATCTGATACAAATTGTTCGAGCCCATAGGACAGGATTGGGTTGATGTATCCCATCAAGATCAACGGAATAGTTATCCCACGTCGGCGCAAGGATTCAAGCCCTGCAAGGCATTTTGCCAAAGTAGCCCCATTTTGCAAGGCGATCTGGGTGCTGCGTTGAATCGTGGGACCGTCGGCAAGGGGATCAGAAAAGGGAATTCCCAATTCGATCAAATCGGCGCCATTCGCCGCGCAAGCCTCAATAATATCGAGAGAGGTTTGCATATCGGGGTAGCCCAAGGTGAAGTAAGGCATGAGCGCCGCTCGACCTTGCTTAAAGACGGCGTGCAGTTCTTCGTTGCGCTTCATGAGCCATCCTGATTACTGAATGAATTGATTCACGGTATCGAGGTCTTTATCGCCGCGGCCTGAGATATTGATGATAATGATCTCGTCGGGATGCATCTGCGGCGCAACCTTGATCGCCTCTGCCACGGCGTGAGAAGATTCTAGTGCTGGCATAATGCCCTCCAATTCCGAAAGGGTTTTAAAAGCTGCCAATGCCTCTTCGTCTGTGGCAAAGGTATACGTCGCGCGTTCGATCTTGCGCAGGTGGGAATGTTCTGGTCCCACGGCGGCGTAGTCTAGGCCGGCACTGATGCTGTGAGTCGGCGCAATCTGGCCATCTTCGTCTTGCAGAACGTAGGTGTAGCAGCCGTGGAGCACGCCGGGCCGGCCCATTTTTGGGTCGGCAAAACGGGCTGCATGGGCGCCGTTCTCCAGGCCGCGCCCTCCAGCTTCAACACCAATTAGGTCGACGCTTTCATCGGGAATAAATTCACTAAAAATGCCGATCGCATTGGAGCCACCTCCCAGACAGGCGATAATCCGATCGGGCAAACGGCCTTCCAATTCCATAATCTGTCGGCGGCTTTCTGCTCCGATCACAGACTGGAAATCGCGCACAATGGTTGGGTACGGGTGCGGCCCCAGTGCCGAACCGAGCAGATAATAGGTGTTGCTGATGTTGGTGACCCAGTCGCGAATGGCTTCGTTAATTGCATCTTTGAGCGTCTTGGAGCCATTCTCGACGCCCACCACCGTTGCGCCAAGCAGCTTCATCCTGAAAACATTGGGTTGTTGGCGAGCCATATCAACCGTGCCCATATATACGACGCACTCCAATCCCATCAGGGCGCAAACGGTGGCAGTAGCAACACCATGCTGACCTGCGCCGGTCTCGGCAATAATGCGTTGTTTACCAAGGCGTTCTGCCAGCAGTGCCTGTCCGATCGCATTATTAATCTTGTGCGCCCCAGTGTGTGCCAAGTCTTCGCGCTTCAAGTAGATCTTGGCGCCGCCTAATTTTTCGGTGAGTCTCCGGGCAAAGGTCAAAGGAGTTGGCCGTCCAACATAATTTTTAAGCAGGTCCTGCAGTTCTGCCCGAAAGTCTGGGTCGTCTCTGAACGTTAGATAGGCTTGCTCCAGCTCGATCAGTGCGGGCATAAGCGTTTCGGGGACGTATTGCCCGCCGTACTCGCCAAATTTATCGGGTAACTTTTCCTTCAACATGATTGACTCCGTTTATGCTTACCTGATCTTCTGACTGGCGGCGCGTGCATTTTCGATGAATTCTTTGATTCGTTCCGGGTCTTTTTTGCCACGCTCAATTTCTACGCCGGAAGCGACGTCGACGCCCCAGGGTTGTACTGCGTTGATGGCAGCGGTGATATTTTCGGGATTCAATCCACCAGCCAGTAGGATAGGATATTCTCCTGCGATTTCGGCAGCCAGTTTCCAATCGCCAGTCGCGCCCGAACCGCCATAGGCGCCTTTTTGGTAGCTGTCGAGCAAGAACGCCGGGGGAAGAGCGCGCGTTGGCAGCGCCTCAATGGCCGTCCTGGCCTCTTCCCACGTCACCGGATGCAAGGTTTTGAAGGCAGATATCCCCAGATGTTCCAGATCGGCAGTTGATTCATTGCCCGAAAGTTGTGCCAGGTCCAGACCAGTCTCGGCCATGATGGCTTTGATCTGGCCGACCGTGTGGTTTACAAAAACACCCACGCAGATTATTTCAGGATAGATGCTTTTGATTTCCTCAATAATTTCTCGGCAGGCGTCAATGCCAATAGTACGCGGGCTGGGTTTATAAAAATTGAAACCCAGCATATGGGCTCCTGCTGCGCAAGCCGTCTGACTGTCCTCGATCGTTTTCAACCCGCAAATTTTAATTTTCATACGACTCTCACCCCTGCCAGGTTGCGGACTTTGGCTGCCACGTCTGGAGCGGTCATGAGGGCCTCACCCACTAAAATCGCGTCGATCTTGGCATCCCCTAATCTTTGGATGTCTTCCATAACACGAATGCCGCTTTCAGCGACGAGAATGATCTCCGCTGGGCATAGTTTGGCGAGTCGTAAACTGGTAGTCAAGTTAACACTAAAATCGTGTAGGTTGCGGTTGTTGATCCCGATTACCTCCGCGTTAGCATTAAGTGCACGCTCAAGTTCGGCTTCGTCATGCACTTCGACCAATGGCGTCAGCGACAGCTCCTGGCTTTCTGCTATCAATTGTGTTAATTGAGGATCTTCGAGCATGGAGACGATCAACAGAACGGCACTGGCGCCGAATACGCGCGCCTCCAGGAGCTGGTAGCGATCGAAGATGAAATCCTTGCGCAGGATTGGCAATCCTAATGCCTGGGCGTAAACAGTCTTTAAAATTTCCAAACTTCCGCCAAAATACTTGGCATCCGTCAGTACCGAAATGGCCGCGGCGCCATTTTCTGCGTAGCTGGCAGCAAGAGCCCGGGGATTAAAATCTTTGATTAAGACTCCTTTGCTTGGAGATTTGTATTTGATTTCCGCTATCAAGCGCGGGGCAGGGCGGGCTTTATCTTGCACGGCGGACTTAAAGTCAAGCGGTGTTGCCATCTGGCGAACTTGAAGCGTTAGCTGCTCAATCGACAGCTGCTGACGGGCGATTGCAACCTCCTGTCGTTTATGGGCAAAGATCTCGTCCAGAAAACTCATGCTGATAACTCAGGCACTTGCGGTGACGCGCTGCGTGTAGGCGATCAAATTATCGAGACTTTCCAGGGCGGCCCCGTTTTCAAGGGCGATTTCAGCCTTTTTTAATCCAGTCTTCATGTTACCTTCAACGCTGGCCAAAGCAGCGGCGGCGTTTAGCAAGATCACGTCTCTACGCGGACTATCATCGCTGCCATCCAATATTGCGCGCAGGCTTGCAGCATTATCTTTGGGAGAGCCGCCGCGCAGGTCGGCAAGAGTGGCGGAACGCAAGCCTAATTCCTGGGCATCAAATTGGTAGGTTTCAACTTTTCCATTTTTAAGTTGGCTGATCTTGTTGATGCCCTCTGTGGTCAATTCGTCCAACCCTTTGCTGCCGTGAACGATCATGGCACCTTCGCTGCCCAGCTCGTGCAGGACGGCCGCCATCAGTTCGGTTAGATCGGGATCATACACACCAATTAATTGGTGCGTGGCATTGGCGGGATTGGTAAGAGGCCCCAGCAGATTAAAGATCGTCCGTTGGCCTAGTTCGCGTCGCGGTCCGAGGGCGTGTTTCATTGCGGGATGGAAGCGTGGCGCAAACATAAATCCGATGCCAATTTCTTCGATACATTGCTGCACCTGGAGCGGAGTTAGATCTAATTTGACGCCCAAAGCTTCCAGGACATCTGCACTGCCGCATTTGGAGGATGCCGCCCGATTGCCATGTTTGGCAACCGGATATCCGGCTCCGGCGATCAAGAAAGCGCTTGTGGTAGAGATATTGATCGAGTGTGCGCCATCCCCTCCGGTTCCGGCTGTATCTAACAATGGCGCGTCCACTGCAGGGTTTATTTGCTCGGCAACAGAGCGCATCGCCGCCGCGCTGCCGACGATCTCCGCGACTGTTTCACCTTTCATTCGCAGTGCAACCAAATAGGCTCCGATCTGTGCCTGGGTAGCTTGCCCGGTCATGATGATTTCCATGGCCTGGAAAGCTTCCTCCTGAGACATGTTATTTTGCTCAATTACCTTGGCGATGTAAGGTTTTAACATTACACAGCTCCTTGTTTTACAAGTACCTTCGTTGCAAGAAAATTTTTCAGAAATTGTTTCCCATTTTTCGTGAGAATGGATTCAGGGTGAAATTGAAGCCCAAAAACAGGGTACTCTCGGTGGCGCAAGCCCATGATTTCTCCGGCGCCCGTGAAAGCAATGATCTCGAGTTGTTCTGGTAAGCCTTCTTCGGTAACAATCAACGAGTGATAACGTGTAGCTGAAAAAGGGCTGGGAATCCCGGAAAATAATTCGCTCTTATTATGGTAAATTGAAGAAGTTTTTCCGTGCATCAGACGCGGTGCTGCGGATACAGTACCGCCATAGGCCTCGCCCAAGCATTGATGGCCCAAACAAATTCCCAGAATAGGGATGTGTGGTCCCAATTGAAGAATTACTTCTTTGGAAATGCCAGCATCATTCGGCCTTCCTGGGCCTGGGGAAATGACGATGAAATCTGGATTCTGCGCCTCGAGTTCCTTCATCGAGATCTCATCATTGCGGTAAACGCGAATATCGGAATGCATCTCTCCAAAATATTGCACGAGGTTATAGGTAAAGGAATCGTAATTATCAATCACTAGCAGCATCGTTAAAAACCTCCTTCGGCAATCACTACTGCCTCCGCAAGTGCCTGGGCTTTATTGAGAGTCTCTTCATATTCCTTTCGGGGCACAGAGTCAGCCACGATGCCAGCGCCAGCCTGAACGCTGATTTTTTGTCCCTGCATGGTAAGGGTGCGAATGGTAATACAAGAATCCATCGAGCCATCATAGGAAAAATAGCCGATTGCGCCGGCATAAGGACCGCGCGCGCCGGACTCAAGCTTTTCGATGATCTGCATGGCCCTGATCTTGGGCGCACCACTGACAGTCCCGGCGGGGAAAGTCGCCGCCATCAGATCGAATCCATCCAAATCTGGGTTAATATGACCCTCAATTTGGGAAGCGATATGCATCACATGGGAATAGCGCTCGACAACCATCAAATCTTTAACCTCGACGCTGCCATATTTGCACACCCTTCCCAAGTCATTTCGTCCTAGATCTACCAACATGATATGTTCGGCGCGTTCCTTTTCGTCGGCAAGCAGTTCGATTTCCAGGGCCTTATCCTCGTCTTTATTACTGCCGCGCTTGCGAGTTCCAGCGATTGGCCGCAGCGTAGCAATCCCATCTTCCAAACGAACGTGTAGTTCTGGCGAGGCGCCGATAATATGAAAAGGTTCTGACCCTGCCAATTCGGCGAAATTAAAGAAGAACATATAGGGAGAAGGATTGAGGCTGCGCAGGGCTCTGTAAATATTGAAGGCACTCGCAGTGGTCTCTCGACTAAGCTTTTGCGATAACACGACCTGGAAGATATCGCCAGCAGTGATGTGCTCCTTGGCTTGCAAAACTGCATTTTCAAAAGTTTGTTGATCCACATTGCTTTTGAAAGATTGGTTGTTGGGTGTATTTCGATTCTTTAGATTTGATAAGTCGAGGGGTTTGGCGAGACGTTCTTGCAACTCATCAAGCCTGGCATTGGCTTCTGCCAGAGCAGCAGCCTTATTCCCATTCACGCGCGCATTGGCAATGAGCACGATCTGTCCAAAGGCATGGTCAAAAGCGACCAATGTGTTGGCCACTAAATAGAGCGCTTCTGGAAGATGGCCGTCTGTTTGAATGTTGACTTTGGGTTCAATATATTGGATTACGTCATAACCCAAATAACCTACCAGCCCTCCAGAGAAGCGCGGTAAACCTTCAACAGATTCAAGTTTTTGGCTGTTCATATATTGGCGTAGAATATCGAATGGGTCCTGTCCCTTATGGATTGGATAGGTGCTGGACTCTTCCGCCCGCACGTGCGTGATTTGCCCATTTTTGAGTAGGAAGGCTTCATCTATGCCAACAGCGATGAATGAGTAGCGCGCCAGGTGTTCCCCCCCGGTGACACTCTCCAATAAGAATGAGGCGCGCTCATCGGCCAGTTTGATATAAACGGAGGCTGGAGTTTCAAAATCTGCCGATAGACGGCGAACGACCGGAATCAGTCTGTGGGGTTGGAAAATTGTTTCCGCGACCTTGGCGTTTGAAACCATTCCTTCTCCTTTATACCGATCAAAATAAAAAAAGCCTTCCTCGTCTCAGGGACGAGAGAAAGCTCCCGTGGTGCCACCCAGTTTAGGCGTACGCTTTATCGAAAATAACACCTGAATGCGGCGGTGTTTTCCGTTTAAAGGCCGGCCTCACTTTGTAGGGATTACCTTGAACATGTCTAGGGAATTCCCTCTGCCTGTATAACGGGGGCAAATCCGGCACAAGCTACTGAATTGATTTCAATTGTTCGCTCTGCAGCTCCGAGATCCATTCGGCATCGTCATGGTTACAAGGTTCTCAGCAATCCCTTGTTCTCTGTACACCTGTGTCAATGCTTACTCGTTCTTTTCACAGCCATTGGGTATTGGATTGGTAGTTAAAGTTTATAACAAAGATAATCATGCATGTCAAGAAACCTATTTGGGGGGTTCGGGGTTTTCTTCAAGCAGCCGTACCGGTATGAAACCTATCGACGAAAACCGTCGGATTATAAATTCAGGAAACATCAACAGGTCAAATCCTCGAATGCTTGGCTTAAGTGGGGGTCAAGAAAGAGTTGGAAGTTGGGAAACTGAAAAGGAATGCACGAAGGGCAAGATGGAGCCGATGGCCGATTAGCGTCAACGCACGAGTCTGTCCACGGTGAGCGCCGTCTCATAAAATCCGCCCCAGATGTCTGGTAGCGCGGAGGCGGAAGGTTGCCAGTGATCGGCGCCGGACGCGGCCCCGACCACGGTCCCGGCACTTAACACACCGTGGGCTACGGGGAAGCCCGATGCCAGTCCCACGATGCTGGCCAACACCCACCAGAACCAAAATCCCCATCCAACCTGCGCACGGTCAGTATTCATTAAACTCCGCCTTCTCCTTATCCTTTATTTAATCTCGGCCAACTTAACAGCCGCCGCATTGCGTCGTATACAGGCCTATACCACGACAAACTGCCCCATCATGCCGGCGTCTTCATGTTCTAGGATGTGGCAGTGGAACATGTAAGGTTTATCCGGGTCAGCGAAGTCACTAAATTGGGTGATAAGTCTTACCGTTTCGCGCGGCATGACCAGCACGGTGTCTTTCCATCCACTTTCATTTTCTGGTGGTGGGGATCCATTCCGTGACAAAATTAGAAATTGAATATCATGAATATGGAATGGATGAGGCATGTTCGCATCGTTAATGATTTCCCAAATTTCAATATCGTTCAGTTGGATGGTCTCATCGATCCGATTTATGTCCATCGTCTGCCCATTGATTGTAAAGGTGGCAGAAAAACTCTCTACAGAAAAACCCTCATCTAGTTCGAAGGAACGGGTCTTGTTGGCCTGGCTTTCTTGCAGGCGGCGGATAGAGGCCAGGG
>JADFRQ010000089.1 GCA_022561215.1 Chloroflexota bacterium | reverse complement strand
GTTAAATACACCCCCTCTCTGGTACGATTCCCCGAAGGAGAATCCTTTGTTGAAGCCCAAAACCGCGCTGTCGCCGAGATCGAACATCTCCGTTCCCTGCATAAGGGATCGAAGGCAGCAATAGCCTGTTTTTCACATGCCGACCTCATCAAACTCATCATTGCACACTATATCGGCCTGCCCCTCGACCTTTTCCAACGATTGACCATAATGCCAGCCTCCATCAGCGCGCTGTACTTTGATAATTCGGTGCGGCTACTTTCGCTCAACAATACTTCCGCAACGCATCTCACTTCCCACGAGTGATATACTTTTTATCACGATGAAATCCCTGCTAGTTGAAGGCTCAGATGCCCCCTGTTGAATATGAACTCAAACCTGTCCTTCGCATAACAGCAGATGCGATCGGCCAACCTGGCGAACGCGTATTTTACTTGCAGGGACGCAGCGAAGATTTCCTGCTTACGCTGCTCATCGAGAAGCAGCAGATCCAATCCCTGGCCATTGGCATCGAACAGTTTTTGCAGGATTTAGAGAAACGATTTCCAGATTTATCCAAAGCCTCATCTGAATATTCGGAAAGCCAAATGGAACTAGAGCAACCCATCGACCCTGAATTTCGCGTGGGGCAACTTGGTTTGGGATATGATGAAGAAGTCGATATGCTTGTCCTTGTGGCAAGAGAAATTCAAGCCGATGACGAAGATGAAGATAACAAAGCGGTCGCCCGTTTCTGGTGCACGCGTTCTCAATTATGGGCCATGTGCCAATGGGGGTTAGAACTCGCTAGTCGCGGCCGACCAATTTGCGGCAACTGTGGGCATCCAATTGATCCCGGAGGCCACTTCTGCGCCAAACGTAATGGACATAAACATTGATTTTTAGGTTCATAATATGAACTCACGATCGGCAATTGATGGGCGCATCGTTGCATTGCTTGCAACCAACGCATGAACGCCGACCTGAGTGACATTTTTCAGCTGCAAACGCTCTCCAGCGATGTGGTCTTAAATCTGCTCGCTAGCGGCACGATAAAGATCATCGATCGTTTCCCTTGGGGATCCAATTACGTCTTTCTCACGGAAATAAAAAAAGACGGGGTGACGTTGACCGCGGTTTACAAACCGGCGCGCGGCGAAAGGCCATTATGGGATTTTGCACGTGGAACCCTGGCCGCAAGAGAGTATGCCGCTTACCTCATTAGCGAGCTCCTGGAATGGAATATTGTTCCCGCAACCGTGCTTCGAGAGCAAGGGCCATTGGGGTATGGGTCCGTACAGATTTATGTCGATACAGATAGGCACCATCATTATTTTTCCTTTAGTGAGCAAGAAAAGGAAAAACTGCGCCCTTTGGCAGTATTTGATCTCGTCATCAATAATGCCGATCGCAAAGGCGGCCATATCCTTATGGGCACGGATGGGCAGGTTTGGTCGATCGATCACGGGATAAGTTTTCACGAGGAACCGAAATTAAGGACCGTACTCTGGGATTTTTCCGATCAGGCGATTCCCGATTCTCTCCTGGCCGACTTGCGGCGCTTGCATTCCTCGCTGGGCAATCTTGATTCCCCGCACCAGGAACTTCACGAATTGATATCCGCCTCGGAGTTCGGCGCCTTACGAAAGAGAACAAAACACATTATTAAATCCGGCCAATTCCCTCGTCCAACTTCACAACGCTCATACCCCTGGCCACTGATTTGATATTTCTCTGTTCGTGAATAATCCAGTGGCTAGCCTACCGTGCTGAAAGCCGTGCCGCTGCGAGCCCGTGCCACTATGTGCAGCGCCGCTGCGAGCTATGCTGCGAGCAGCGCTTATTCAAGGCTTTATCAAATGACTCAACATGGAGAGCTGTAAATGGCCAAGAAAATAGACATTGCGCTGCTTGGGTTTGGAAACGTGGGTCGCGCCTTTGTTAAATTATTGCGTCAAAAGCAGGAAGAACTTCTGGAGCAATACGACATTGAGGCACACGTTGTTGGAATTGCGACACGTCGTCATGGAAGTGCAATCGATCCTAAGGGGGTCGATCTTGAGCAGGCACTCAAAATCGCCGAGAAGAGTGGGGATCTCACTGCGCTCTCAGAATCCGGGGATATCCGGGATAACCAATCGTTTATCCGAAATTGTGGCGCCGATGTGCTTCTTGAAATTACCCCAGTAAATTATCAGGATGGGCAACCAGCGGTCGATCACTTGCGACAAGCCTTGCTATTGGGAATGCACGCTATCACGGCCAACAAGGGTCCTGTAGTGCATGCATTTCGCGAGCTCAGCGAAATTGCACAATCACAGAACAAAAGGTTTTTCTTCGAATCGACCGTCATGGATGGTGCGCCAATTTTTTCACTTTGGCGGGAAACTCTTCCTGGCGCGGAATTAATTTCCTTCCGGGGCGTACTGAACTCAACCACAAATTATATTTTGACCGAAATGGAGCATGGAATATCTTTCGACGAGGCGTTAGCAAAAGCTCAGGCGATCGGAATCGCCGAGACAGATCCTAGTGGAGACATAGACGGCTGGGATGCTGCAGTAAAAGTGGCCGCGCTGGTGAATGTTTTGATGGGTGCCTCCCTCTTGCCCGAGAATGTTGATCGTGAAGGAATAGGCTCAATTTCAAAAGAACAGGTTCTGCAAAGTGCGGCGCTGGGGAAACGTTGGAAACTGGTTTGTCAGGCCAAAAGGGAACATGGTCATATTTCTGCCATTGTCGCGCCACAAGAAATTGACTCCAGCGACCCCATGTATAACGTAATGGGTGCTTCATCAGCCGTGAGTTTTGGCAGCGATGTGCTGGGGGAGCTGACCATTCGCAACGATGACCCGGGCCCGAAGACCACTGCCTATGGCCTGCTGGCAGATTTTATCAACGCGGCGAAAATATCTTGAATTAATAAGAGATGTTGGATTTCTATAGCAGCCCGCAGAATGTAAAGATAGTAGATTTTGGAGTGCGCAAGGCTCTGGCCTGACTCGCAGACAGGTTGTGTAACGCCGAAGCAGAGCTTCGGCACGCCAAAGGAATTGCACCTGTCGACCAGCCCCGCAAACTACGTTCCCATGGAAACCTGGCGATTCATGCTGAATTCCAACAGTATGCGGGTTTGGGCCACGAATTTCATCTTGACCGACTATTTTTTTCGTATTAAACTACTCAGGCTTGTTCAAAAGGTAGGTGTATTGCATGATGAATAATTCACAAATTCAGGATAATTGCCACAGAACCCCCAGGGGATCTGTGGTTGATGATCCGATGCAGAGTGCGCCCACGACTTGGTAACACGCGATCGACCTCATTCTCGCGGGCCCGCCCCTGGACCCGCGATTTTTGTTTAATCCTGCGCGGCCGCGGGCTCCCGCGGCCGGAATAAGTTAACCTTGCGCAATGGAGCTAAGTATGGCGGAAATAGTTTTTGACTTCCTCCGCGAAATTAATTTTCGGCCGGAGGTCGAACATATTAACTTCCGACAATTTATAGATCCTGACGATCTTCCGGAACTGACCAGCTTAATTCGCGAATCCCTGGATGCCGATGAGATTGATCGAGCGCAGACGGAAGACGATATTTCTCTTTTCCTTAAGCACCAGGCTAATTTTGACAGTAAAACAGACATGCTCGTGGGTGAAGTTGAGGGAAAACTTGCTGGATTTGTGCGCGTTAGTTGGCAAAAAATGAGCGACGATCAAATCATTTACCTCCATCTATCTTTCTTGAAGCCGCAATGGCGGCGGAAAAAAATAGGGAGCGTTTTCCTTCATTTTGCCGAAACACGTGCGCTGGTCATGAGCCGCGATCTTCCGGCAAACCAGGAACAATTCCTTGAAGCGGAATGTGATGAAAGAGAAACGGGGAAAATTGCGTTGCTCGAAGCAAATGGCTATCAGCCCGCGCGCTATTATGTCGACATGATCCGTGACCTTGAGCTTGATGTTCCACTTGCCCCCATGCCGGTAGGTCTACGTATTCGGTCCGCAGAACCAGAGCATTACCGCAAAATCTTGGCCGCAGATAATGAAGCGTTTCGCGATCATTGGGGGCATCGTGAAACAACAGAAAATGATTTTCAATGGTGGATAAACCACCGAAACTTTCAACCTCACTTATGGAAAGTTGCCTGGGATAACGACGAAGTCACCGGGATGGTCTTGAATTACATCGATGTTGAGGAAAATAAGAGATTTAATCGAAAGCGAGGGTACACAGAGGACATTTCTGTTCGACGGCCTTGGCGTCGCAGAGGTTTGGCGCGCTCGCTGTTGATTCAAAGCATGCGAGATCTCAAGCAACGCGGGATGACCGAAGCCGCGTTGGTGGTTGACACTGAGAATCCCCTGGGTGCGCTTGAGTTGTATCGAGGCGTAGGATTCGAAGAACAGCGGCGCTCCATCACCTATCGTAAGTCATTGCGAGAATTGAAAAATCGGAAATCGAAATAGGCCTAAAGCACTCTGGAGATCCGATGTCGAGGTTTGATCTCTGGGGCATTCTCAACAAGAAATGTATGCTACATCTCCAGGCTGGAGTATGCCCAGGCTGCCACCGATCTGCTTAAATAATGTTCGCTGGAGATGATCGGCGCCCAAGATCACACCGTCGATGAAGTGCGCACGATCAGACGACACTGGGCTTTTACGCTCGAAAAGAGGGGCGCATGATTTTTAATTCCGATGGTGAACGGATTGCCTCTATTGGAGTATGAGCAATTTCGAAACCTCCTATTCATCCTTGGCTCTTCATCCGCATAACACCAGATCAAGATTAGGTTAAGCTCGGTTCGGCGATGTTCCCATGGGCCATCGCGCGCGCAGTGCAATTGATCCCAAAGGTTCCGCAGGAGGCACGCCTAGCGCCGCAGTCGAGCCTCTTGCGTTCCTTTCAACCGATGGTGCAGTTGCTGGAAGAGAACAACATGGAGTTGAATCGCAGCAATTGGCATAGAGTCGTCAATCTCAACGATGCGATAACGCAGCCTGCCTGGCCTGAAGGAATTAAGGCTGCGGGCTTACGAGCACGCCAGGGATGGTGAGGCCGTTTATCGGGCCGATTACGATGCATTTCGGTATCATTTCGGCATTGTTGAACAATCATTTGAGGAGGGTTATCCGCAATGGATTCACTCCAAGATGAAAGATGAACTTGGCGATCTGAATCTATGGTTTCTGACCATACAGGATAATGAAATCGTCAGCGGAGCGCCATGTCGTGCGGTCGCTTGGGAAGATCCTGAAATGGGCTGGGATAGGTCCTACTTTACGTGACGCCCCTGGAGACTGAGCCAATGGACGCAATCGCTGAAATTACCAGCTAAGGGCGCAAGGATTTTATTCGCGGCATTTAATTCGACGCCGACACGATCCTAGACCATCCACGCTGCGCATGGCATAGTATTCCAATTGCTGTAATTTGCCTCCACATAAGATTGGCGCGAGAATTCAATCCCCAAAGTACATAAGCACATCAATTGCAAGCATCGGCTCGTACTACATTAGGCAATTCTACATTGTCTGGTTCAACCCATAATTAGGGAGTCCTACATCGATGAGTTCTAATTCAAGCCGCGGGAGTTTGCTCAATCGAAGGTTGATTATTTTCCTTGCGGCGATGGTGTTCGCGGAATTGTCGCGGACAATGACCATGATCCAGATCCCTGTTTATCTGCGAGAGCTGGGAGCGAGCATCCAGCAAATTGGATTCTTCTTCACAATTTCACTCGCATTTCCTCTTCTTCTGCGTATTTTTGGAGGCTGGCTATCCGATACCGTCGGCCGTCTTCCGGCGCTGATTGTGGGCAGCGCGATCGGTGTCCTTACCTTCATTGCTTACATACTGGCGCCTAGCTGGCAGATCGCACTGCTCGGTCCGGCAATCTTGGCGATTAGCTCGGCTTTAATATTTCCCTCCTATAAATCCTACATAGCTGACCATGCTATTGAAGAGGTCCGTGGACGCGCATTTGGCATTGCGGAGGCTGTTGTGACTTCGGCTTGGATCATTGGACCCCCGATCGGAGGATATTTTGCCCAGAACTTTGGCTATCGCTTGATGTTTCTGGCTGCCGCTGTTACTTTCGGAATAGCTATGATGGTCTTTTTCTTTCTGCACAGGACCGCACCGAGTGAAGAAAAGTTTACTGGTCAGAAACCAGACTTAACCAATCTGCGCGTATCCTTTCGCCAAATGTTCTTGCTTATCATTTCTGGCGGTTTGGTAACTTGGATCCTGATCGTCGATGGCGTACGCGATATTGCATTCAAAATGTCTTTTGATTTAATGCCCATCTACCTTAATGAAATTGCCTTATTTTCAAAACAAGAGATTGGTTATTTAGACGGCCTTTTTGGCATTGCCCTGGCCGCAACAACCATCCCTGCTGGCTGGCTCGCGGATAAGTCAAGCGAGCGGGTTGGAATAACGCTGGGAATATTCACTATGATCATTTCACGGCTCGTCTTTGCAATTAGTTTATCGTTCACTGGTTTTGCTTTTTCCTGGATGTTGCTCGGCGTCGGAGGGGGATTGCTTGATCCCGCTGGAAGTGCTCTGATTGCCAAGGGGATACCAAAGCGGATGCGTGGGCTCGCTTACGGCCTGATCGCCACGAGCCTAGGTATTTTTTCCTTGCCGGCGCCTTGGATTGGAAGCCAGGTATGGAATTACGTTAACCCTCGCGCCCCATTCCTGCTATCGGTGGTTTTGGGAATGATTGTGATTATCCCCGCCTGGAAGAAGCTGGTCTTCAAACCGAAACATTGGGTGGGGGTTGAAGTAACATTACCTTGAGAAAATCCCATCTTACCCGGGCCCTATGTTTGCCGAGCGCAAGCTTCGGATTCCTCATCTGCCAATCGTGGAATTTAATTATTTTTTCAATGGAAGGATCGTTTAAAAAAGCCTCGCCACTCCAGAAAAGGCCGGCACTGCCGCTCTTGCCGGTAGGGACCCCGCTTGCATAGCCGCCTGGAAGGGCATTCCTCCGGTCGGTCGGCGCTTCGTGCCCCATCTCCCTCTAAGGCGAGAATGGAGCGGTTAGGAGATCGGAGTGATCGGCGGCCAACGAGGGCAAGCTTTTCCTGGTTGGCGATAGGCTCTTTACAATACCAATCTAAGCCTCATTGCTTGTCAGGTCAATCTGCGCTTTACTTAAAAATGGTACTAGTGAATGCTATTTGCCCTTTGCAAGGAAAATGGTTCCCAAAGCATCAGGCACATCTGTTCTCAAAAGTGAGAAAGGCAATGCAATCCAGTTAGAACAGTAAAGGAAAATTATCGTTCGAATTATAATAATCAAGGAGTAAATTTGATGTCGCGCACGATAAAATTGATTTTTAATCCGCATGCTGATAACGGACGCGCCTGGAATCTCGCCAGCACTTTGAGATCCATGATCGAGGAGCAAGGAAGCGCGACATGGGCTTCGACAGAATACCCTGGCCACGCGAAAGAACTGACCATTGAAGCTGCGCGCGCAGGCGCCGAGGTCGTCGCCGCCTTGGGCGGCGATGGAACAGTACATGAAGTTGTCAATGGCCTGATGCAAATCCCCAAGAATGAGCGGCCGCCGCTAGCCATTGTTCCTCTCGGTTCCGGGAATGATTTTGCAAACAATCTCGGTGTTGATCCCATTTTGGAAAACGCAATGAATAATGTGTTTTCGGGAACTGCACGCGCATTCGATATCGGGTCGGTCACCGATGACAATGGCAGAATAGAATATTGGGATAACACAATGGGTATTGGCTTTGATGCCTCCGCAACCATTCGCGCGGCCAGGATCAGCAGGCTGCGCGGATTTCCAATGTATCTCCTGGCCGTGATCCAAACAATTCTTCAACATCACGACATCGCACACATGAAAATGGAAACGGAGAACGGAATAGTCGAACAAGATATTCTCATGCTTACGATCTGCAATGGCCCACGTGAAGGCGGCGGCTTTCATGTCGCACCTGGAGCCAAGACAACCGATGGCATCCTGGACTATGCTCTTATCGAAGGTGTATCGCGCTTAATGATGTTTCGGCTCATCCCTGAAGTGATGAAGGGTACCCATGGACGATTTCGACAAGTTAAGCTTGGCCAATTGCGCAAGGCGACAATCGAGTATGATCGCCCACTGGCAATTCACACCGACGGGGAAATATTTACTGGCTTTTCATCTAAAGTTCGGCGGCTGACAATCGAGGTCCACCCAAGCGAATTACAAGTATTGGTTTGATTTATGCTCCTCCATGAACGATGAAACTGTCTAGCCCGCTTCTCTGATGATGCAATCCCTCCTGCAGACCTTTCAGGATTATGATTTTAGCCAGTTGAAAATCGTAGCTGAGCTTTGGGGTATTCAAGTTACCGCGAAGACGAAGCTAGGCGCGGCAAAAGCGTTGGCGCAGGCTCTTGGCGATGGCGAATTCATCTCCGAGATATTGGATAGCTTGCCAGCGGAAGCGGCGAGTGTATTGCGCCGGTTGAAGAGCAAAGACGGCATGGAGCCGCTGGCCGATTTAGAGCGCAAGTATGGGCCGATTCGCGAGATGGGCCCGGGAAGGCGAGACCGGGAAAAACCATGGCGGGACCCGAGCTCCCCACTCGAAATTTTATGGTATCGGGGGCTCATCGGTAGAGCTTTTGCGGATAGCGCGCTTGGTGCACAGGAAATGGCCTACATCCCTCTCGAGCTCCTTTCCGCACTGCCAGCGCAAGCGGATCCCAAGGACTTTTCCCAGGGGTTCCCCATAGATCAACCGATTGATCTGAACATTGCGAACGACGCAGTCACCCTCGATACGACAACCCTTCTGGCCTACTTTCGAAAAAAACCTGGGCAATACGACCCCACTGAAATCCTCCAACGAAATGACCTCTATCCGTTCCTCAGGCAACCAGATGCTGTCCACTTGTTGATTAATCTTCTTCTCGAGACCGAAATTCTTACTACGGCTCCCCTGCAGCCGAACCCGGGGGCGGCACGTGATTATCTTGATCTCAGCATGGCAGACGCCCAACTATTCTTGCTGCAGGCATGGCGCCGCTCGGCCAGTTGGAATGATCTCGAACACACGCCAGGAATTTCAAGTTCCAAAGCGTCCTGGCCCAATGATCCTGTAGCCGGTCGGCAGGCCGTGCTTGAAGTGCTGAGGGAATTGCCGGCCGATGAGTGGCAGAATTTTGAGCAATTCATGTATGCCATGAAGGAATCGCGGCCCGGCTTTCAGCGCAGAGCGGGGGAATTCGACGCATGGTACCTGTTTGATACTCAAACGCAAGCTTATCTTCGCGGATATGAAAATTGGGACGCAGTCGAGGGGAGATATTTGAATTTCTTAATCAGCGGGCCACTGCATTGGCTTGGGGCTACGGATCTTGGTGGAGCGGGCGGAAAAGGCTTTGCTGCCTTTAAATTAACGGCAATCGCCCACCTTTTTTTGAATCAAGTAGGCTCAACACAAACACAACAATCGGATTCGAAATTATCCATTAAGGGAGATGGTTCAATTGTTGTCCCGCACGAGTTTTCTGCCGCTTACCGTTATCAAATTGCCCGATTTTCCGATTGGATAAGCGTGGATTCGAAATATTTCACCTATCGGCTAAGCCCTTCTTCTCTATCCCTGGCCATCTCCCAAGGTCTCCAGCTGAAGCATATTCGTTCGCTGTTGGAGGAGACGACGGATAGGATCCCACCAACCTTGTTCAAGGCACTTGCGCGCTGGGATACGCACGGCAGAGAAGCAAAAGTGCGGCCGGCTTATCTGCTACATGTCGCCGACGAGCAAATTATGGAGATGCTGCGTTCAAATCGCAGGACAGCCAAGTACATCCGTGAATTTCTTGGGCCAACCACGGCAATAATTTTTGAGAAAGATCGAGAAAATTTTTACCAGGCCTGCCTGCAGGCGGGATTGCTGCTTGATTTATAAATGGGTTGTTTTGTTTGGCCATCTGAATACCTCAGGGTAACACAAGTCTATTTTTCAAAAAAGCTTGCTCGATGTGTTTTTTTCCTCGACTACTCGTCGATCGTCTCCATAATAATATTGCTAATACGCCGCAGGCTGAATTCATACAAACAGCGATTAGCATACTAAGTTGCAATCCTATCTGACTAATACAATGATCTTATTTCGATACCCAGGCTCGTAGAGAAGGGATGATGCTGTTGCACGTTCACAAGGCTGCCTATCCAACTGGAATTATGTTCCTGATTGCGATCAGCATCATATTCCATCCATTTACCAC
>JADFRQ010000088.1 GCA_022561215.1 Chloroflexota bacterium | reverse complement strand
GAAGTGATGGAATTGCTGGCGACATCAAAGGAAGAAACCGAGGCAGTCGAGGAGTTCTGGACTTCAGTTGAGACAAACTTGGCTGCAAGAAAAATTCGTCTGGTATTTGTGGCAGACATAATTCCGAAAGAGCTTAGAAGGATTGTCGAGTTCCTCAACGAGGAAATGAGGAATGTTGAAGTTTTAGCCGTTGAAGTGAAGCAATACAAAGGCCTCGCAGATTCCGAAAGCCGTGCCCTCGTGCCAAGGGTCATTGGGATGACAGAAGCTGCGCGGATGGCTAAGCGACCCGCAACGGCGCGCAAACGGCAGACAACACTGTCTGAATTTCTGGACAAGTGCTTGCCTGAAACTCGTGAGTTCTTCGCAAGTGTTGTTGCCAAAGCCACAGAACGAGGTTTTAAAATTCTATGGGGCACGCTCGGCTTTACCGTGAGGGCGAAACTGACCGAAAATGACAGTTATGTTACCTTTGTTAGCTGTTACCCGCCGGACAAATTTCAGTACTACTTCGACGGTCAAGCCTCAATTCCACGAGACAAGGATAGCCCTATGAGGCGCAAACTCCTTGATCTGGGAGTGTTCTCGGAGACAGGTGAATACACACTTACAGCACCGGTCACAGCTGAGAATGCTCAGCACCTCGAGCAGGTTTCCGATCAGATCCTGGATATGATCGAGCAGTACGAATCCTCGAGGAGGCCATGACAACAAAGATCGATCTGGGTCGTTTTCCAATCAAAGGCGAGCCCGGAAGAATTATTCTACTGGAGAAGGATAAGATATTCTATGTCGAGGCGGAGGGAGACGATAGCATTCTGCGCACTGCCCGGAAGAAGGTTTACAAGCACGTGGAGCCGTTGGATGAAGTCGAGGCGCGCCTGCTTTCGCCGCCCTTCTTCCGCATCCACCGCTCGTACATCGTGAATCTGGAGCGAGTCTACGCCCTGCGATCGAGGGGTGACGGGGAGTGGGAAGTGAAGATGGATCCACCGGTCAACAAGGTGCTGCCGGTGAGCCGCCGGCGGATGAAGGAGCTTCGCGAGCTACTCGGGATTTAAGCCCTCTGCCGTTCATCGTAAAATCCCTCCATTCGTTGACGGAAAACCTCCATTCATGAGAAAAACCCTCCACTCATGCAAGGTCGTTCGTTGGGAGTGCGAGCAATTTGGTAGCTGTATCCGCCCAGGGATTAACTGCGTCCGCTGGCAAGTATATGACCAAGGATGACCTTAGGAGTGGAACTGGAGCCCTCTATCTCAATTAATGTATGGGTACGATTTGAGGTATTATCCACCAGAGCTAGCTTTTAGGAAGAATCCAGAGTTGCCGACGAAAGCAATATCTTTATGTTTACAAACAAGGGGCATACGTCCTACAATAGTACGGCTCCGTGTGCCTACAGTTAAACTATCGATTGTACCCAATGGAAACTGATCGAAGAAAAAAAATTTATCAGAATAGTTGTTCATCCAATAATAAGCCGTTAGGAGGCAAAAATGCGTAGGAAGTGGATAGGTTTATTGATTGCGGCTCTTATACTTTTAGGTGTTGTGCTCCCGGTGGCGGCGATCACTTACGGTGAGCCCGACGATGGTGAACACCCCTATGTAGGATTTATGTTGCTCTTTGACCCCACATTTGGTACGGATGGTGGTTGGTTCTCATGTTCAGGATCGGCGCTAGCAGCGAAGATATTTCTAACTGCCGGGCACTGCACTATAGATATTGGCACCAACCTGGAAGTGACCCCAGGAAGGCGGGGTGGGACGGATGTATGGGTGAGTTTCGATGAAGAAGTTGACCTCTCAGAATTTCCAAGCAGAGCTGTTCATGAAATTCCTTCTGAGTTGAATCAAGCTCGATTTGACTGGCTGAATAGAAACAGAGACTTCACCCGAGGGGTAGCCCAAGCACATCCAGATTACGACGATTTCATCACTTTCCCGAATACCCATGATGTGGGGATTGTCGTTCTGGACAGAAAAGCGAGATTAGGCGAATTCGCGCTTCTTGCCACTCTGGGAACCCTTGATCAGCTTGCTGCTGCGAGTCCGAAGCCTAAATTGATCCTCGAAACTGCCGGCTACGGCATTCAAGAGATCGTTCCATTCTTCCAGGCTGTGGACAGCCGCTTCAAGGCCACATCCAAGCTTATCGAGCTGAACAGCGCGCTCACGGATGGCTTCAATCTTCACACTTCGAATAATCCGGGCAAAGGAAATGGAACTGGAGGATCTTGCTTTGGGGATTCAGGCGGGCCGGTGATGTTGAACAACACCAATATTGTTGTTGCGGTCGTTTCATTCGGCTTGAACAACACCTGTAAGGGTGCCGATTATGGCTACCGCGCCGACATCAAGGAAACTCAAGAGTTTGTCGAATCGTTTTTCAACTGACCCCTGGCTAATTTGCATAGAATTATCAAGAAGACCCACTGAATGGTGGGTCTTCTTCTTGTGTGCGCCCAGCATGGGCGTTGACTGGAGAATGAAAGTCTATTGCGGAGGCTCTGATCGCACCAACGTTTAGCTGAAAGCTAGGGCGTCGTCGCGAGGTGGGGTCTGAAGGAAGCCGTAACTAACCTGTGACCGGAGCGACACGAACCTCTTCTTAGGATGTGAAGTCGGGCGAGCTGGCGCAGTACAAGGAAGCCAGATGCGATCAGAGGCCGAAGCAGCAAATGAGGCGGGCGTGCAAGGGGGCATGGGGTGTAGAAGAGCGGGGGTGGTTAACAGCAGTCAGCTTTCAGCAATCAGCTTCTTGACATGGAATTAAATAAGCTCGGGATGATTGGTCTGTAGCCAATCTTCACACGTGGATTTAAAGATCAATACCTCTTCAAGGAGCTCACTGCTTTCAGATTCAGAAATTCGGCCACCACGATCGTACGTGCCGGTGTTGCGTTTCGTCCGACAAAGATCGAGGTACTCTGCCAAGTCATGGTATTCTGGTCCAATGACGCCTGGTAATAGCAAGAACGTGATCCACAATGGTGACCTTGGCCGCGTGGCGCGTAGCCAGAACAGTAAAGGGGGATTGTGGCTAGGATAAATCCTGCTTCGTATGCAATCATGAAACGTCGGTCCGCCGATAGACTTGACACTGCTGCATCGCGCAGGTCTCGTTCGATGAGACGGAACATGTTCTGAATTTCATCTTTAGTTGTTTTATGCGGCCTCAATCGGCCTTGCGCCAGCAAGCTCTCGAAGTTCATTTTCTCCCCCAACAAGAAAGATTTTAGGCTCGCGGAGAACATTCTGCATGAACGGATCTCCGCTCGCAATTCTCTCTTGAAGCTCGTCGGTGCGCATAATAACTGGGTTGATCTCTCGCCCCAACTCTTCCTTTGCAGGTGTGAGAATGCGAGCCAGGGCTCGCCCAGTAATATCACCAACCACCATCACGTCGATATCGCTCAAGGAACTTTCTTCGCCTCGTGCGAATGACCCGAAGATAAATGACAGAACGATCGATTCTGGTCCTTCCAAGAGGCGGACCCTGATCAAATCCCCTAGCCCAGCCGTTTTTACGAATAGGGCCTTCAATTCGGGGAACACGGGGAACTCATGATTGGCTTGGAAATATTTGCGGTTCCCTTCCCGAGTTGACAGCAATAGACCAACAGTTTCAAGTCGCGCCAACTCACGCTGTACAGCCCGCACCGGCTGTCGCGTTAGGCTGGCGACCTCGCGGAGATAATGGCGGTTGCTTGGGTTGAGGAGGAAGAGTTTAAGAACCTCCACTCGAGCTCGGGAGGTGAATAAGGCTTCCAGAATGGGATCCCTGCGTATACTTTTTGTAGTCATTTGTATACAAAATATATACGATAGGAGCAAAATGGTCAACCACTGAGCATTGACATTCTTCTATGGAATCCTGGATCAGCATGAGCCAATTGGGGGAGCGGAGGTGCGAAGGAGCAAGGGAGCGGTCAGCTATCAGGCGCTTTACCTCTGGCAAAGGCGCTATGCCTTCGGCACAGCATGTGAGGATTGGGCGCAATAAAGAACATTGCGTTTCGCGGTAGTGTCAAGAATCTTGTGTAAATGAATTCTCGGATTGATCACAACGGGCACCGATCTTCAAATCGGATGGTAAGTTGATTGAGGATCTTCGCCCACTCTCTCACCGGTGATTTCCACTTCTTCGTGATGTTCACGGTCGCCAGATACAACAGCTTACGAGCAGATTCTGGCGTGGGAAACGACGACTTATTCTTGATGACTTTTCGCAGCTGGCGGTGATAACCTTCGACGATGTTGGTAGTGTAAATCATTCGTCGGATTTCTTTCGGGAACTCAAAGAATGTCGCCAGATCGTCCCAGTTGTTCTGCCAGGACCGGATCGCTGCCGGGTACTTGCCACCCCACTTTTCTTCCAGTCTGAGGAGGTTGGCTTCCGCCTCTTCACGGGTTCCGGCTTGATAAACTGTTTTGAGATCTACAGTAAACGCCTTCTTATCTTTCCAGGGAACGTATTTCAGGCTTTGCCGGATTTGATGGATGACGCAGCGCTGGATCTTCGTTTGAGGGAATATGGCGTGAATGGCGTCTTTGAAACCCGCCAATCCATCAATCGCAGCGATGAAAATATCTTCCACACCCCGATTCTGAAGATCGGTGATCACGCTGAGCCAGAAATTGGCGCCTTCTGCGCCATCCCCGATCCAATTACCTAAAATGTCTTTATGGCCTTCCAGATCGACGCCCAGGACGTTGTAGACGGCGACATTTCTGATTTTCCCGTCCCGCTTCATCTTGATGTGCAGCGCATCCAGGTATACGATTGCATAGATTGGCATCAGCGGGCGGTTCTGCCAGGCTTCCACAAGTTCCCAGACTTTGTCCGTGATCTTGCTGATGGTGGTGGCAGAAACCGATATCCCGTAGAGCTCATCCAGCATTTCCTGGATATCCCGGGTTGAGGTACCCCGGGCGTACATCGCAATGATCTTTTCTTCAATCTCGTTGCTGTTTTTCTTCAGCAGTTCAGATTGAAATTCGCCGTTGCGGTCCCGCGGCACCTGGATCTCGGTGTCGCCAGCCGAAGATCGCATTTTGCGGGAATAGTGTCCATTGCGGCTGTTGCCTGAATTTCTTCCTTCTGGGTCGTAGCGGTCGTATCCCAGGTCTTCGGTTAGTTCGGCTTCCAGCATCTGCTCGATGGTGTTAGAAAACAACCGGGAGAAGATACCACCTTTTCCGTAGAAATCGTCGATCGACGTTGCCTTTGCCAACTCGCGCTGGACTTCTTCAGCACTTGGCATATTTTGTTGAATTTCGTCTTTCCTAGTGTTCTTTTTCCTGGTCATGGATATCCCTTTCCTTTTGGGTTCTTAAGGGTAATCCATTTACACAAGAAATCTTACACTCTCCCCGGCCTCGTTAAATCGCAAGAATCCCTGATACCTAAAACCTCCAAAAAACGCACCCAGGGCGTCCTGGAGTGTCGATTGCTTGTCCTATTCCTCTAAATTCGAGAAAAAGGCTGCTCAGGTGCCTGCATGTCGGGCGGCGACTGTCAGGCCAGGCTAGCTTCCAACGTGATCTCGACCGCTTCTAGAGCGCGCGAAATGGGACAGTCGCTCTTCGCCTTCTCAGCTTGCTCCTGAAACGCTTGCTCGTCAATTCCTGCAACTTGAGCTTTCGTGATCAGGTGAATGCGAGTGACGGTCCATCCACTCTCAAGCTTATCAATATGAACCTCGGCGGTGGTTTCCACTGAATCGGGCGCATGGCCGGCGGCGCTTAGTCCCATTGACAACGCCATAGAGAAGCACCCCGCGTGGGCGGCACCCAGGATTTCCTCGGGATTCGTTCCATCTCCATCTTCGAATCGAGAGGGTACCGAGTAGGAACCTTCGTAATCTGCGAACTGCATGCGCCCGTGGCCTTCTGTAATGCTTCCGTGCCACGTGGCAGAGGCGCGTCTAACTGGCATTATCATCTCCTTCTGGAGAGCTAGCTCGCGAATCGCGAAGTACCTTCGCGATGACTGTCTCCAATTCCTCGATTGTAACCGGTTTAGGTACGAAACCACTAGCACCTAATGTCATGGCCTGATCGACGCGTACGTAAGAGGCCTCGGCACCGATTTTTAGGTTTCAAATTGGCGCTGGTTGTGTAACCAGAAGGGGAAACAGTGGCGCCTGGCATTTGGGATTCTCTTTTTAATGCCTGCATAAACTGCATAAATTACCCATCCCCTGATACCTAAAACCTCCAAAAAACGCACCTGGGGCGTCCTGGAGGCTCGATCTTATGCCCACCGCTTTTGGTGTACAGACGCGTTACGGTGGCGTTTCTACGGGTTATCTTGGCTGCTAGTATCATTTTGACCATGGACTTTCCATATGCATGGGGTTTCCTCAGATTGACCCATTGCATGGGGTTTCCGCGAGCTAAGCCTCCGATTCCGGAGGCTTTTCTATGATCGCTATACCGGCTGATCGAAACAACTCGTGGGCTAGATCCTTTCCGAGTTCGCTAACGACCATTTCGGGAGTGACGGCACCCTCGCGTAGGAGCTTGATAATTTCAGATCTCCAATCCTCTACTAGCAGCCGATCCTTGAATAGCGAATAATAGCGGCCCACGTGAACCAATGCAGCCTGCGAATCATGCAGCTCGATTGTCGAACGACCATCCTTGTGATGTGTGATCTTGCGAATCAGGTGGCCTTTCGCTTTGACTATTTTCCAATCGATCGCGCCATGCTCATCGATGAAGTCGCCTATGCTGGAGATTGCTTGCTTCGATAAGCGGAGTAGAACCTCATTCAGCGACATAACCCGATCCTTGAATTCCAGTTCAATATTTTCTTGAATGTAAATATTTGACAATAAGCGCGTTCCTGCCTGGCGCGCCGTTTTTGGCGAATAGCCTGCCCGGATCGCCGCCTTGGAAGCATTAAAATCAATCGGATATTCAAGGATGAAAGCCCGCTGCTTATCGGTTAGTTTTTCATCCAATTTACGCCCCTTTCATCCAACCATTTGCGCGCTGCTTGATTGCCAGCAATAGCGGCTTTCATGATAACTCGAAGCTTCGCCATTTCGATACCCGGGCCTCCTGGGTTGCCATCGGTAAACTTCCCCTTATCGTTTCGATCATCTTTTTTCATCGCTAAAATCCTTCAAGTTTTCTCAGACCCCCACTCCTAACTCTATCGATGATTAGAGAATAATCGAGAGGGTAAGGGGGAGCGCGAAGTGTAAGAACCGACATTCTCACAAGCTATTTATTGATTGATTCGTTCATTCGCAAACGTTCGCAAATAGGTACTTTGCGTATGTTGCGTATATAGCGTCGTTCGTTCGCACGTATTCGCACCCCCCTACTAAGGGGTGCGTACGTTGCGTGCGTGCGTATACCGTCATTCTGTGAGTGTTGTCCACTGATATAGTTATTAAACCTTCCAACTTTGGTTATTTGCACGTTCTGAAAGAGCTTGAGATCGCGCCAAGCCTTATCCAAAGTACGCGATGAGGGTGCAACGCCTGCCTCATCCATGATGGTTGTCAAATCAGCTTTGGAAAATGAGACACCGGGCTCTTTTTGCATCGCTCCCACCATCTCGCCTAGCGCCAGCTCCGCTAAAGTATTAGCCGCCATCGCAGCATCGCCCAAGCCAAAAGTGAGTACCAGATCGCCGGTCTCGCCCTCTTGGATCTCAAAGCTCAGCAGATCACTTTCCTCAGCTTCGCGGCACTTCACATGGATCATGTTCCGCACCAGGCTTGATCCCTCGCCCTTTGTTGAAAACACAATTGCAGAATCGACAACTCCCAAAAAGTCACCCGATCCGCGGATCCGATCAGCGATTTTTACCTTGGTTAGCTGACCGCTTAGCTTCCGCAAGTGATGGATTAAAACCACGGTACAACCCGTGGCGTTCGAAATATCCCGGAAAGCAGCCATCTGCCGCTGCTTGTTGTAGCGTCGCCGTCCACCAGCTCGCAGTTTAATCCATTCCGGAATTTCAGCCACGTACACTCAAAATGTGAGGTTTTGTGATGTTTTGTTGCGCACTTATAAAACGCTCCATGAGCTATCCGTTTTTCCGACCGTCTAAACGGTTGGCGCCGGCGTTGATTATGTATTGCATAAGGTATCCTCGCTCCATGCATGGGGTTTCCTCGGATTGATTACCTTGCATGGGATTTCCTCAATTCATACATGGGGTAACCTCCATTCATGGGGTCTCCAAAATCTTAGGTTTTCTTAGGTTCCAAATTGGGCCACGTTATGTGCCCTAGGCCGTTGAGGACGAGTCCGCTCCAGCGAGAGACTGTGTGAAAAGTCCGAAATTTTAGGCGCCAATAGGACAGCGTCACACTTACCATGTTTTTTATAACGGAAAAATGGGAACGGGTCCCATATACCATGCCGTTTATTGTATTTTCCTCCCACCATTAATCTTTTCGTCGACTTTTCACACGGTCCGGCGATTGGTTAGGCCAGTACCTAAATGCTTATTGTTTTGACCCTATTGACAGAGTTCAACGCCTGATTGGTCGTACACGATCATTGAGGGGTATGTCCTCTCCATAGTTACTTCACCGGTCACGAGCAGGCACTGACCATCTAAATCCTGCCATTCGTACCCCCTTGCTATGAGAATGAAACCTCTACTACTAAGTTGTCGATCATCGTAGCAGCTTGTTTGTAGAGCAGCGATTGAACCCGTGCGACGGCAGTAGGCGCGCTTGATGTAGCACGTGACAATTGTGTGGTCTTTCGCCTCGGAGCAGGGTGGAACCTGTAGCCCGGCTATGATGTTATTCACCTTAATGGTCGCAAATAGGAAATATCCGGCCGACAGTACAATCAAAAAGACCGCCGCCGCAAGCAGCCATGTTCGGTTGCTCCTAAGCTTAGACCGTAGTTTCTCAGGTAGGATGTTCGGCGCTCGTAGCTCCGCCTCCTCCGGTGGGCGTAACAGCCAGACCAGAACACGCCCTGTAATTACGCCGTACCCCAGCACGGCTCCGACCACGCCCTCGAACACGGCCACGTTTACGCCTGTCCCACTTCGATAGGAATAATCACTGGGGAATACCTCGAGCCTGTCCAAGACGAACAAGGTCAAGACAAATAACACGATATAAATCACGGCCGGACCCGCGGGTTGGCTAATATCCACCGACCGGACCTTGAGACCTTCCGCCGCAGAACCAGCCACTGTGCAATCCCATAGGATGCCCCGATCGCGATCACGATCACGAGCCAGGTCGCGCCACGATCATCGGCATCGACTGAGATCGAAAAGAAGCCACTGTCGACCAAGTCTAATATTCTGAGCACAGCGACGGCTAGGGCAAAGCCCACGGCCCCACCCGCGGCGTTGGCTAGAATCCACCGAGCGGACCCTGAGACCTTCCACCGCAGAACAAACCAATGTACGATCCCAAGGGAAGCCCCGACAACGGCTCCGCCTACGGCCCCGATCAATATTCCCCTGCCTTCGACCGCGACCGCGGCCCCGAACACGATCACGACCCCGCCCACGGTTATCCCCACGGCCAAGACTACGGTGCTGGCCAACATCCACGCGAGCCAGAAGCTCCATCCAATTTGTGCACGTTCAGAGTCCTTAGTCATCAATCTCCTCCTCGGTCTTCCCGCAGCCGACCGAAAAGCCGCTCCCTAACTTATGATTCGGTAGAAATATTTCACTGTATCCCGCACTAAAGGGATTTTTGAAGGATTAATTCTTCAATTTCCCCCATATACCGGTGCTCTGAAGAAGTAGTTCGGTGTTTTGGGCTTAGAGGGATCTTACTTGAGAATATACTCCGATAATTTCAATTGCCAGCTTACAGTATTACAGACGTCTGTTCAATCTCTAAAGGGAGAGTTATGCTTTGCTGGCTATTTCACGCATTCACAATTAGTCACGGGAAATGGAATTCTCATAACCAATAATGTTTGGTTGCCAGAAGGTGTACTTTAATCAAGAATCCGCTTCCGGTTTCCAGAAATACTGTTTGAAGGCAACAGGATCAAAGCGAATTAATATTTTGTACAGGGAAGTTTATCCTCAACGGGCGCGATAACTACAGTCATTAATATCGCTGAACAACGGCTGCGAGCTGAGCGGGCCGGGGATCGTTCGTTCCCACATTCCGATGGGTGCCCGTATCTCGTCTATATCGTGCTTAAAGCGCCGAATCCCCGGCCCGCTCCAGCGAGAGTCTGTATAAAAAGTCGAAGATTTTTCAGCGCGATGGGACGGCGCCACACCTTGCGCACAATATTGGGCAAAATATTGGGAACAGGTCCTATTTCTTT
>JADFRQ010000024.1 GCA_022561215.1 Chloroflexota bacterium | reverse complement strand
CTCCGTCACCCGGCCGCGCGCAATCCCCCCAATCCCCAGGGCTATGTCCAGTGCCAGGGAACCGGTGGGGATCGCTTCTACCTTCATATGGGTGGCTTCCCCAAGGAGCATTACCGCACCATCACCAAACTGCTTTTTAATTTGAGATACGGCTGCCTCTAAGGCCTGGTCACGCTGATTTCCCATAGATTTCACTCTGAATTGTACCAGTGTGAGTCTACTTGAGATCAAAGAATACTGCAAGAAAACCGTGTTTGGTGCCCATTTTTAAGGGCGATTAGGCCATCCGAAACCCCTTTTATGGGCGGAAAAACGCTCTTAATTCATAAGGCCTATCGACATTTAATTATCGGTTCAGTCTCTAAATACATGCAGCGCTAGTGCACTATCTATTGCGTTGACAAACATTCGCCCGGGCATCACTTCCAATGCGTGCCATCGCTTATAGCTCCACAGCCTACTGGCGCAGTTCCACAGCGGGTGGGTCGCATCGGCCCATAAGCTAATCGGTGGGCTGCCGCATTCCATCCACGCTTCCCATTTCTCCCCAGCAATCCGTCGCGTAGCAAGCTGGGTCGAATTCTGTCCATTTTCATTCTAACGAAGCGTGGTGGAGGCTGGGTATGACAACGAATGATCCCCGAGGAATGAGGCAGGAAAAATAAAAAAGCCAGCGCAGGATATGAACCCTCCACTGGCTCAATTCCCCGCTATGCCGTGTGTCACAAGGTTTTGAACCTGCTTATGCAGGTGGGATCTGGCCGATGAGTTTCGCCTTGGCCGTAGCCTATCGCGTCTCCCACCGGACCTCAAAACCCCTTTGTATGGTGTTGGCTCAAAACGAGGTGCGGCATCACCAACACAGCAGGGACGGACCTATATATACCATGTTCAAATGGCCTTGACAATGTTCACCAACTGTCCGGCCAATTCTAGGCCACACCTTTCGATGGAATCCCAATTTAGCCTTTCTCCTCGATGATTGCTATGTGCAATTCTTCGAGCTGTTTAGGATCTACCGCAGATGGAGCACCGGCCATGACATCGCGCGCAGCCTGGTTTTTAGGAAAGGCGATCACCTCACGAATATTCGGTTCACCGGCAAGGATCATACACACGCGATCGATTCCTGATGCAATTCCCCCATGTGGCGGCGTGCCAAATTCAAAGGCCTCCAGCATATGGCCGAAACGCTCTTGAGCAACCTCTGGCGCGAGTCCCAAAAGCTTAAAAGCTTTCTCCTGGAGATCGCGGGAATGAATTCGAATGCTGCCTCCACCTATCTCATACCCGTTCAAGACGATGTCATATTGCTGTCCGCGTGCCTCACCCGGAGCGGAATCCAAAAGCACTTCATCTTCTTCCATCGGTGCGGTGAAGAGATGATGGCTGGGATCCCAACGTTTTCCCTCCTCATCCCAGGTCACATAAGGAAAATCAAAGACCCAGCAAAATGCCAACACGTTCGCATCCACTAATTGCAACTTGTCGCGCAAATGAAGTCGAAGTTTACCCAACGCCTCATAAACAACTTCGTTGCTATCGGCTACAAAAAGTAATAGATCGCCCGGCTCCGCAGCAAGACGATCGATGATGGCCTTCAATAAATCCTCGGCGATGAATTTCTTAATCGGAGATCGGATTTCATCATCGTCTGAAATCGCAATCGTCGCCAATCCCATCGCGCCGTGTGTTTTTACAAAATCTGTCAGCCCATCTATTTCTCGTCGGCTGTAGCTTCCAGCTCCTTTGGCATTGATCCCGCGCACAGATCCGCCAGCTTCGATGGCACCTTCGAATACACGAAATCCGCTCCCCTGCACGAGGTCAGAAATATCCTGTAGTTCCAACGCGAAGCGAATGTCCGGCTTGTCATCTCCAAAGCGGTCCAGTGATTCTTGATACGTCAGGCGCGGCCAGGGCTTCGAGAGCAATTCTCTCGTTGGCGTCACCGTTTCCACCAGGGATGTAAACAGTTCCTCCGCCAAAGCCATCACGTCTTCACGCTCCACAAATGACATCTCCAAATCAAGCTGGGTAAATTCTGGCTGACGATCGCCGCGCTGGTCCTCATCCCGAAAACAACGCGCAATTTGAAAATATTTTTCGGTACCCGCAACCATTAACAATTGCTTCAGTTGTTGGGGTGATTGCGGCAAGGCATAGAATTCACCGGGATGCACCCGAGAAGGTACTAGATAATCGCGCGCGCCCTCCGGCGTCGTCTTAAAGAGGATCGGCGTTTCAATCTCCCAAAAGCCGCGCTCATCCAAGAAATCGCGAATAAACTTTGTCACCTGATGGCGCAATTTCATGTTGCGCTGCATGCGCGATCGGCGCAGATCCAAATACCTGTAGCGCAAACGCAAGGTCTCATCAACATCAGAATCATCATTGATCGAAAATGGAGGGGTTTTGGAAGGGTTGAGCACCTTGATTTTCGCCAGTTCGATCTCAACCTCCCCCGTGGCAATCGAGGGATTCTTCATATCCGCAGGGCGTTTATTAACTTTTCCCATGACCTGGATTACCCATTCTGTTCGCAGAGTTTCAACCACTGTGCGCGCATCTTTCGAAGATTCAGGATTGATCACGATTTGAACAAGACCTTCGCGATCGCGTAAATCGATAAAAGTTACGCCGCCATGATCTCTGCGCCTGTGAACCCAGCCGGCCAATGTAACATCCTGACCGACATGATCCAAACGCAATTCCCCGCAGCTATGTGACTTGAGCATCTTCCCTCCTGGTGGATAAACAATACGCCGCCCGGTCATTGGACATCGGGCGGCGGATAAATCAGCCTAAATAGGGATCAATCAGGTGACATGATTCCAACCCGATGGATAGCTCCACCAGCATTAGGATTGGCCCGATTGAAATCCTTCTTAGCAATGTTCATTTTTCCTCGCGCCAAAATTATAGCATGGCAAAATAATCTCGGTTAATGCGCCGAGTATTCAACCCATCTTCATCCCGTACCAATGTACTCAGACCAAGGGACCGCAGTACTCTGTATTCTTGGCCACGAATTTTCTAGAATGAAAACAAACACAGCGCTTATTGATTCCTCTCCAATATTGGTCTTCTCAAAAGGTAATAGATGAAAGCGCGATCCGCCAAGCAAGAATCCCAAAAGTCTGCATTCCATAGCCTCAGGGGTACTTATCTCGGTTACGGTGTTTGGGTGATCATCATCCTTTCTTTGCTCATTGCCTCCTATCCCGCCTCCGGTTCAGAACAACTTGCGCCAAGCGCGATCGCCTCTCCCACGTTTGACGATGTACCCCTCGATCATTGGGCCTATGGATATATCGAGATCCTTGTTGATCAGGGCTTTATCGCCGGTTGCAGTTCACAGCCCCTGCTCTACTGCCCTGATAAAACCATGACGCGCGGCGAGTCGGCTGTATTTATTGGACGGGGCGTTCATGGCGCTGACTATCTCCCTCCACCTGCGTACGACCCAATTTTCAACGATACCCCGTCGTCGGAATGGTACACGAAATGGGCTGTTGGCCTGTGGAATGATGGCTACACGGCAGGATGTGCTTCCACTCCGCTGCTCTATTGCCCGCTTTCGGAACTCACGATCGCGGAAGGCACCGTGTTCTATCTGCGCATGATGAATGGTGCGGATTACGTTCCTCCACCAGCAAGTGGATTATTTGCCGACGTAGCCACTGGAGCTTGGTACACACGTTGGGTCGAGGACGCCTATCGATCACATATTCTCTTGCCCTGTGCGACCGAACCAGTATTGCTTGCCTGCCCCGATGATACGCTCACGCGTGCGACGGGCGCGTATATGATGGTAAAAGCCAAGGGGCTGGATTTTCCCCCGTCCCCTTCTCCATGGATAGAGGGGATCTGGATTTCACCTGCCGAGATCATGGCATTGCCTACTTCAGGTCCATTATGGAAAGAGGTCAAAACTGCTGCCGATAAGCTCCCTGCAGCGACTGCCTTCGGCGGGCATGGATCGACCCACGATGTTTACACCATGGCTGCCGCCCTCGTCGCCGTTCGGCTGGACGATGACGGGCGCCGCAGAATTGTTGCCGACGAGATTTTGGAAGCTGTATCGAATAAAGTTGAGCAGGATGGCAATTCACTCTCCCTCACCCGCACAGCAGCAGGCTATATCATCTCTGCCGACATCATTGATTTGAAAATTTTCGACCCCAGCATCGATGCTATTTTTCGAGACTGGGTTCAATATGTCGTCTACGATCTTAAGCTGGATGGTGCCACCCAGCTAGACAAACACTACAAAGCCAATAACCATGGGACGCAGGCTGCCGTCGTCCGCCTGGCTGCCGATCTTTACTTAGGCAAAATGGATGATTTCTCCGTAGCTGCCGAGATGCTTAAAGCGTGGCTTGGTGATCCCAACACATTCACCGGGTCGTTCAATTGGGGGAACCTTTGTTGGCAGGCGGATCCGCTCAATCCGGTGGGCATCAACCGTGCCGGCTCCAGGATGACCGTGGCAGGCGCATTACGGGATGTAGACGGCCTGCAGCCGGATGAGCAGCGTCGTGCAGGCTGTCCAGCGGATCAATGGCCGCCGCCCGAAGATGTTCATGTTTGGGGAGGATTGCAAGGTATCGTGGGTCAGATGCACATCCTTTCCAGGCATGGCTACGAGGCATGGGATTGGGCCAATCAGGCAGCGCTTCGTGCACTAATCTGGCAATTTGATCCCGTGCGCGGCGATTCTCCGGCATCTGGCGACGATCTATTTATTCTACCCATGATAGACTGCGTCTATGGATCCAACTTTTGGAATGGGGGTACCGTAGGCCATGGCAAGCAGGTCGGATGGAGTGCATGGACCCAGGCCACCATGTTTGGCAGACCCTGCGCCAAGTAACCATCGGCATCATTCCACTCTGGATGAAACTTAATATCGAATATTGATAGGGCGAAGTATTTGCCGAGGCTGAATTTTCACCCAGAAAATTCGGCAAGTGCTTTTCCGAGTTCACCTCGCCATGATATCAAGCGCCAGGCGGGCCAATTAAATGCCTGCAAGTAGCAGATATGCAGGCGCACAACCACCCCATTAAATGGTTAGTGTAAGCCGATCCTAGCCTACAATATGGCTACCCAGAATTTTATCATCTTCGAAATCTTGCGCGCTGCGCGGCATCGGTCATTAACAAAGGAGGATCGTGTGGATCGACAACTCATTTCGGCAAGAACACCCTGGGGGGACCTGTTCGGCTATTCTCGTGCGGTGCGCATTGGGAATGTCGTCAAGGTTGGGGGCACGATTGCTACAGACAAAGAAGGAAATGTTCATGGAAAGGATGATATTTATCGGCAGGCTGTTTACATTATTCGAAAAATTGAATCGGCGTTGGAAGAAGCTGGAGCAAGCCTAGGCGATGTCGTGCGCACACGTATGTTTGTCACCGACATCAACAATTATGAAGGCCTTGCGAGAGCGCATGCCGAATTTTTCGGTGAAATTCATCCGGCATCCACAATGGTTGAGATAAGCCGGCTTATGTCGGAAGATTTTCTTCTGGAGATGGAAGCCGAAGCGATCATCGAGACAGATGCTCACTCAATTAAGGATTCTGCGTGACGGAATTGATCGATGTCGTGACAGGCGCCTTCGGCTATATTGGTCGTTACATTGCCGCGCAGCTAGTCGAATCAGGCCGTCGTGTAAAAACGATCACCACCCACGTCGATAAACCAAACCCTTTTGGGGATCAAGTGAGCGCACATCCCTATCATTTTGATCAACCTGATCTTCTGGAAGCGACACTTCACGGCGTGCACACCCTTTACAACACCTATTGGGTTCGCTTCGAAGCGGGCTCAACAACATTTTCACAAGCGGTTGAGAACACGCGCGTCCTATTTGAAACGGCCAAGAAAGCAGGCGTTCAAAAAATCGTTCATATTAGCGTTACGCAGCCTTCACTCAATTCTCCGCTGCCATACTACAGGGGAAAAGCCCTCCAGGAAGAGATGTTAAAAGACCTGGGTATCCCATACAGCATTGTGCGGCCCACACTAGTCTTCGGGAAGGAAGACATCCTGGTGAACAATATCGCCTGGCTCTTACGCAAATTTCCCATCTTCCCAATTTTCGGCGATGGACAATATCGGGTACGTCCAATTTATGTTAGCGACCTGGCCTCGATTGCCATTAACAATGAGGAGCCACTGATTGATGCCATCGGACCAGAGGAGTTTACCTTTGAATCCTTTGTGCGCCTTATCGCGCGCACGGTCTCCCCCAATACATTCTTCGTAAATGTGTCGCCTTCGATTGGGATCATGTTGGGCAATCTTATCAGCGTCGTTTTACGTGACATACTCCTCACAGAAGCTGAACTCGAGGGATTAATGGCAAATTTGCTCACCTCGCAGCAAGAACCCAACGGAAGCATTAAATTCTCGGAGTGGATTAAATTTGGGAAACGTACGCTCGGCACGCGTTATGCTTCGGAACTAGCACGCCACTTTCGTTGGAAACCGGGCAAGGAGGAAGTCCATGAAAATTCTCAAGCTCTATGAGAAAAATGTGGATAGCTTCGAATTTATGAAAGCTCACGCGAAGAAGATTGTTGCCAGCTAATTCATAACAAACGACAACAATGCGAGCTATGCCTGTTCTGCCTTATTCGGATGATTAACATGTTCTCTAAAGGAGGAATGACAGGATGCGGAAATTATATTTTGGTTTAGCCGTTGTAGGAACCGTAGTCCCGTACTTCTTTTTTATCTAGTATTTTTCAACGGAAGGGGTGAATTTGCCTGGGTTCGTTTCCGCATTATTCGCTAACGGCGCCGCCGCAGGGTTCAGCTCAGACTTGCTCATCACGTCGGTTGTTTTCTGGATCGCGATGTTTTACCAGCGCCGTAAGGCAGATGGGCCGCAGCCGTTCGTCTTCATCGTCCTTAATCTGGTCATTGGCCTCTCCTGCGCGCTGCCGGCTTATTTGTATGCAAGGGAAAACTCTCCAGGTACAACCGCAGCTTAGCGGATGATGTAGGGATTGATGGACCGCAGAGTTTTCGCTAGGTAGTTATGGCCTACTTTTAACATTTGCTGCTGTAGTTCTTGGCCCAACTCTTTCACAAAATGAATGGGGTAATTCCTCGCTTAACTATCCAACCCCCCATGCTCGTTCGCAAGGAGATCATAGATTGTCATTACCGGGCTAGGTCGTTTCAGGCCGGCATTGCGAGAATCACCTTGCTCAAGTTGTGAGATCAATCCTGGAATAATTTCTACTAGCGTGTGCAAATTGTCGCACAATAATGGTTCGCCGAGGTGTTCAGGCGGTTCGCTTCGTGAACCATTCGGCGTCAGAGGAATGACATTTGCAAAATAATATCCAGCAAGGACGATCTTCATTCCATTTCCCTCATACGTTTAATATCTTCTGGGCTGTCCACATCAAAATGAATCGCGTTGTCCCATAACACGCGCTCACGATCAAATTTCTTAAACAGACTTCGCCCGCCACGATCCCCGGCGACTTTCGCAAGCTCATCGAAGGTCACACGATCGAAAAGCACGGGGTTGCCTCGTTTGCCGTTAGCATAGGGGACCACGATCGGGGCCAACGTCTGACGATGACGTTCTCGCAGCATCAAGAGCAGATCACCACGCACCAAGGGCATGTCGGCGAGCAAAAAAATGGCGCCTTCGACAGTGGAATCAAGCTCACCTAGTCCAATTTGGAGCGAGCTGCTCTGACCAATGTTTGGATTCAGATTACGAACAATCTGTACTGGATAACCATCCAATAACTCGCGCATGCGCACTTCCTGTTCGCCAACCACCACCACAATTGGCTTCAAACCGCCGGCCAATGCCGCTTCAACAGCGTGTGCAACAAGCGCTTTGCCACGAAAAAGTATGCCTTGTTTCGGACCCTCGAGGCGCGTAGATGCTCCAGCCGCAAGGATTATTCCGCCTATTCGGGCGACTGATTCCTTAATCGGCTGATCACCACCAAGATCAGCGATGATCACATTTTGATAGCGCTCTGATTCGAGAAGTTCTTCGGCAATGGCCCGACCATGCGCAGTATCCCCAGGACTGTGAGCATGATTTAACAAACAGCGCACAACCGCAGTGGGGGGTATATCTTTTAATCCAGCCTTAGCGGAGAGAAGCAATTCAACAATGTGCTGCTCCAAAATAGTGGCCTTCTTCGAAAGGCCCAACAGCTCACGTGCCCGCTCTGCGCGGTGAACGTACTCGCCAGTAACGGGCCTCCCAATAACATCCAGCCCAACAATGGGAACGACAAGATCCGTCCAATCGGGGATCACCGGTTCATGTTTCGCTGGAGCCTTGAGAGATTTTCCGCGGGCGCCGTCGGCTTCAACTAACAATACTGCATTCGCTTCGGCACAAGCCTGCCGTAGCGCTTGCATCTGATTCCCGCTCAAGCCTCGCCATTTAGACCCTCCAGGTACTTGGCGATTGGTTACGAGCAGAGATTGCGCAGCACCCAAATACTCCCGCAGCCCGCCTAAGAGTTCTTCATCTTCCAAAATAAAATGTCGCTGTGCAAGATCGCTCTGCAAACTTCCTAGCTTTGTTGTTGTAGTGACGACGACGGGGGCCTCAGATTGCAGCTCTTCCACAAGCATACGTATGGCGCTTGATTTTCCCCCCGCACCAATAAATGCAACTGTTGTAACGGTTCGAATTCGTAAGGCATCAGCCAAACGCATTCGCGCCACCTAACATCCTGCGAATGGAGGGTTGACTCAGCAACGCTTCCATCACCCCACCCCCAACGGCAAGCGCTTTATCTGAAATTTCATAACAATAGGCCACGTTCATACGTGGGTCAAGATCGCCTACCTTTTCACCCTGCGAAACCATCAGACCATCCTGCATCAAACCCCGTAACACGCCATCGAACGCCGTATGGATTTCGTCTCCAGCTACTGTCGCTACGACTGCACCTATTTTCAAAATTGCCCCCAATTCTACTCGCGAAGCAATTTTTCCGGATGCCGGCGCGCGCAATACCCTTTCAACATCAAAGCCCGCTATAGCATCAGGTTTCGCGGTGTCTGCAGCAGCTTTTCCCTGGTTTAGGACTCTTCCAAGATGATGGCCACGTTTTGTCTCAATCACCACATGGCAATCGACACCGGCCTCAAATCCCGGGCCGAGACCAATTACAAACGGGGCTGCATCACGACCCAATTCAGAAGGCGTTTTAAGCATTCTTGCATCGACAATCGCTTCGGGCATGAGCAAATTTCGGCTCGCTGCGTCGGAATCGATGAGCACTGGAATTGCTCCACTATCCAACACAGGCCTGACAGAATCAAAGTTTTCGACAAACTTGCCGAGCAAATCTTCCACTTGTACTTCGCCGGTATAGATCGCCTGGGCCAACGAAACCAGCCGTCGCAAGGCGCGCGGTTTTTCAATCTCTGTAACAACAACGTCAAAACCGCTGCGTTTGAGTCGCGCCGCAATCCCGGTAGCGAGATCTCCCCCGCCACGAATCATTATCAAGGGATGTCGAGAACTCAAGTCCCCTTTTCCTCTTGGAGCTTAAGTAACACGCGCTCCGGGATTAAAGGAAATTCATCAAACCATATTCCGGTTGCATCATGCAGAGCGGCTACTACAACTGGCGCCAGTGGGATATATGGCATTTCGGCCATTCCACGCACGCCCCAGGGGCCGTTGGGCTCGGCAAATTCCAACACCACCGATTCAACCTCCTCGGGAATATCCAAAACTGTGGGAATAAGGTAAGTCGAAAGATGTTGCGTTGCAACCTGACCGTTTTCTTGAATGAAGTTTTCCATAAGTGCATAACCGGCGGCCTGCACTATTCCACCTTCGATCTGGCCTACAATCTGCTGCATATTAATGGCTTTGCCGACATCATCAGCACAAATCACCTTTAACAATCGGACGTGCCCAGTCTCCATGTCTACCTCAACTGTCGCCACCTCAGAAACATAACCATAGGCAAAATTGGGAGTGCTGTAGCCGGTGCTGGAATCGAAATCTGTAGTTGCGGAGGGAGTATAGGTAAAAGTTGCTTTTGCCGGGCGATCTTCTGCACGCCAATGCATTAAGGCTTCCGCGGCGGCACCACGAATGGAATTGCCGGTCATATAGGTTAGCCTGGATGCCGATGCCGAGCCTGAATCCTCCGTTTTAGCCGTATCCGACAAGACCATTTCCACCATTTCTAAGGGTACGCCCACTGCATCCGCGGTCATCTGGGCAATGACGGTGTGCGCTCCCTGGCCCACGTCTGCACCCGCCTGGTACACGATAACCCTCTCGATTTCCGACCCTCCCAACAGCTCGATCGACGTTGTACATTTCTCGGGATGACCAAAGGAAAATCCGATGTTTTTAAATCCGCAAGCGATTCCAATTCCCCGTTTGAGATATTTTTCCGCTGGTGATCCCAGGCTTTCCGCAGGGGGGGATGACCAGCCTTCAGGCCCTTTTTCCCAGCCAGCCATTTCCGCGGAGGCAGCCACTACACGATCGATCGTTACCACCTCTGGCAAAGGTGTCCCAACGGCAGTTAATGAACCATCTCTTAACAGATTGCGCATTCTCATCTCGACCGGGTCTATTCCCAGTGCATGCGCCAGTTTGTTTATCTGACATTCTGCTGCAAATGCTGCTTGAGGTCCCCCAAAACCGCGAAATGCACCGCCTGGCAGATTATTCGTATAAACGGAATAGGCATCCACGGAGACATTCGCAATTTCGTAAGGTCCGACGCACATGAGGGTGGCGTTGCCAAGCACCTTCGTCGAAGTGCACGCGTAAGCACCACCGTCCTGGATAACCTCCACCTCTGCCGCAGTAATTTTCCCGTCATTTGTCGCTCCCCATTTCGAGCGAAAGATGAAGGCGTGGCGCTTGTGGTGGCCGACGATTGATTCCTCACGTGACCATATAATTTTTACCGGCCGATCAATGCCGCGCTCATGCAACTTGATAGCCGCAAGCGCAAGAATTATCTGCACGGACATATCCTCACGGCCGCCGAACGCACCTCCAATTGCGGGATAAATGATCCGCACTCTATGGATGGGCAAATTTAATGCGAGGGCAATCGCTTCTTGATCCTCGTGCGTCCATTGGCCCGCAACCTGAACCGTAATGCGACCTTCTTCATCGATATAGCCCAGTCCTGCCTCCGGCTGCAGATAAGCATGCTCCTGGACTGGCGTTTTGTACTCCGCCTCGATAATCACATCGGCTTGTGAAAAACCCGCTTCTACGTCGCCCTTGCGGATTTTATTGTGGCGAAGAATATTGTCTTCCCGATCGGGATGAATCAGGAGGGAGTCATTTTTCATGGCTTCAATTGGATCGGTGAGCAACGGCAGATCTTCATAATCCACCTTGATAAGCTTCGTTGCCCGGGTGGCAAGTTCTTCCGATTCGGCGATCACTACTGCAACTTGATCACCGATGAATCGCACTCGATCGGCAAATCGCCTGCTTGAGCCCGGGCCACAGAGCACGGGTTGATCAGGGTAAATTAAGCCATAGCCATTAATTGCGACATCCTTTGCAGTAAGGACGGCGAGCACTCCGCGTGATGCGGCGGCGTTCTCTGTATCGATGCGTTTGATTATGGCGTGCGGCCTGCCGGCAAAGAGAATTTTCAGGTACGCTTGATTGGGAAGGTTTATGTCACCCGGATACAGAGTTTCCCCTGTAACTTTGCCGTGAGCATCTACCCGTGGAACAGATTTCCCAATGGCCGTCATAAAAAGCCTCCTGGGATTATGCGAATTCCTGAGGGACAATCGAGGGCTCTGCGCTGCGGATGCGCACAAGCTCAAGATCAAAGATACGCTTTAAAATTGTCAAACTGCTAGCGTAGGTCGGATCCATACCAAAGTAAGAAAGTGATCCTGCACCTAAATTCTTCCCTTTGCTCAAGGGCGTATCCGAGGCGTAGTGCAGGATGCCAAGATCAAAAGGAAGACCGTACAAATTAACAATTTCGTTTTCAGGATGTCGCTTGGGCCGGAACATTTCGAAGATTGCTGAAAGGTAAGGCCCTGTTTCCATTTCGATGTCCGTGTAACCCTCGCGGTAGAAAACGTCCATATAACGAGGTGTTTGCAAGAATGTCCCCCGGACGGAGACTGCTTTTTGATTGTCCAACACGGTACCGTAGATCAGATCGTCCCGGAGATCTACAGCAGAGAAACAGTTTTGAAAGAGATAGGTGTTTTTCGAATGCTCGTCGAATACCACGGACGGGATCATCACATCCCCGACCACACCATTCAACGTTGCACTCTTGCCCATGATGTATACGCCGAGCACGTTGCCCACCTGGCTCGCCAAATGGGTAAGGATGAGATAGGCGGCCATGCCCAACGGGTAATCAATATTGAAGATTAAGGCATTGCTGGATTGCAAAAGCTCGAGATCATCGCGGCGCAAACGTGGATCGAGCCATTCGATTCGAAGTGCTGACAATTCAATCAATTGGGTTTCAAGATCAAAACTATACTCACTCTGGATCCTTCGTATCCCGATCGCCTCCTGATCCGCACCAAGGGTTTCCAACAGCTCTGTCCCCTTATTGATTGAAGCGTATTTCTTTAGTGCATAGTATAGAAAATTTTCTCTGCTCGAGGGCACATTTTTAGCCTGGATATCATCCCACTCCTCCAACAGTTCTTTTTGCTGCGAAAGATGCATAAATTCAACAAGCGCAGATTCTTCCCGAAGCGCCGATCCGGTGAGGAGATTTATAAGGCTGTGTGTGTTGCTAGACACAAAATAAACAGGACGGTCGAAGCTTAACGCATGGCTTTGGACATTCTGCCACCATACCTGCGTAGCTTTTCGATAATCATTCAATGATCCTGAAAGGAGGCGCACTTTGAACTTTTTTACATCCGCAGCAATTGCGGCAATAGTTTGCCAGAATTCCGGCCCCCACAATTCCCACAGCTGAAGAAGGTCGGCTGTTCGAATTCCGGAACTTTCTGCAAGCATAGCAACATCATCTTCCTCGTGATTAGATTCTTGGAGGAATTTTTTGACCTGCTCCCCCTGAAGTTGAGTGTGGAGCTTGTTCCACTCAATCTGAAAAGCGGTGAGCATCGGAATTAGATCGTCGATATCTGATCCACTTGCTATAAACGTTGCCATAGTACCTTCGCCATCATAATACGCGCGCCGTCGGCGAGCTCGGGCATGCACACGATTCCAGAGTGTAATATCGCCAAATCCAGCGCTACGAAACACATCCACACTCTGGCCCAAGATTACGCGATCCACTTCGAGCGTACAGGTGGGCAACCTTAATGAACTGTAAATAAAGGCTGAGAGATCCGGCTGAACCTCACGCGCGTTTAAGTGCAATGAGGATTTCATGAGCGAGTGTACTTCCTCAAGGGTTTTTATTTGGACTTCCGATGTCGTTCGCAAGAGGGAGTAATAGGTTCGGATGTATAGGTCGATTTCCTCTGACCCGATCGTGGGCACTCTACGGTCCATGAAACTTTCCTCTGATCCCTAACCTTGCCCAGGCTTAAGCGGAGGATGATCGTATTTTCCAGGTTTAATTGGAAAGATGACTGCGTAGAGTACGCTCAAGATCGCAAAACTAATAAACATGAACACCAATGCGAAAATTCCCTTTATCAGAACCCCCGCAGGGAGCCCCGGTGCGAAGGACGGATTGATTAACTCGGCGGGGATTGGAATCCAATGACTTATTGCGTTTTGATTTAGGAACCACCCCGCAGCTAAATACCCTCCCAAGGCGAGAACCAATATCACTACACATCCTACCGCCCTCCAGATAGGATGCAGTCCTATGCCCCGCGCATACTCTCGTTCCTGAGCTTTAAATTGCCACGAATTTCGTCCCATACCTGCCTCCCCGCACGCTGCTAGCCAACAGCCATATGTTCAATGATTCTGTGCCTACAATTCACCAGTATCATAGCGCGGATGCTCGCTCAATTGCAGTGAGAATTTTGTAATATCCAGTGCAACGACAAAGATTTCCCGTAATTGATTGCGCTACCTCGTTCCGACTGGGCTTGGCCCGTTCCTCAAGCAGCTTCGCCGCAGACATGATGAACCCGGGTGTGCAGTAACCGCATTGAACCGCTCCTTCGTTTATGAAGGTCTGCTGGACGGGATGCAGCACATTCCCCTGGGAAAGACCTTCTATGGAGACAATTTCCGCATGATGGGCTCTCGGCGCATTTACCATACATGACATTACTGCCATGCCATCCAGAAAGACCGTGCACGCGCCACACTCACCCTCCGCACATCCTTCCTTCGTTCCCGGCAGGTCTGCCTCTTCACGAAGCAATCGCATTAATGTTTTCTGCTGACCAGTTTGAAATGTGAAATGCTTCCCGTTTATCGTCGTTTCGATTGCGCGCCCTTCATTATGTACAAATCCCTGTTCCAACTCTTGATCCCAATGCCATTCATCTGGGCCCCAGAGCATCACCGGGTTTTCCGGCATAAGTGTTTTTTCGTTCCCGGCCTGAAGATCAACCAAGATTCGCCTTGTGCACACACGCACCATCTCGATCCTATAACTTGCCGAACCCCTCAAATCATCGATCGGCTGTGCCGCTTGCATAGCAAGTTCGCTTGCACGTTCGATGACTTCCGGACTAAGTTTTTTTCGCCTGAGATATTTCTCGGCTTCCCGAGCATGAACGATTGTCGGCGCAACCGAACCGAGCGTAATGGCGGCATGCCGAATACGCCCCCTCTTGATAACCAGGTGGATGGCGACATTAATTACGCTTATCGCTTGCGCCCTGCGCAAGGCCAATTTTAGGAAGGAAGTTCGCGAACCTTCAGAAGGGATGGGGAACGATATCTCGGTTAACAATTCGTCTTCAGCCATCACGGTCTGGCGAACTCCGCGAAAAAAATCCTTGAGCGCCACTTCGCGCTCGCCCGAGATGGATCGCAGCCTGACTTTGGCGTTCAAGGCTAGCAAGGGTGTAATCGAATCATTCGCGGGGGAGCCTGTGATCAAGTTCCCCGCGATCGTCCCGCGATTGCGGATTTGAGGAGCACCTACCTCCCAGCATGCCCGCGCCAGGGCAAAGGCATGTTCACGGACGATACTCGAGGCAACACAATGGTTGTGTGTGACAAGCGGACCCAAACGGATAGTTTCATCATCCATTGTGATGTGGTCCAAATTTGGTATGCGCGTGATGTCAATTAAGGTCTTAACTTTTGGCCGCTGCCCGGCTTCCATCTCCAGCAAAAGATCGGTTGCCCCGGCCACAATCCGCGCCGACTCTCTATGCTGGGAGAGAAGGTGAACAGCTTGATCCAGACTGGTAGCAGTAATGTACTCATCAAACATAGGCAATTAATTAATCTTCACTGTTTACAAACGTTGACGGATCATGCTTGATCTTCCCAAGATTTACTGGATCATGCGCCATCTCTTCTCCAGAGCCTCCTCTGCGAAGCATGATTATCTCGGAAAGGATGCTTAAGGCAATCTCCTCCGGCGTTTCAGCGTTAATTTCCAAACCCATTGGAGATTTAATTCGCCGGATTTTTTCCTCCGAAAAACCTGCTTCGACCAATCGAGCGGCAGCTGTTTCCCAGCGGCGGCGCGAGCCAATTACACCTAAATACGCGGCCGGTGTATCGACGAGGGCCGGTAATCCCTCGACATCAATTTCGACATTGCGAGTAGTCAGCACAACATAGGTCTGGTCGCTAATATCTATCTCTTCCGGCAGCTGGGCTAGCGAACAATGCAGAACTCGGATCGCTTCGGGCGCCTTTTCAAGTGTTGCAAACTCCTCCCTATCATCCGCAGCAATGACGCGGAAGCCAGCCCAGTGGGCCAGGTGGACAACAGCTTGGCCAACATGTCCTATCCCGAAAACGACGAGTGTTGGTTTTGGTTGAATAGGCTCAACATACACGTCAATTTCTCCTCCACATACACCAGGATCGCCTGCAACCGGATCTCTAAAATTGTAATGCAAGAGACGCGACTTGCCGTCAGACAGTGCTTGCAACGCATTTTTTATTACCAGGCCCTCCATCTCCCCACCGCCGATCGTTCCTTCAACCGACCCATCTGGATAAATTAACATCTTCGACCGTGCATGCCGCGGCACAGAGCCGCGAGCCTTAATCACAATCGCCAGGGCGACGGGCTGTCCCTTTGATTCGAGCTCCGCGAGACTGCTGTAAATGCCCATCTAATTTTCCACTAACGCCAGCAGGAGCGGCAACAATTGTTTTTTCCGTGAAACGACTTCCTCGGCACCGAAGGTCCCATCGTCGTATCGTTGATATGGCATTTCATCAATAAAGGGGGTAGACCCACGCAGCAACAATCGGCTGGAAGAACCAACAATGTCGGTGACCATCAAGACTGCAAACGTCAAGCCCTCTTGTGCACGCAATTGGTCTAAGGCGGATCCCAGAGGAACACTATGCTCTGTGAAATTATTCAGATCGGTAACCTCAACTTGTGCAATACCAAATTTACCTTTGGTGGAATTATAGATTTTAAGATCAGCGCGCACCACCGCAGCAGGTTCTCGTTCCGACAGGCCCGCACCCGTATGCAATACTTGCTCAGCAAATGAATCCAGTGACTCGCCCTGCATAGGTCCGTTGGATGCAAACGCCCAGCGAGTGAGCACTTCTACAGTTTTGCGGTCGCGTTTTGTGGTCGTCGGTGAACTCAGGTGCAACGTGTCGGAAATTACCCCTGCGAGCATTAATCCTGCCAATGCGGGGGGAGCACTCAATCCCGCGCCTTCGATTCGTTCAACTACCAATGTGCATGTGCTTCCCACAATATCGACGTTAAAACGGATAGGCAGTCGAGTGGGAGAATTTCCCAATCGATGGTGATCGAGAACTTCAATTACGTCCGCCTCATCCAGGGAACCTAAGGCTTGCCCACTTTCATTGTGATCGACCAGGATTAATCTCAAACGCGGCGGGTTAAGCAGATGCCGTTGGCGGCATATGCCCGCATAATGTCCGAAATCATCCACCACCCAAAATTCATTGCGTTCCTGCCTCAAGATGCGCGGCAAAGCATCGCGAATTCGAGTTGACTCGCTGAATTGGAGAACACCATCATCCCCTGCCTCCGCACATGACCTTTCAAAGAGGTCTCCAAGTTCAATGGAATTTGTTCCCAGTTCAGGGCCCAGAATATCATTTAAATAGGTGAATAGGCTCCCGCCGGTAATTAAGCTGATTGGGTTTGCCTGATCATCAACCACCGGCGCGACGAATCCCGTGCGATTGGCGAGACGCCATGCCTCCCGCAAGGGTCTGTCCGGCGTGATGGTATCTAATCTTTGGGTGACATTTTGTATCTGTGGGGAGGCATCCGGGAGTAATTTTGGCGGAGTAAGATCAAGATGTTCCAACACCCAGGCGGTCTGATCGTTGATCGCACCGGCACGGGCGGGGACGATGTCTGCACCGTCCTCCTGAGACAAGAACCAAGCATAGCCTAATGCCGAGGCGATAGAATCCGTGTCAGGGTTGATATGCCCAATGACATAGGTGGTTGTCATCCGATTACCATTCAGGGAGACCCATCAAGCCTGCGCTCTGCGCTACGATGACCCCTTAAGCGCTGTCCAAACGCGTTCGGGTGTGATCGGTGCCGCATTGACGGCTGCACCACAAGCGTCAAGAACAGCATTCCCAACCGCTGGTGCCACGCCATCAATCGGAATTTCGGCGACTGCTTTAACTCCAAACGGATGAGTGGGCTCAACCGTTTCGATAAAGATTGTCTGCAGCTCAGGCATTTCATTCGCTGAGAAAATGTGATAATCATGAAAATCTACTTCGCGGGGGTTTCCGGCGTCATCATAACGCATCTCTTCGCATACCCCATACCCTAATGCTTGCGTCATACCTCCTTCGACCTGTCCTGAAGCCGTTAACGGATTTATGATGACGCCCGCATCCACCGCCATGATTAATTTTTCGACCACTACCTGGCCTGTTTCTATATCCACCTGCACCTGGGCAAATTGTGCGGCAAATGGAGGCGGCGACACCGGCGAGACATACGACCCGACAGCCATGATTTGTTCCTGATCTTCATGATGAAGCGAGTTAAGTGCTACTTCCTCTAAGGTGACGCTGCTACCGTCGGGCGCAACAACCTTTCGATCAGATAAGCGCAGGTCTTGCGGGCCAATTTCTCTTCGGCCTGCCTTCATCAACATATTCGCGGCTCTGATCCGAATTCGCTCGGCCACTTTTTCCGCAGCGATAACAACAGCAGCTCCGGAAATATAGGTTGTACTCGAGGCGTAGGCGCCTTTATCAAAGGGTGTGAAATCTGTATCGGATGAGTAGACGACAATATCATCAATAGGAACACCCAGTACCTCAGCAGCTTGTTGCGCCAGCACGGTATCGGATCCCGTGCCGAGATCTGTTGCGCCTACAAGGAGGTTAAACGATCCATCATCATTCATTTTGATGCTCGCCCCTCCCATATCGAGATAGGCTATTGCCGTGCCTTGCATAACCGTGGCAACACCGATTCCGCGCTTCAAATGCGGTTTGCCCGGCACATCTTTCCAGGCTGAGACGCCAAATTTGGAATCCCATCCAATCGCCCTGGCTCCCTGGCGAACACAGTCCTCCAATCCGCAGGTGTTGATAATTTCGGGTTGTGGTTCCCTTCCCTCTGACCAGGCTGTGCTAAAGGGCTGCAGTTCGCCGGCGCGCAGTGCATTTTTTAAGCGGAATTCGAGCGGATCGAGATCCAGAGCACGCGCGATATTTTCCATTTGCCTATCAACAGCCCAAAATCCTTGGGGCACTCCGTATCCTCGGTAAGCGCCGGCGGGCGGTGTGTTGCTGTACACCACATCGGCATAAAAACGAATATTCGGAGATTGACGATACTTGCCATCGCCTACGTATAACGCCATTCCTTTATGACCCGTATTCCCTGTAACGGTCAGGGCATGGCAGCCATAGGCCCCCGTGTCGCTCAGGCAAATCATGGAGTTTGCCGTTATCGTTCCATCATTTTTGACACCCGTCTTCATGGTGATCGACATGGGATGGCGAGAGCGCGCGGCATAAAATTCCTCCGCGCGCGTATACTCAAAGCGTACCGGTCGTCCTGTCGCAATCGTCAAATGCGCGGCAACATCTTCGATCATCACTTCTTGTTTGCCACCAAATCCTCCACCGATCCGCGGTTTGATCACCCTGATCCTCTTCGCGGGTAGATTGAGCACCGGAGAAAGTTGTCGGCGAACGTGGAAAGGGACCTGAGTGCTGCAGCGGATTACGAGACGGTCATCTTCATCCCAATACGTCACAACAACATGGGGCTCAATATGTGCTTGCTGAACTTTTGGCACCTGGTAAGTTTCTTCAAAAATATGATCCGCTTCGTCAAATCCCCGCTCTACATCTCCAATATCGATGCGAATTTTCGCCGCCAAATTCCGCTTTGCGTCCGAATCTCCAAAGTCAACATACTCCGGCTCGTCGTGGATCTGCGGCGCGTTTTCTTCCATGGCTTGCGCCGCTTCGAAAAAGGCCGGGAGTATTTTGTAATCCACCTCGATCAAGGCCAGCGCTTCGTTGGCGATATCCTCCGTTTCCGCCGCAACAAATGCTACTCTGTCTCCGACAAAGCGAACTTTTTTATCCAAAGAAAATGTATCGAGAGGACCTGGAATCGGGTCAGATTGTCCGGCGGTCGAATACACAACCCGTGGCAAATCTTGCCAGGTGAGGACAGCAACCACACCCGGGAGTTCCAGCGCCTTGGAGGTGTCGATACTTCTTATCTCGGCATGCGCGACAGGACTATGCAGCAGTTTCGCGGTAAGCATGCCCCGCATTTCAATATCCGCGGTGAACGCACTTTTGCCTTGGACCAGTTTCATGGCATCAACTTTGGGCTCCGGTCGGCCGACGGTATGACGCGTTTCCCAATCCTGACTAACCTGCATTTGCGGTAGAAGGCCTACTTTTGTCTGTAGTTGCAGATCCTCTTCGCCATAAACGTAATCACTCTCGGAAAAATCCAACGAATTGAACAACTCCGGGGAAATCGGGATCAATTCACTAACTTCTTCGATCTGCTCCCCTCGAAGGACAGCCGCCGCTCGCAGAATCGCTTGAACCGGCTTTAAATAGCCAGTGCAGCGACAGAGCACTCCGGAAAGCGATTCGCGCACCTCAGCCTCTGTCGGAGAAGGATTTTTTGAGAGCAGGGCGTCGGCCACAAGAACCATCGCCGGTGTGCAATAGCCGCACTGGATCGCCCCTGTTTCGATAAACGCTTTCTGCAATGGATGCAGCCCAGCGCTATTGCGCCAGCCATGCAATGGATGTTCGCCGAACGATTCGATTGTCCTTAAATCGCGACCTTGGGCTTTCGGCGCCAACATGACACATGCATTTATTGGCACTCCATCGACGAGCACTGTACATGCCCCACATTCACCAGATTCACAGCCGTGTTTCACTCCGTGCACAGCAAGACGATCACGCAGGAGGTTTAACAAAGTCATCCCATCGGGCACATTCAGATCAATAGCAGAGCCGTTGAGCGTAAACTCGATCCTCATTCCGCCGTTCCTTCTTCCAATAAGCGTCTCACAAGAATTCCGGCAACGGCGGAACGATATTCGGCGCTCGCCCATTCATCGCCCGCATTTTCGTAAGCGCCCTGGGCGCGATGCACAATCTCATCGATGTTCGCACCTTTACGAACAAATTTTTTTAGGTCCGGCAATCTCAGCGGACGCATTCCATACCCGCCTATAGCAAGCCTTAAAGTCCTGGAACTTTCATCAGCTTCGACCAGGGAAACACAAACGATTGGAAAATCCAGAGGTGTCCGCGCGACTTGTTCATAGAGCAATTTTCGTGGTTCCTCAAAACGAATCTGAGTAATCAGTGTGATTTTATCGCGCACAGAGAGAAAACGCTCAATGGGAATAAGATCTCCCTCGGGCTCGCGAGCGATTTCGGCGTCCAAGGCCAGAAGGATGGTCAGCATGGCAGAGCGTCCATCCGCCTCCATTATCGTTCCACCCAATGTAGCCATATTGCGCATATTCCAGCCCGCTTCAAGCACACATGCTTGCCGCAGTGCTGCTGGAACTTCAACATTTCCGAGTATGGCTTGCAAGGAGGTCCCCGCGCCGATTTGAAATATTTTTTGTATTTTCGTTATTTTGTCCAGGCCTAGATCGCTGATATCCACCACAGTTTCAATTTGAGCCCGGCGCGGAGTTAGCCCGGTACCGCCAGCCAACGCCACCCCGGATTGCAGCTGCTCCATTGCTTCAGCCATTGTTTTTGGTCGGAGATAGTTGAGAGGGGACATTTTATTTCTCGGATTCCCGGCCTGCTGAATTGTCTGGCTGGACCTTCCAACCTAAGCGATCAAGATTTTCTTCATCCAAAATAAAATCAGACGCCTCCATCAGGATGGCCTCCGCTTCTGCAGCTACACTCTCATCTGGAAGTCTTAACTCAGCTTTCGCCACGGCGGAATTACCGCGCCGACGAATGATGCGACCGACCAGGCGTAGCGGCGTGTTCAGCGGGATCGGTTTCCGGTATCGAATAGTCAACTTTGCCGAAACGCTAAAATGGTTGGGGTCCCCAATCATCAGGGTCCGTCCCAGAACTTCGTCCAGCATTGAAGCGACAATCCCGCCATGTACTCTCCCGGGATACCCTTGGTAGCGGTCTGGAACTGTATAATTTGACGTCACTTCGCCATTTCCATCATCATAGAAATTAAGATTAAGGCCGTAAGGATTCTTGACTCCGCATACAAAACAATGCTGCGAATTTGGTTGCTTAATTAGCGCTGCAGATTGGGGCATTGATTCATATTCCCTCTATTGGCCAATTCGCCAGGTGGAACTGACCAGTATTTGATTCCGTAAATTTAATACGTCTCGGATGAAAAAGTGTCAATCAATAATTCGATATCACCACCAACGGCGTACAGGATCGGGGAGGAAGCCCCATTTAGTATGTATTCCCGTACTTTCATCCGCGCTTCATCCGGCGTGCCGGAAGCCGTGATACGCTGGACGAGTTCATCCGAAACCAAGTTTTTCGCCTGTGAAATCTCGTCGCGGGTCGCAGGCCATCCGAGTATCGATTGGATTTCCGAAACTACTTCTTGCTCAACTCCACTTGCTTTGGCGATGTGCGGTTGCTGGGCGAGATATTGAGTGAGCAATTCTCTACTGGTATCATACGCGCGCTCGCGATCGTGATCGACTGAACATACTATTAGCTGGGGTCTATCAATATCTTCGAGCTTGCGGCCTACGCGTTTTGCACCGTCTTCGATATGTTCAATCGCTTGAAGGTTGTATTCTGGTGGGACGCAATAATTCAAAACCACACCGTCGGCAATCTCTCCGGAGAGTTCCATCATTTTGGGACCGGTGGCGCCGATATAAATGGGTACATCGCGCGGTTCTTTCCTGCCATGGACTACATCCAATTCAATACCTTCCACGTAATGAAATTCTCCATGAAATGTGACCTGCTCCATATTCAGGAGGCGCCGCAAGAGGTCAACCGTCTCTCGCATGGCGAGCAGCGGCTTTCTTCTTTCAATCCCTACATTCCTCGCCAGTGGGTCCCACCAGGCGCCGATCCCACAAATCACTCTTCCGGGAGCCAGATCGTCCAAAGTTAGGAATGTGGATGCTAAAAGGCCAATGTTTCTTGTCCAATTGTTGATAACACCCGAGCCCACCTTAATACGCTCAGTCACGGCGGCATAAGCTGCCATCGGAACGATCGCGTCGCGTACAAGGCGCGATTCTGCTTGCCAAACCGCTTCAAATCCTTTTTCTTCGGCATAACGCACGTAATCGAGACCTGTTCTCAGGTCATGGGCATCCTGCAGATAAAGAGCTGCCTTTGCCATCGGTCTGCCACTCCAATATCTCCTTCAATGGAAGGATCAACATCACGCGGCGGATTCCCTACGCTCACCCCTGATCCTCCCAATGCCGTTCACCTGGAGATCAGAATTAGCTCTTTTCCTACATTTTCTCGACTCAAAATTCTATTCTATCAAACCCAGAGTCGATGGATGATGCCAATAGGATTAAAAATTAGATTGTGGCGAGCGCGCTATCCCATCGTAAAGGTGTGTCTTGGCTTAATGCGGTAGATAACTCTTGTTTCATCCGTGCTACCTGTGTAACTATCCTGTCCAAGATATTTCTTCGCCAGAATGTCAATATGAGCTCGAGCACCTTTTTCTTCATTGCTTACGACTTTGCCACGTATCTGCAGATAACGATACGGGTTTTGTGGGTCCATGATCGCCAGCGAAGCACGAGGACGGGCAATCATATTGACATCTTTTACTCTTCCGCGAGCAGTATTAACCCTTATCAGGTCGTCCTCAACATCAAACCATACGGGAGTTACTTGGGGCGTTCCGTCCTTCATCGTTGTTGCGAGAAAGGCGAACGCTTTTGTGGAATCGAGCAGAAGATCTCGATGTGATTCAGGTATGATCATGGAGCAATAGTCCTCCTCTTTACTGTGGCGGAATGTCTGTGATCGGGCATTTCATTAATGTGCCATCTTAAATCGTCTCCCACGTATGGCACGAGATCACTGGCGGAACAAGTCCCTCTCTTTAATGCGAATTAATTCCTTTGCCGATCCTTCTCGCAAGACGTGTGGAAATCCGCGGATATGGACGACCGGCTGTTTTTCCGCGGCCTCTCCCATCAATACGGATGCCGCGGAGGCTATTTCGTCTGCGATGCCAACCTGGGTCGTCAGCAGCGTTTTTCCAAATAAATCCAACGTGCCGCGCAGATCGAGAAGGCCGGGAAGTCCGGCAATCCCGATCGCTACCCCAATAGAACCTTGCCGGAACGCGCGCCCATGCGAGTCAATGATCAAGACACCCACATTAATTTGAGCAGATCTGCGAATGCCATCTCGCAGGGCACGCGCAGATTTATCTGGATCTTCGGGGAGCAGAAGGACAAAATTAGATTGTTCTCCAGCCATGGATTCGTTATCGTCCATTTCACGCACATTGGATGAATCTATTCCTGCGTTCGCACAGACATATCCCAATCGATGTTCAACGATGATCAATTTCTTACGCATTCGCAAAATTTTCACGCTCTCCTTAAGGATCATTTCAACCAAGCGTGCGTCTTTTTGCGTTTCTGCTGCAATTTGCTCCGCTTTTAGTGACGGCTGCACATTGCGCAAATCCATTGACCGCCCCTCTGCTTTGGAGATTATTTTTTGGGCAACAGCTAGGAGATCGTTATCTTGCAAATCGATCGAGGCACGCGCCAAACCTTCGAGTATTAACCCTGGGAGATCGTCGCCTTCTCGAATGAGAGGAATATCCGGCAGCGCAGCAAGAACAAGCCGCGAAGATGCGATCATTTCTCAATGCCGGTAATTTTTATCGCACCATCTTTCGAACCATAACGTCGATTTAATTCGACGAGCACTGCCGTTATTCCTTCTACGACAATGGCCTTATCCAACCCACCAGCGTAATAGGCGTTCATGCCCCCAGCATCGGATAACATCATGGCTTCATTGGCAGTTTCCGCATTTTCGGCAAAAACCAGGACGTCGAGATCCAGAGGCTCATCGAGATCGAGTGCCAACATATGCGAGGGTACATTTTGAAATGCGGCAACCACGCGAACACCATCTCCAAGAATATTCTGCGCAACGCGCGCCGCCGACGGCGGCGAGGGAACATCGGCATTGGGAAATACAACCTTCGCCGTTACATCAATCAAGATCTTTCCTTGCAGCGCGTCTTTGAGATTCTCAAGCACTTCTTGATGCGCGGTTGCCACGACCGTCAAAACACAAATGTTGGCATTCTTGGCAGCATCTTCGTTGCGCATACCGCGAATGAAAGTAGAGCCTAACTTTTCATTCAACTCATCGGCCGTGGCTTGTGCCCTTTTTTCTTGTCGTGACCCGATAATGATGCGATATCCTGCATTGGCCCATCGCAATGCCAATCCGGGACCCTGATTTCCGGTGCCGCCTAATATGGCAATCGTTAGAATGATCGGTTCGTCAATAATGTCTTCGCTCTGTACCACGGATCACCCCTTTGGGACATAGGATTGATAACGATGCCAAACATTCATTGCCAGCTCGCGAGAACGCGCAGTGATTTGTTCTTCATCGAGCGTGAGCAATTTGCGATCGCGCATCAATAAACGGCCTGCAACGATTGTAGTCGTAATCATTGACTCTTGAAAGCCAAAGAGAATGTGCCAGGGCAGATTGTCCGCGGATAGTGGTGTTGTGGGATGGTAATCCACGAAGATGAGATCGGCATAGGCTCCAATTGCCAACTGGCCAATCGGCGCCTCATCAAAAAACTGCGCGGCAAGTGATGCGCTATTTACGATAGCAATCTCGACCAATTCGCCTCCGGAGAGCTTTCTGGGGTCACGATTAGCAACCTTTTGCAATAAATATGCCGCTTTCCACTCTGACCACATCGTGTTGGAAAAACCATCATTTCCCAGGGCGACACGGACCCCACTCGCCGTCAAAGCCTCAATGTTTGCCGTCCCGACAGCATTATTCATATTCGAGCGCGGCTGGTGTGTCACCCAGGTTTGAGTGCTCGCTAACGTATCGATCTCACTCTGATCAACATGCACGGCGTGTGCCACGATCGTCTCAGGGCCGAGAATCTCATGTTTTGCAAGACGATGGACCACTCTTTGGCCAGACTTACTCAAACTGTCATCTTCATCCGCCTCATGTTCGGCGACATGAATGTGAAAACCCTGCTGTTCGCCCGCCGCTTGGCGGCACGCATCCAGCGTCTCATCCGAGAGGGTGAGACTGGCGTGCAGACCAAAGGTTGCTCGTATGCGCCCATCGGCGACGATGTCCTTTCGAACGCGATCGATAAAGCGCAGGTTCTCTTCAATCCCAGCGCGGCTCTTTACTTGCCCATCGCGATCGGTTACCTCATAGCAAAGCACTGCGCGGAGGCCGGCTTGATCGACGGCATCCGCGATGCTATCCAGCGATCCCTCGATAAAATTGGGCGAGGCATGGTGATCAATCAGTGTGGTGGTTCCATGCTTGACGGCATCGACTAGGCTGACGAGAGCCGAATACTTGATATCTTCCTCGGTCAGTGATTTATCGAGTGGCCACCATAGCTTGCGCAGGATTTCGGGAAAATCTTTCGGTGCGGAGCCTGGGATCGCCATTCCCCTGGCAAAAGCCCCGTAAAAGTGCGTATGCGCACAAATATTTCCAGGCATTACATACTGCCCCTCGGCATCGATTCGTTCGGCCTCATATCCTTTGGCGAGCAGATCCGCTGAGGGGGCCATATCAACAATCCGATCGTCCTCGATTAAAAGGGCATAATTCTCGAGGATTTCATTCGATGCGCCCCAAGTGATCAGTTTTGCATTGTAGATCAGCATTCGTGTCGCCCCGCCAGCCATCCACGGATCCGTAATTGCTGTTTCATCCTTAGATTGGGTCGATTGTCATCGCGATGCGGGGAGAGTTTCATTCTGTCTCGAGCTTTTTCAAAATCTCCAAAGCCAACCAATCTTGATCGACCGGCAAATGTCTTATACGTATACCGCAGGCATAGTAAATGGCGTTTGTGATCGCTGGCGTCGTGGGGATACTCGATATTTCACCGACACCTTTCGCACCAAATGGGCCATCATGTGTCGGATGTTCGACGATGATGGAAGTAATAGCGGGGGTGTCAAGAAAGGATGGCATGCGATACCTTGCTAAACGATCAGAAAAAAGTAGGCCTTCCTCTAAAATAAATTCCTCGGTGAGTGCATTTCCAATCCCCATCATCACGCCACCTTCCACTTGGCCGAGAAGGCCGAGCGGGTTAATTACGCGTCCGACATCAGTCGCAGCAATAATGTTAAGCACATACACTTGGCCGGTTTCTATATCCACCTCTACCTCTGCAGCTTGCGCAGCGAAGGAATAAGCAAAATGCATATCGCCACCAGTCCCCAGCGGTTGCGTCTCCGGCGCCAAATATTCATAGGTCGCCTTTGCCTGCCTGCCCTCCGCCCTTAAAAGCCCAACTACATCACCATAGGCAATCGCGTGCCCATTTACATGCGCTAAGCCCTCGACGAACTTGATCTCTTTCGGGGGCACATCATATTTTTCCGCCAGGGAAGTCGCCATGGCCTGCTGAACGATCTTCGCCGCGTACATTACCGCATTTCCTGCCATATAGGTTTGACGTGATGCCGTCGTTGGTCCGCCATCCGGTGTGAGATCGGTATCGGAGAGCAGCACACGGACATTTTCCATTGGGACTGATAACGCTTCCGAAGCAATAATTTGAAGCACGGCATTAAGTCCTTGTCCAATTTCCGCCGCGGAGGTACGCACTTCCACACTTCCATCAGCATAAAGTTCCACTTCGGCAATCGACTTGTCCGGCGCACCCCCGCCCAAACCCGTATTCTTATATGCTGCCGCGATGCCCCAGGCACGTCTCAAATTCGGCAAACCATCGACTCTGCGAGCAGCAAAAAGATCATCATGACCAACCTTTTCTTGGATTTGGGATTTGACTTTTTGAATGCACTCGATCAACCCTACGCTTTCGGTGAGCAATTGTCCCGTGTTGGTCTCCGCGCCCACGCGCAGCGCATTTTTCATCCGTATCTCGATGGGATCAATACCCAAGTTTTCGGCCAACATATCCAAAAGCGATTCAATAGCGAAAGCAGATTGCGTGACACCAAACCCACGAAAAGCACCGGCTGGTGGATTGTTGGTGTACATCGCATAACAATCAACGCTTACATGCGGCACGATGTACGGCCCGCTTGAATGCGTGGTGGCACGCGTCATCACTTTTTCACCCAATGAGGCGTAAGCCCCTGTATCGCCATAAAGCTCTGTTTCCGCAGCAACGAGAAGCCCGTCACTTTTTGCGCCCAGACGAACTCGAATTTGGGTTGGATGGCGTTTCGGATGAACAACGAGACTTTCGTTGCGATCAAAAAGTAGTTTTACCGGTCGATTCGTCCTCTGAGCCAGCAGCGCGGCATGGATCTGTCCGGCGATATCTTCTTTGCCGCCAAATCCACCACCTACTAGCGTCCCAATTACCCGCACCTGCTCTATTTTTAGCCCCAAAGTGCGCGCGATTTGATCACGATCCGCATAGGGAATTTGGGAACCCACATAGATTTCCATTCTCCCTTCTGGAGTAGGTTTTGCAATACTGCATTCTGGTTCCATGAAAGCCTGCTCGGTCATTGGGGTCGTAAAAACACCTTCCAACACCACATCCGCTTCGGCAAATCCCTTCGTTACATCGCCTTTGCGTACCGTAATATGTTTCAGTAGATTTCCGTTTTCATGGATCGCTATGGCGTCGTTCTCGCGCGCTAGAACGGGGTCTGTAATCACTGGCAAGCGATCAAACTCAACTTTGATGAGTTCCAAAGCTTGCGTTGCGATAACACGCGACTCCGCAGCGACAAGTGCCAAGGCATCGCCAATATAGCGAATTTTCTCGCCAATGCCGACCAGGACAGGCCAATCATGGATTACAATTCCATGTGAATTCTGGCCGGGAATATCATCGGCGATCAGAACCTCAATAACGCCTGGCAACTCCATTGCTTTGCTGACATCCAAACCCACCAGTACGGCGTGCGGCGTATTTGCGCGCAGTACACGCGCATGCAGCATACCTGGAAACACGTAATCATCCGTGAAAAGGGCTTCGCCATTCACCTTTTCCAATGCGTCCGGTCGAGCAACCACACGCCCTATATTGCTCTTCGAACTTGCGCTGCGCAGTGCCGGGCCTTTAACCGGCGCGCCGGATTGTATACTTTCTCCGGCGGCCTGAATCGCCCTCACCAGCGTGGGATAACCCGCACAGCGGCAGAGTGTATCTTTTAACATCGCACGGATCGTGTCGCCATCCGCAGTGGGTTGCACCCCCAAAAGTGCAGCAGCTGTCATGATTTGGCCTGGGATGCAGAATCCACATTGCACAGCACCATGTTGAATAAAGGCATCCTGAAGCGGATGCAGCGTCCCATTTGATGCCAATCCTTCGATGGTGACAACTTGCTTACCTTCTGCTTTTCGCGCGGGATAAACGCAGGAGAGCACGGCCTCACCATCCAACAAGACAGTACAAGATCCACATTCAAGTTCGTCACAGCCGATCTTGGTTCCTGTTAGCTTCAGTCTGTCGCGCAGTACGGCAGAGAGCATTTCTCCAGGAACAGGATGAATCTCGATTGGTCGTTGGTTTACATTGAACTTGAGCGTTTCCATTGGCTACACTCTACTTTCTCTACCCTGGATCGTCAGCGACCACGCTGCGGCCCAATATTTCCGAATTGTCTCCCCAGCAGCACGCTCAATAGATGTTTGCGATAGGCGCGGGTCGCGCGGTGGGGGCTTGTTCGCAAGCGTGTCTCCTCCAGGAGGGCTTCGACTGCCTCGGATAGCGTTCCCTCATTTACTGCCTTGCCCCGAAGGCTTTGCTCTGTTTTGCGCGCACGCAGTGGCTTTGGCCCCGCAGGGCCAATGGCGATACGGATATCTTCGATAATTCCTTCAACGGATTTTCGCGTCCAGGTTGCCATATTAAGAATGGCGATGGCCACGCCCTGCGGTCGCATCACTCTCTGAAACATTGTGCTCTCGCCAGCCTTGAGCACTGGAAATCGAAATCTCACCAGAATTTCCTTGCTGGGTTCGAAAGCAGGTTTTCGCGGCCCAAGAAATAGATCCTCCAATGCTATCCAACGCCGTGAAGTTCGCGAGGCGATCTCAGCTTCAGCATCCAGCGCCAATAAAGCTATCGAACCATCACCAGCAGGAAGGGCATGGGCAACATTGCCGCCGATGGTTGCCACATTGCGAACTTGATTTCCTCCGATAAGACTGCTTGCTTCAACAAGGCAATGGGCATTTTGCTGCAGTAAGGGATTGGCCACAATATCATTGTGGGTTGTGCCCCCCCCAACATAAATCCTGTCATATGCGCGCTCAACGACCTGCATTTCGGGAATTCTGGTGATATCAATGAGCGCATCTACCGCAGGGTGACGGCTTTGGAGGATATCGAGCAGCAAATCTGTACCTCCGGCAATCACTTTCGCACTACCCTTGCCCTCATGCAGCATGCCTAAAGCTTCGTCAATTGAATTTGGAAGAAGGTATTGATCCCAATAGTTCATTTTCATTCTTGAGGGCTAATGGATCAAATGGCACTTGTCGAAGAGCGAGGCTGCTCAACGCCGTCGGAGGTCCAACCAGCGACGACCAGAGATCCGTGGATATGCCTATTCTATATCAGTTTTTACTTTGCACCCTGCCAGAAGAAAGCCACTTGAGTAACGATCCAGATTATCTTTGCTCAATCAAACAAGAGCGTAATGGCGGGCCAAATCGTTTTATCGCGCTGACCTGTTCAGATTATCTCGGCATTGGGAATCCTGGGCACGAACTGCCCCATCCCAGCTTTTCCCATCCATTTTTCTTTATGGACGACAATTTTTCCCCGGAGTAGAACTGTCTCAGGGTAACCGACGAGTTCCCACCCTTCGAAGAGATTATAGTCTGTTCTGTGCTGAGCATACTCCACACCGTAGGTAATAGTGCGCTCAGGATCCCAAATAACAATATCTGCATCCGATCCAACCTTTAGCGCGCCTTTTTTAGGATAAAGGCCGAAGATTTTCGCTGGATTTGTGCTCGTCAGGGCAACAAACTGCTGTGCAGAAATTTTTCCTTGACCAACTCCAAAAGTCCAGAGAATAGGCAACCGATCGCCAACACCAGGGAGGCCGTTCGGGATTTTGGTGAAATCTTTCTCGCCCAATTCCTTGCCCGGAATGGCTATTGGTTTTCCTTCGTAAAGGATCGCTTTATTACCGTCATAAAAAAAGGGGCAATGATCCGTGCCCAGGGATTGGATCTTTCCATCGGATAGGGCTTGCCAAAGGACCTGATTGTCTGCGCGCGACCTCATTGGGGGTGAACACACCCACTTGGCGCCATCCTCCCTGCGCAGGTGCTCCATCGTAAAATATAAATACGCAGGGCAGGTTTCTCCCATGACGCGCACCCCGCGCCCGCGGCCAGATTGAAGCTGCTCGACTCCTCCCGCCGTATTAAGGTGCACAATATAAAGCGCGGCAGCGGCTTCTTCAGCCAGGGCAATCCCCCGTAACACCGCTTCGGCGGCACCCCAGGCAGGGCGCGTGAGCGCATGCCACTCCGGAGATGTATTTTTATTGGCTAAAGCCTCTTGTGTGAGCAGTTCGATACTGTCCCCATTTTCGGCGTGCAGCATGGTGAGCATGCCATGCGCGGCCGCCTGGCGCATCACGCGCAGGATTTCACCGTCCTGCAATCGCAGCCGACCGTTATAGGCCATAAAAACTTTCAACGTCGTGATGCCTTGATCAATGAGCGCGGGAATCTCGTCCAAGATTTTTTCATCCAGCCGCGTAATATTCATGTGCAGCCCATAATCAATGCAAGCCCTACTTTTTGATTTTTCCTTCCAAACATCGACGGATGCTTTTAATGTTTGCTGCGTCTGGGGGACAAAATCCAGTAGTGTTGTCGTTCCGCCAAAAGCGGCCGCTTTCCCACCGGTGTAGTAATCATCCGACGAGATGGTATCGAACATCGGAAGATCTAGATGGACATGGGGATCGATCCCGCCAGGGAAGATGAGTTTGCCTTGGGCATCGATCACGTAGGCATCCTTACGCTCCAAGGATGGTCCGATCTCGGTGATTTTTTCATTTTCGATGAATAAATCGGCTGGGATCGATCGCTCGGCCGTAACGATGATGCCATCACAAATGAGCAAGTTCCGCATGTCTCGATCTTCCTCGAACTCAGCCATGAACCCCTGCACTGTTGTAGTGCTCAACACCACGTTCTCTAAGCAGGCGCCAGAGCAAATCACGCTCATCGGAAGGAGGTACCGCGAGATCACGAATATCATCCGCGGCGAGCAATCGCTGGCCCGTAGTGTAGAGAAATACGAATCTTCTCCATGCTCGCGAGTGAATCTCACGCTCTAGTGTGAAGATTTGGCCTAGCTGGATTTTGTAGTAGGGTTCTTGCGCGCGGGTGTGTTCTGGCTCGTCATGCAGTAAGTCAATCCGCTTGACCATCTCATGTCCCTTAACTCGAGCCGCATAACGCACCGACCAACGTTCCTCTCCAAATGAGGCAGGTTGATAGAAGGCCAGCCAATCGACGCGCACGGTTTTAGGAGAAGACGCCAATGGGATTCGGTACCAGCCTAACAACCTTGCGATCTCGAGATCCCGTGGATGCTTAACGATGGCGACCAAGATAAGGTCGTCGGGCTGTATGTTCGGCATGTGCCCTCTGGGTTAAGTCCTTCGGCATTGCGAATAGATATCAGTTCAGGTTAACTTTGCGGTTAAACTCTTCGATTAAGCCATCGATTTCCGCAACCTGGCGTTGTATATTGGTCCAGTAAGTTGGGTCATACCATTGCGCCATAATTTCATCGTACGTCTTGCCTTGCTGCTCGACCCAGGTGAAATATTTTAAATTATGGATACGTTTGCGGTCTTCGTAACGAAGCTCGAGGAGATCATGGGTCGATTGCCCTTGGAGATAACGTGCGTAGTGTGCAGAGGCATCAAGCTCAGTGTATGCGCCATATTTCTCCTGCATTTCCTTGATTCGGCTCTGGTAGAGCTCCATTGAATCTGTGAGCACTGTGAGAACAACATCATTTTCACCCAGCTCATAATATTTTGAGAATTTTATCGCCATGGTAAGATTGGCGATCCCCGAAAATCCGAGCAGATCCAGGCTGTTCACCACTTCCTCAGGCACTCCTTGCGCAGCAAGAAATTTCTGGCCGACCGGCTCATTGAAGAGGCGCGCCAGGTTGACGATGGCATTGTCATCTAGGGCAATGATCATGTCCGTATTTTTTACATTATGAATCCAGGGCACATGTTTATCCCCGATACCTTCAATCCTATGGTCGCCGAAACCATTTGCCAAAAGTGTCGGGCATTGAGATGCTTCGCCTGCCGCGATCTTGCTGGTGGGATAAACTTGTTTAAGATAGTCTCCGCAAGCAATTGTGCCGCCAGAACCCGTTGTGAGCACCACACCGCGATAGGTGTCTTTTGGTCCTAACTGCTGCTGGAGCACTTCATCCATTGCGTGGCCCGTGATCTCATAATGCCAGAGATAATTCCCGAACTCCTCAAATTGATTGAAGATCATCAAATCTTCGCCTGATTCCCTGAGCTCCCAACATTTGTCAAAGATTTCCTTTACATTTGATTCACTGCCTGGCGTCTTGATCACCTCGCCAGCGATATTTGCCAACCAGTCGAAACGCTCCTGGCTCATCCCCTCGGGAAGAATGGCGATCGAACTGCTTGCCAACAAAGCAGAATCATAGGCTCCTCCTCGGCAGTAATTTCCCGTCGAGGGCCATACGGCCTTCTGGGTTGTGGGGTCAAATTGGCCGGTTACCAATCTGGGGACGAGACATCCGAATGCTGCGCCAACTTTATGTGCGCCCGTTGGAAACCATTTCCCGACGAGGGCGATGATGCGCGCCTTAACCCCGGTCAGGCTCTCAGGAAATTCAAGGAAATTAACCCCTCCGAAGCTTCCCCCCTGGATCTTCGGCTGATTTTTCCATGAAATACGGTATAAATTTATAGGGTTCACGTCCCAAAGACCGACCGACTGTAATTCTTCGCGGATCTCGGACGGAATAAGATCGGGATCCTTCATTTGCGCAAAAGTCGGTATGCTGATTTTGCGCTCTCTCGCCCTTGCGACTGAGCGTTCAAGGCGATCGTTCATCATTTGAAGATCAATCATTTTTCTTGTCCATAGAAGGTGTATTTCTTCCTTTTTTGAGTTCTCTCACGATATAGAGTGGCCGGGATTTTGCCTCGTCATACAGCCTTCCCAAATATTCGCCGAGAATCCCAAGTGAAATCAGTTGGATGCCTCCCAAAAAGAGAACGGCGATGAGCGTAGTCGCCTGACCGAAAAAAGCTTCGTTCCCGGTTAATCGCAACAGAATAACCACCGGAATGGCAATAGCACTAATCCCGGCGCTTAAGAAACCCATGTAAGTTGCGAGCTGAAGGGGAAAGTAGGAGAACCCGGTAATTGCATCCAGGGCTAATTTAAACATCTTTCGAAAGGGATATTTGGTTTCACCAGCATAACGTGCAGCCCTTTTATAGGGAACGCCAATCTGGCGAAATCCGACCCACGCCGTCATCCCACGCGGAAAGCGATGCCGCTCACGCATCTGGTTAAGCGTATTTACGACCTGACGATCGAGTAACCGAAAATCGCCCACATCAAGTGGTATATTGACGTCGGTTATACGCGCGATGAGACGATAGAATAATGCTGCCGTGAGCTTCTTGAACCAACTTTCCCCCTCACGTTCACTGCGCACAGCGAACACGACCTCATAACCTTCTTTCCAGCGTGCGACCAAATCAGGGATGACTTCTGGCGGATCTTGAAGATCGGCATCCATGATAATGACCGCCTCGCCTTTGCTGTAGTCAAGCCCAGCAGTGATCGCAATTTGATGCCCAAAATTGCGTGCAAAGATGATTGGCACCACCTTGGGATCATCCTGAGCCATTTGCAGTATTTTCTCGGTCGAACCATCCGTACTTCCATCATCGATGAAAATAAGCTCCCAGGACTCACCCAGCTCCTGCATGACCCTCTGTGTCCGTCTATAGAATTCATCAATCGAATCAATTTCATTGAAGACTGGAGCAGCAACAGAAAAGGTCACCTTCTGGCCTACCATCATCACTCCTGCTTAAGGGCAACAATGAGGTTTTCAAGGCGCGGCTCAATGATAGTCGCTTGGTTAACTGCTTGCATCGCCGCCTTTACGTCCTTCATTCCATTGCCCGTATTCAAGACGACAATTTGTTCTTGCGCGCCAATTAAGCCATCCTGCACGGCCTTAATTAAGCCTGCGTATGCCGCCGCACCTGCAGGCTCGGCAAAGATGGCTTCCATTTTAGCCAGTTCCAGCATCGCGTCCAGAATCTGCTGGCATCGCCAGGCGTCGGTAAAGTTCGGGGCCGGGGACGTGCCTTCTTCGATGCCACGGTTGAAGTCCCTCACGAGCAGCCGGAAGGCCATCAAGCGCGGGTCGCGGCCGTCGGAGAACGGCATAAACCGCGCCGGGGTCTCGATATCCGCCAGCGGAACGCCACCCTGGCTGCCGGACACGGTACCGTCTTCGGCCGGGTTCGGGCTAGATTGCTCGGCGAAAAGCGTTCCCTTGCTTCCCATCACGGCAATCCGGACGCCCCGCGCCGGCGTGATCGCAGACGAGCAGACCATTGTCGCGATGCCACCGTTCTTGAACGTCAGCGTGAATGTGAACGAGTCGTCCGTCTCTGACCGGACTATCGAGCCGTCATCAGCAGTCCGGTCCGGCTGGAACGTGTCCAGCCGCCCAGTGACCGTCTCGACATCGCCGAACCAGTAGCGCAGCCCGTCGATGAAGTGCGAACCGAGCGCGCCAAGAAATCCTCCGCCGTCGGCGCGCCGTGACGCCCAGGTCATCGGGGGTGGCGGGCCGCCGACGCCGCGGCTCAAAAACAACTCAAGCGTGCACATCTTGAACTCGCCGATGTACCCGTCATCGAGCAGTTCTTTGATCTGCTCTCGCTGTGGTGTGTACCGGAACTCGTGGGCCACCATCGCCGTGCGACCGGTTTCCGCCGCCGCGTCACGCATCTCCGCCGCCTGCTCCGCACTCAGGGCGAAGGGCTTCTCGCAGAGCACGTGCTTGCCCGCCCGGAGCGCTGCCAGGGCGAACTCGTGGTGCGGCCCCGGCGGTGTTGCGATGGCGACGGCGTCCAGGTCGTCCCGCCCGATCAACTCCTGCGCGTCGGTGTGAAAGTCCGGCACGCCGTTGACCTCGGCCGCGGCCCGGGCGCGCTCCTCGTTCCGGCTGTAAAGCGCAACGACGTCCCAGCCCTCCGACCGGAACCCCGGTATGTGGACCGCCGATCCGAACCCGACTCCCAGGACTCCAATTCTGCGGTTACTGCTGGTCAACAGGTGTCTCCCCGGCCTCGTTGGCGGCCATGATTGTCGGATGTCCAGGCGCCTCGCCGGAAATCAGCGTCTTTATTTCGTGTTTTTAGCCCGGCGGAGCCTATCACGGCCCCGCGAGTCCGCCCGGAGGCAGTAGCAAACCGGTCACAAGTAATAGCGGCAACCGCTCGATCACGTCGGCCCAGGCGCGCGAATCAGGGTCGATCAAGACGAAGTGATCCCCGCCTTCGACCGGTTGGACCTCCACAAAGTCCCCTGCGCCGCGAGCCGCCGCCGCGTAGTCATCCGTCTGGGAGAGCGGGACGTTGGTGTCACGGTCGCCATGGACCAGGAGCACCGGCACGCCCAGCGGAAGAAGTGCGATCGGCGACGCCTCCGCATACAGCGGCGCTCGGTCAGCGTCCCGGCCCAGGAACGCAGCCACCGCGCCCGCCCCGATACCGTTCCGATCCGCCGCGGCAAGATCGTTCACCCCGGCGAGCGATACGACCGCCGCGGGACGAACCACCGGGTTTCGTCCCGGCGCGCCCTCGGGTAGGTGGCCGCGTGCCGCCGACCACAGTGCAAGCTGCCCGCCGGCCGAGTGGCCGATGACGATCACCCGATCCAGGTCTAGCCCGTACTCGTCGGCCAGCTCCGCCAGGTGATCGATCCCGGCCGCCACATCTTCGGCCGTCTCTGGCCAGCCGCCGCCGCTCGTACCCACGCCCCGGTACTCGAGGTTCCAGGTGGCGTAGCCGCGACCGCTCAGGTCGGCGGCGAGAGGCGACATCAACTCGAGACCAAAGTTATCTCGCCAGAACCCTCCGTGGATGAGCACCACCACCGGGAAGGGATCGTGGGCGGGCAGCGCTTCGGGCGGCAATAGCCCGGGGACCCGGAGCCGGCCGAACTGTTTCGGGTGGTCGCCGTAGGGCACCGTCGGCGAGTAAGCAGGGGACGGAGGTCCGATCACGTTGACGCCTCCCGGCGTGGTGGCCGGCAGGGGAGCGCCGGAGACGTCCGGTGTCGGAACGGCTGACGTGCCAGGATCGTTGGACGAGCACGCCCCCAGGACCATGACCAGCATCGCGAATCCCGTTTGAGCGACCGAACGCTTAAGGATAGTTCGCAATGTTGAACCACCTCATAGCTGACTCCCGACGCCGCACGGATGGTCCGCCGGGCTCGGCACGGCTGGAGTTCGACAGAACCCGCAAGCTCTCAATCGCGGGTTTCGAGATCGAACGCTTCGGCCAGAAGTTCATAGGACCGTTTCCGGTCCTCATAATCGTGGGTGATCGTCAACACGATCACCTCATCCACATCATATTTCGCGGCGATCTCAAGAATGCTGCGCTTCACAACATCCTGGTCGCCCTCGATCGCTTTTTCCTGCTGTTGCGCCATGTAAGCGAGTTCTTGCTGCGTGAACTTTCCTTCAAGCGCCAACTCCGGGGCGGGCACGCCGTCTAAAGGCCGCCCCTGGTCCCGGCGCAATCGCATGAGGTGCCGGCTCATCCCTAACCGCCGTGCCTCGTCCGTCGTTTCGGCGCAGGTCGCCGAGACGCCGATGTTCACCCGCGGCGCGTCCAGCCACTCGGACGGCTGGAACGACTCACGGTATCTCGCCACCACCTGGGGCCCGCCGTCCGGGCTTATGAAGTGCGCCCACGAGAGCGGGAGTCCGAGCTGGGCCGCGTAAGTCGCGCTGCCGATGGATGATCCAAGGAGCCAGACCTCGGGAGAAGTCGGTCCTGACGGCATCGCAGTGATCCCGTGATACGGGTGGTCGTCCGGCAACTCTCCGTTCAGGTAATGCATGAGATCGGTCACCTGGGCGGGGTACGACTCGAGCGGGGGACCGACCGGCCCGGGCTGCAAAGCGGCCGCAGTACGACGGTCGCTGCCGGGGGCGCGTCCGATGCCGAGATCGATGCGGCCGGGATGGAGCGCCTCCAGCATCCGGAACGACTCTGCGACCTTGAGCGGCGAGTAGTGGCTGAGCATGACGCCGCCGCTCCCGACCCGGATACCGGAGGTCACCGCGGCCAGGGCCGGGACCAGGATCTCGGGCGTCGGGCTCGCGAGTGTTCGTGTGTTGTGGTGCTCGGCCAACCAGTACCGGGTATAGCCGAGACTGTCCACCAGGCGGGCCAGCTCGATGGTCGCGAGCACAGCGTCGCGAGGTGTGCCGCCCATCCGAATTGGGGACTGGTCAAGGACGCTGAGTTTCAAGCGCAGATCCTCCCGATGGCGCCGTGGTGCACGACACCGACCGGGAGGATAACCCGTCCGATACCGGATTTTCCGGCCCCTATGGAGTCGTTCACACTATCGAAGCGCTCTGAACGGATCGTGTCGTGCGACTACGCCCGCCAGGGAGCGCCAGGAAATGGAGGGGGACGACCGGCAGGTGGATCGGTGTGAACGCCTCAATGATGTCGATTGTCCAGGCGTCCTCCGGAACCGACGCCGGAGCCACCGGACATTGATTCGCCTGCG
>JADFRQ010000023.1 GCA_022561215.1 Chloroflexota bacterium | reverse complement strand
TTGAGGGTACCATGGCCAAATACCTGGGAGACGGGCGGCTCATCTACTTCGGCTATCCCAAAGCCCACGAAGACGACCCCCAGCGTGCCGTTCGGGCCGGGCTGGCTATCCTGGAGGACATGGGTGGGCTTAATACTCGCCTCAAGGAAGACAAGGCCTTGGAACTGGCCGTGCGCATAGGCGTCCACACCGGCTTGGTGGTGGCGGGAGAGATGGGGGGCGGCGATTCTATAGAGGCCCTAGCCATTGTCGGCGAGACTCCAAACATCGCCGCCAGGCTGCAAGAGGCCGCCGAGCCCAACACCGTGGTTATTAGCGACGTCACGGCCCGCCTCGTTCAAGGTTTCTTTCTCTGCGACAAACTGGGGCCCCATGACCTCAAAGGCATCTCAGGAGAATGGCGTTTATTTACTGTTGAACGCTAAGAGCTATATATCCAGGAGCCGCCCAACAAATCGCTTCACTTGACGCCTAATCGTGGCTTATTATCAACCTCGGTTGGGCAGCCAAGTTGTCTTTATTTGTGCCATCCTGTGCTAACCCGGCGCAAGTGAACTCATGGGTTAGGCGGATGCATATTTGGTACTGATGCTAAGGGGATTTTGTAGCGATGAGTGACACGATCAGCAGCTTGCGAGACAGCATCATGTGGCATAGATGGTACGGACGTCAGGCACCCAAGAGAGGCGAACTAGCATCTGATTTCGAGCTTCGGGATGTAAGCGGTGTAAACCCTGTTCGGCTATCGGACTTCCGCGGGAAAAAGCCCGTTGCGCTTATATTCGGCAGTTTCACTTGAGAGCCCTTTGTAAGAGGGGCCGTGCGCCTCCATGATCTGTACGCCGAGTACGGTGATCGCGTCCAATTCCTTGTGATCTACATACGGGAAGCCCATCCGACTGACGGATGGTACATGGGAAATCATGATATTCGAGATCCCCGAACGATTGTGGAACGCCGAGCACTGGCAGGAACTTGTGAGGTCCGGTTAAAGTACGGAATACCGACCATTGTGGATGAGATGGATGATGGGGTGATGAAGGCGTATGCGGCCTGGCCCGACCGGCTTTATTTGGTTGATCTTGATGGAAAGGTGGCATACGCAGGTGGTGTCGGACCGTGGGGATTCAAACCAAGCAAGTTGAAGAGGGCTATCGACCGATTGATGGAATCAGACGTTAGCTATGCGTCCGCCGAAACTTAGAAAGGACTTTACGCTTTGAAGATCGCAGTGCTGGGCAGTGGGAAAGTCGGGGGTACCCTTGGAGCGAAGTGGGCCAGAGCAGGTCATGAAATCAAATTTGGGGTCAGAGATCCTGAGGAGAAGCGGCGTCGTGCCGATCCGGAATTGGCATCTTTCAATATCCTTTATTTGACCGTGGCAGAGGCCATTCGTGATGCGGATGTTATCCTCTTTGCGGTTCCGACTTCGGAGGTAGCGGGGATCATCGCTACCCATGGATCGCAGCTGGATTACAAGATCCTCATCGATGCGACCAATGACTTTCGCGCGGATCAAATGAGTAAGGTAAAAGAACTTGTCGCCGCGGCACCATCGGCGAAGGTTTTCAGGGCATTTAATTCGCTTGGCTGGGAAAACTTCGAGCAACCATTGTTCGATGGTGTGCCGGCGGACCTGTTCTACTGCGGACCCAAAAAGGGGGACGCTTCCGTGACTATGCAAGCCCTGATCGAAGAGATCGGACTCAGGCCAATCCAGATCGGCGATCTGGATCAAGTTGCCATCGTGGACTCGATCGTGAGGTTATGGTTCTCGCTTGCGGTAGATCTGGGCCTGGGCAGGCATTTAGCGTTCAAAACGCTCGGAATATAGGACTTGCCCATTAAGCTCAATTCTGCCTATCCTTCTCAGTGGAGATGGCAGCTTGAAAACGTCAAGTTGCCGTATTGGGGGATTGGCGCCGAACACTCCGCCAGCGGCCTGACCAATTGTGACGGGAACGAATCCTCCACCAGGTGATGGACCATACTTCATTCAGCTGCCTTGCACAGGTATCATTGTCCTGTGACCCTTTGTAAGAAGAGAATCCAAACTTTTGGAATGTGATGATCGAAGAGAAACCAATTCCGACGCGAAACTCCTCATCACGACTGATCCCAATCATCGTCTTAACCGCGCTGCTCTCAAGCCTATTCACGGCCCTATTAATGAGTGTTTTCGGCTCGCAGGTCCAATCCCTCACAGATTCACTTCAGAGTAATTTCCCCTCCTTGAAAGAAGCGGGGTTAGAGAGACAGGCCATGGGTCAAGAGGATTTGGCAATCCTGTTTGATCGCATCTCACCGTCGGTCGTTCGCGTCTCTGTGATTACAGAGAGCGGCGGGGGGAGCGGCTCGGGTTTCGTCATCCTGGAGGGAGGGCTCATCATTACCAATAACCACGTTGTCGAAAACGCTGTATCTGTCAGCGTGATCCTAAAGGATGGCACCGAGTTGCAGGCCGAAGTCGTGGGGCGCGACCCGTCCACAGATGTCGCGTTACTTCGAGTCGCAACGCGAACACCTCCCCCGGTTGAGCTGGGCGACTCGGACCGAGTCCGGATCGGCGAACAGGCAATTGTCATCGGCAGCCCCTTTGGATTTGACCAAAGTCTGACGGCCGGTTACATCAGCGCGCTCGGCAGAAAACTCCGCAGCGGTGACGATTATGGGACCGAGATCGACAACGTGATCCAGACTGACGCGGCGGTGAACCCGGGTAACTCGGGCGGACCGCTGCTCAATACTGAAGGAGAAGTTATCGGCATCACAACTGCCATCTTCACGACCGGAGGGGGCTTCGAAGGGATCGGCTTCGCGGTCCCCATCAATACAGCCCGAGCAGTGGCGGAGGAGCTGAGAGACCGCGGCTACGTCAGGCGTGCATTTCTAGGGATTGCCGGACTGGACTTGATCCCACAACTCTCTCGACGGTTGGATCTGCCAGTGGATAGCGGCATCTTGGTTCAATTTGTACACGAAGGATCTGCGGCTGCTGAGGCCGATATTCGCCCGGGCAACCAAGAAATTGAGACCCCTCTAGGACTCATCGTACTGGGCGGGGACGTTCTCGTGGCTATCAATGGGGAATCCGTGTCAAGCATGGCTGAGGTGAACCGGATCGTGCAGAGCCTTGATATCGGGGAAAAAATCTCACTTGAGGTAGTACGTGGGACCGAGCACATTCTAGTCACCGGCACCCTCGGCGAACAGCCGAGGCCAGATTAGCATTTCGCATAAATCTTCATCACTTGATTTATTCTCTTCACAACCCCTCAGCCCTGGTCCGAGCAGCATTGATTGACGCTGCTGAGCAACAACATTGCAAGGACCGATCTCACTTTCATCCTTCTCTCTCTATATCCTGGAAGTACATTGCAGCTATTGTCTTTTTACCCTCAGCCTTCGGTACCCGAGGTGACTGTTCGCAACAAACAAACTGTGCGCGCGCTGTGGATCGGCTGCTTGTTGGAGGAGATAAAGGTTCGCGGGCCATTCTGGTGAATTTTCGGGATATATCGGCTTTGATCTCCGGCTTTGATCCCATAGTTTTGGCCATCGAATATTCCGCAGGCTCCACACTTGTGCAATGCCTTCAGGGGAGTTGTACCTTTGCAGGGGTAGACGAGGTTGCGGCCGTGCTGCAGCCCGTTCGCGGGATTGCATGGGTCGGCCGGCGAGGCAAGCGCTCCTGCGCCGCTGCCGGAGCAAACTCTCAGCAGCTGGAATGACCTATGTGGGGATTGTCTTTCTTCTCGGTAACACTTTCCTGCGACATATCATGAAGAAATAGCGCGCAATTTGTTAATGGTGTTTTTAGATTGGAACCCTTAAAACGCAAGCCAAGTAAAATGTAAGGGGGTGGAGCCCAAGGACGCTAGGCGACTTGATGCTGCTCGAGCTCATTCGATAACCATCAGACTGTCTCTTGGAACCTATCCATAATTAAGGAGAATCAAGTGAAAACCTCTGCCAGAGCCTCGATGATCGCGCTAATTGGCGTCTGGTATTTCTCATTTGCTGCAGTTCTTCTTCACCTTATAAGAACGGATTTAGATCCCGTTGCCACGTATCTCAGTATCTACGCCTTGGGCCAGGCAGGTCCATTGTTGAGCGCAGGTTTTTTTGCAATCGGTCTTTCAATGATGCATACGTCAATCCAGCTATCCAGGACAACGAAGACGTTTAGGAACATGGGGAGCAATTTACTTTTCGTCTCCGCGATTGGTGCCTGGATGGTAGCACTTTATAAGGTAGGGTCGATTCATAATATTGGTGCACTTCTCGTATTCATGTTCTTTCCGCCAGGGGTGTTATGGATTGGAGTCCGGCAAAAGGAAGGCGTTGAGCGGAGACTTTCTCTCACGTTTGGCATCGTAACGTTAATCTTCTTTGTTTTGCTGCTGCTCATTTTAGGGTTTGGTGATCCTCTCGATATGTCCGGCATCGGCGGATTGGTTCAGAAGATCGATATCGGCGCAATTACGCTATGGTTGGGCCTCATAGCATGGAGGAACTTTCGAGCGGCGCATGATTGAGTTGCCCGGCTCAAGTATGTGCGTTTGCACATTAAAGGGCTTCACCCATGAGGCAGATGGGCGCGAGGCCATTAAGGCGGGCTATCCTTAATCCCGCTGGAGATGGAGGAGTATGAGTCACCCACTTGTTTCGCAGTTGAAATTCGCAAGATCCGAATTCAGGCGCGGGCTTGCCGACCTTCCAGACGAAGATGCCCGGAAGCGTATGTTACCGATGAACGCCATCAGCTGGATGATCGGCCACCTAGCCTGGCAGGAGCAGCGTTACTGGCTTGATAGGGCACAGGGAAAGGTCATGTTGCCCCACCTAAACGAAAATTTTGCCTCTGGCCGTCCGGCAACAACCCCGGCACTCGATGAAACATGGGCCGCATGGGAAACGATCACGGAGGCCGCCGACGTATGGCTCGATCAACTTGAAAGCGAACGCATAAGTGCGCCGCTTGCCGAGGACTATTCGAGTGTGGGAACATTCATGTATCGCAACATATACCATTACTGGGTGCACCTCGGCGAAGCGATGGCGGTGCGCCAGCTGCTGGGCCATCCCGGGCTATCGGAATTTGTTGGAGACATTGATACAGAAGCTCCCTACCGCACGGCATGATGTTGGATTGGTGTACAAGGCAGGAGAGACACCGATGCAAGATTATGTGAATGCAATAAATAGCCAGTATGGCAGCAAGGATTTAAGCGAAAAGATCCTCGCCGCGCTTACGGCAGCAGGAAGGAATCTTGATGACCTCACTTTGGATGATCTCGCCTCTTTCGACGAGCTTCACTCCGGCGGCAGGGAGAGTACCCGGGCATTGGCCAAACTAGCAGACATTCAGCCGGGAATGCAGGTGCTTGATATCGGATGCGGGATCGGCGGTCCAGCGCGGACACTGGCGAGTGAGTTTGGCTGTCGCGTGGTGGGCGTCGATATTACCAAGGAATTTGTTGATGCCGCGCAGATGCTCTCGGCCAAACTTGGCCTGTCGGATAAAGTGAGCTTCCGCGAGGGCAATGCCCTGGATCTGGCATTTGAGGACGAGGCATTCGACGTCGTGTGGTCGCAGAATGCCATCATGAATATCAAGGACAAAGCTGCCTTTGCACGGGAGGCGCGGCGTGTCCTACGGCCGGAAGGGACATTTGCACTGGCGACTATTTTGGCAGGCCGTGAGCACGGGCTGCAATACCCGGTTTTCTGGGCGGACGACCCCAGGATTAATTTCCTGGTGACGCCGGAGGATTTACGCCGGCTCCTGTCGGATGCCGGCCTGATCGAACGCGAGTGGCGGGATGTCACCCCTTGGGAGATGGAAACAAGTGACGGCCAGCAAACTGCTCCATCGGATGTGCCCCCTGCTCTCGGCGTCGATATCCTCTTTGAGGATGTGCCCTTAAAAAGGAAAAACACAATGCGAGGCTTGGAGATGGGGCAGCTGGCGAACATTTTCGCAGTCTTTGCGCGAACACCCTGATCGCTCGTTGTGGCAAGGTGAAGTTCTCCGCATTTACCCTCGCACTACAAAGGAATCGTTGAGACAAACTTATGCCCGAAGTTATTTATTATGTCGCGACGAGCCTTGATAGTTATATCGCCACGCCGGATGGAGGCGTCGATTGGCTTGCACCCTTCCAATCCGGCGAAGAGGATTACGGTTATGCTGCGTCTTATGCCTCCGTTGACGCTTTGCTGATTGGGAGTCAGACCTACGCGCAGTTTCTTTCATTTGGCAGTTGGCCCTACAAAGGCAAGCCATGTTGGCTGTTCTCGAGGCGTGTGTTAGACGCTGCTTATGCTGAAGTAATCCTAACCGACCGGGAACCCGAAGGAGTTTTTTGGCTGCAATCAACGAACGCGGCCTGGAGAGGGCATGGTTGGTCGGCAAAGCGGCGCTAGCCACATCTTTTCGGTCCAATGGGCTGATCACTGAATACCTGATTTCAGTTATCCCCACTTTTCTAGGGGCGGGGATCCCCCTCTTTCGTCCTGGAGGCCCAATAGAAAAACTCTCGCTCGTGGAAAACAAACCATTCGATACCAGCCTAATGCAGATTCGCTATCGAAATCGCCCCGTTATGTAATTGCCGACTTAGTCGGACGTCGCGGGTTGGTTTCTTCTCCTTCATCCACTAGGCGAAGTCCGGCGGCGGCCTTAAGCATGCTTAACCAGATTGAGTTTTCCCGGCCAGGTGACCTCGATATATGCGGGACGGTTTTCAATGCATTTCTAGAGAACAAAGCAGAGTATCATCCATTTCCGCTTAAAACTACGCGCCCATCTACCTTCACCTTCCTGAGCTACTTTATGCAGCCAGTTTCAATCGGCGCAGCGTTTGAGCATTGATGGCGACGATCACGGTGCTGGCAGACATAAAGGCGGCCCCGATTGCCGGAGAAAGCAGCACACCAAAGGGGATGAATAAGCCCGCCGCGGCTGGAATGGCGATGATGTTATAACCAGTGGCCCAGATCAAGTTCTGGACCATCTTGCGTCGGCTGGCTCGACTGAGCTCGAAGATCTTTACGACGTCCAGCGGATTGCTCTTCACCAAAATGATGTCAGCCGATGCAACCGCTACGTCGGTGCCGCTGCCGATGGCGATGCCCACATCGGCGCGCGTGAGCGCCGGAGCATCGTTGACGCCATCGCCCACCATGGCTACTCGTTTGCCCTGGCGCTGCAGTTCCGCCACCTTCTGGTCCTTATGCTCGGGCAGCACTTCGGCGAAGACTTCATCAATCCCGAGTTCATCGGCAACCGCCTGTGCCACCGCGGCGCTATCGCCCGTAAGCATGGCCACTTGCACTCCCATTTCGTGGAGCTTGTCGATCGCCCGTTTGCTCTCCGGACGTACGACGTCCGCCAGGGCCAGGGCGGCTGCCACCGCACCATCCTCCACGAGGTAAACGACGCTTTGCCCTTTGCTCCCCGCTTCATCGCGAAAAGCCACCATGGACTCGGAAAGATTGAGCTGTAACTGGTCCAGCAAGCGCGGGCCGCCCACGAAAACTTCTCTTCCATCTACGCTCGCTTTCACCCCGCGCCCCTGAATAGCCTCGAACTTGGCAACCGCCGGCAATTGAAGTCCGCGCTCTGCGGCGGTTTGACGTATCCCGCGTGCGATGGTGTGTTCGGAGTCGCCCTCGACGGCGGCAATCAGCGCCAGGGCCTGATCGTCTTCCCACCCCTCGGCCGTTGCTATCGCTACGACCCCGAACTCGCCCTTTGTTAGTGTGCCCGTCTTATCGAAGATCACCATGTCGATCAAGCGTGCTTCTTCGAGCGCCAGCCGATCGCGCACCAGGATGCCGTTTTTGGCGCCCATCGCTGTGGAAATGGCAACGACGAGAGGGATGGCAAGCCCCAAGGCGTGGGGACAGGCGATCACGAGTACCGTTGCCGCGCGTGCGATCACTTCGGCCTGGAATCCGATGGCGATGGTCCACACGACGCCCGTGATGAGCGAAGTGGCGACGGCGATGTAAAAGAGCCATCCGGCGGCTTTATCGGCCAGAAGCTGTGTGTTCGATTTGCTCGCCTGCGCCTCCTCCACCAGGCGCATAATGCCCGCTAAAGCGGTCTCGTCGCCGGTTGCTTTCACGCGCACGCGCAGGCTGCCGTCCCCATTGATCGATCCGCCAATGACAGTTGCACCGACTGACTTCTTTAGCGGAAGGGACTCGCCCGTGATCAAGGCTTCGTTCACCTCCGATTCGCCGGTTTCGACAACGCCATCGGCCGGCACGTTGGCCCCCGGTCGCACCAGGATCAGATCACCCATTTGCAGCTTGCCGACGGGCACCACTTGCACATCTCCCCGGGCATCAATCAAGTCTGCCGTATCGGGCATTAATTTGGCCAGCTCGCTCAATGCTCCTGAAGCCTGGCGCACGCTGCGCATTTCCATCCAGTGGCCAAAAAGCATGACGTCGAGCAGTAGCACGAGTTCCCACCAGAAAGTATCGCCTTCGAGTACAAACGTCACCGCCAGGCTGTAGAAGAAGGCAACGCTGATAGCCAAAGAGATCAACGTCATCATCCCGGGCTTGCGCTGGCGGAGCTCGGGCACCGCCAGGCGAAGGAAGGGGCTGCCGCCATAGAAAAAGAGGATGACAGATAGGCCGGGAGCGATCCACTCGCTGCCGGTGAACGGAGGTGCGCTAAATTCAAACAATTTCTGCACGCTGGGGCTATAGATCAGGACCGGGATGGAAAGCACGAGCGATACCCAGAAGCGCGCGCGGAACATTTCCTCGTGTCCAGTGTGGTCGGCGTGCCCGGCGTGTGCTGAAGGTTTCAGGCCGTCGGCGGGTCCTTGATCATGCATCGCGTGCGCGCCGTGATGCTCATACCCCTCCGCGGCTGCCATGTCGTGGTGTTCATGCCCGGCCATAGCCGGCATTTCATGATCAACATGATCGGCATGCCCTTTCTCTTGGGCCTGGGGGGCATCTTGCGCATGCGCATGCTGTTCGTGATTCAACTCCTCGTGGTTCCTATCATCATGGTTACGCATTTTCGCATTTCCTTCCTGGGATTTCACTCACAATTTGAAATCCGGCTGCGTACGTTGAGCTCGCGCGCGTGGTTCCCATCGAACGCTCATTCTGGATTTCACGATTAGCCAGGCCCGCCACCCGACGCAGGTGCCCATATACTTTGCAATTGGAGTTGGGTTTGTGATTAAGCCTGATGCGGCCGCAATAAACCCCGATTAATCCTATCATTATCCTTCGTCATTTCGGCGAACCGAGTGTTTCCAGATCCTCCCTCGCACGCCAGTAGGAAGCGGATCCCCTGTGTCGGGAAGGCGCGATTCTGCCGCGCAGCGCAGCACAGTGCGCATTTTCGTAATCGTGGGCGCATGACTATCCCGGAACAACGATAGCCATGGAGCGATGATAACCGTAAATGACGCATGTTCTCCCTGACCAGCGATGCGCATCTCCTCATCAAGCACCCATCTTCACTGTGAAAAGCCCTTTCGATTAAGGGTGTCCTGCAATCAACTTGACGCCGTCAGGCCACCTAACCAGAAATTTATGCACCCATGGTTCATTCTGTGCGCCGATCGGCCAGGTTATTTTCCTTAAGTATTCGCCTTCATGCTCAGAAATTTGTTTTACACAGCCCAAATTTTTAAGCCGATTGTCAACTCCCAAAATCGAAAGCGCTGATAGGATTCCATCCCAATCCACCGACATAGGGTTCGATCAACAAGTTTTCTGGCCTACCCGGCGAAGAGATCCACATTGATCGATAGTACCAAGGTACCAGCAGCCAATGTACCAAAGTACTCTGATCTTCTTGCCCATTGACGTATAGGATAAATGGGCGACCGCTGGCAGCAGAAGCGCGTTCAAAATATCCCTTTGCCGATCCCAGCGCCCGTCGATGCAAACGTGGAAAATCGAAGGTACACGACTTTAATCAAGAGAAAATTCAATTTCGGAAGGTAACTATGCCAAGGTTGTATGCAGGACTGTTTTTTGTCGCCCTGATTGTTAGTGCTTGTGCTCCAACAGCAACACCAGGACCCGTCGATCGGGATTATCTTGGCGCATTCGTAAATGAGGGCGAGGGGATCCTGACCACCGTCGCCGGGCGTGAGGTGTCCATCATGCTTTCCCAGGAGCAGGGTATTGATACGTCCGATGTGGTCATAACGCTTGTCAATCTAGGTACAACCTACCTCATCGAAACCGCCGATCCAGACGGGCGATTTCTTCCCGCGGTACAGCTGGAGCCACGCCTCGAAGAAGACTTGCAGAAAATCATCGTCCCCCAAATCCAGGTCGATGCCGGCTGGTCGATCCGCAATGCAGGCACCGGAAATTTGCGTCTGCTGCAATCCGCGTACCTGGGGTCAACAACCCTAGAAGCGCTGAATGTTTTTTTAGCACGTCAAGTTCTTGGCCCCGGGGTTAACCTGCTTTTGCAAGTCCCGGAGAATTTAGAGACATTCCAAGAAATTGACGTTTACCGCACCCCGGGAACCTTGACTTTCCTGCTTCTTGGAAAAGATCCCTCGGAAGGTGGCGGCACATCACTGCTTTCGACCATCCAACCCGGCGAAGTGAAATTAGCTGCCGTGAGCATGATGTTTCACACGTTGAAAACACTCGAAACGGCTGCCCTAATCGAGAGGGTACGGTCATTGCGCGAGGGCATTATTGTTGCCAATGCGGAGCCATCTTTGCCATTGCCGGTCACGGCCCCCGAGCTTGTAGAGGCTCCGCTCGAATGTGGCGAGGATGAAGTGCTCGTGTTTGTGGGGGAAAATGGCGAATCGGTTGGCGAATGCCAGCCGGCTCCATGGCTGATCGAAGAGCCGCTTCCCACGGCCACAGAACTTGCGGAAGAACCACAGCCAACTCCGACTGCACTTCCTCCCACACCAACCAATACACCGCTGCCGGCGATCTATAATGAAACCTTCCCCGAGGTGAGTGCCCAAATCCTGGGAAATTGTCCGGCCAACGTGCATGATTGGTTCACAGTCACGGGTCCGGACGGCAACACGTACCGTACATGGCATCCCGTATCAGTCAGACTCGAGCCAGCCAACCCGGAAAGCGCAACCTGCAGCTTCGCCCATGAGCATGGCGATCCGCCTCTCTCGGAAGCTCCCTTGCCCTACTTCGGCTATGCCGCATTTCATGGTGGGCAGGCGAGCATCATTGCCGACCATGTAGGATACAAAGTCTTTTCCCATAGGACAGGCCAGAATACCGGATGGGGTACCCCCGAGTTGACCGGCATCAATCCCGATATGGACATGAGTTTCTGGGTGCATCAGGGTTCTGCGAGCCAGACACGCCTCTCGGAACGCTACCACGATGCAGGCTTTTGGTCACGCGATGCCAGCGGCCGTGAAACCGAGGTTTACTATCTTGCGGACACGGGCGCGTTGGCCGACAAATGCGGGGGGACAAACGGGTCAGGTCCACACCGAGCAGTGGCCAGTGAATGCGATTTCAGTAATGAACTCTGGGATTTTGGTGTAAAGATTGGCAACGCCTGGAGCACACCGGTCCGGGTGGCGGTGGTCAATCCGATGAATTTCATGCGCGGCAATCCCAATTTCCTGCAATCAGTGGAATTAATCAGCACCTCCGATGAAATCTGCGGTGTCAATTTCTTCCCCTGCGAATATAAGATTCCTTTTGGTCACCCAAATTCAATCTGGCTGGGCAATATGCGTATGCTGCATGACGCCAACTGGCAGTGGTCGAACGTCGGCAGCGCAGAAATATTCTGCACCGATGCCCGAGGCAACCGCGCGGCCGATGGGTTGTGCGATGCCCAGACCCCTGGTTACATCCTGCAGCGCGTTGCCCAAGTCAACTTCTACGGCGGCATCAGCGGTGTTTGGGACAGGACGATCGCCGCCCTGGGTGATGCCCTGCGTCTTTCATTTGGCGCACCTGGCGGGAACTAGGAAATAATTCCAATCACCATTTTTTACTTTGCTTAGAGAGCTGTCCCAAAAAACGCTATCTTGTGATGTTCCCTCTTCGAGAATGAGCCGTAGGGGCCTGTCCCAAAAGGGTAGATCAGATCTGGAGTCGTTTGGTTTTTAAAGATGCTTATCAATTACCTCAGGTGTACGGGCAACCGGCCGGTTGCCTAAACAATTGGATTATGGATGAAACGAAGTGTATTCGAGTGCATTTGGGACATCCCCCTAAGGTGGTGTGGAGTAGTTTCATTCTGAGCTGCGCACAATATGAGCATATCGAGTCCCTTAATAGGTACTGCCCAACGCGAAGTCGCGAGCACGCCCGCTCTGCTATAATCCTTTGTTATGGATCTCACAGCAGAAGAAGTCCGCAAAATCGCGTTTCTGGCACGCCTGCATTTGACCGATGAAGAAATAGAAACCTACGCCCGCCAGCTCTCGGCGATTCTGGAATATGCCGCCCAACTCCAGGAAGTTGATACCGCAAACATTCCCCCGACTGCCACCGTGCTGCCACTGACCGCTCCTTTGCGAGAAGACACAATCCGCCCCTCTCTTCCCCAGGATGAAATACTCGCCAATGCCTCCTCTTCAGAAGAGGGCATGTTCCAAGTCGCCCCTGTGCTTGAGCAGGAACCTTGATTTCGCCTTCCTTTGACGAATGACTGCGCTCATCGACCTCTCTCTCCATGAAGCGGCGCAAGCATTAAGAGCCGGCGAAACTTCAGCGCGCGAATTGACCCTGGCATGTATTGCGCGTATGGAAGAGGTGGATGGGCACGTACATGCCTTTCTCGCACAAACCCCAGACCTGGCACTAGAACATGCCGATCGGGCTGACAAAATGCTGGCGGAGGCACGCAAAGGTGAAAACGAATCGCTCTCCAATCTGGTCGGGATTCCCGTCGCCATAAAAGACGTGCTCACAATCCGCGGGGTCCCAACGACTTGTGGCTCGAAAATTTTGGAGGGGTATCGCCCGCCGTATACGGCAACCAGCGTTCAGCGCCTGATCGACTCCGGAGCGGTGATCCTTGGAAAGACCAATACGGATGAATTTGCCATGGGCTCGTCAACCGAAAATTCTGCCTACGGCGTAACCCATAATCCGTGGGATCTGGCCCGTGTTCCCGGCGGTTCTTCGGGTGGTTCCGCGGCTGCAGTTGCTGCAAGAATGTGTTTCGCCGCATTAGGCACGGATACGGGCGGATCGGTTCGCCAGCCAGCCGCCTTTTGCGGGATAACCGGCCTCAAACCTTCCTATGGGCGTGTGTCACGCTATGGCTTAATTGCCTATGGGTCTTCGCTGGATACTGTGGGCATCCACGCACATTCCGCCGCAGAAATGGCTGTGTTATACACAACCATGGCGGGCCATGATGAACTAGATTCCACCTCGATGCCGGGCGCGGTTGAAGAAATTCAATTGCAGGATGGCGATTTGCGCGGAATTCGCGTCGGCGTTCCCAAAGAATATTTTATCGATGGCATCCAACCTGCAGTCGAAGCCGCAGTACGTGAAGCGCTGAACGTTTTGGGCGACTTGGGATGTGAGCTGCAGGAGATCAGCCTCCCGCACACCAATCTGGCCCTTCCTGTGTATTACATCATCGCACCTGCCGAGGCATCGGCCAATCTGGCCCGCTATGACGGCATTCGCTTTGGTCCTCGTAAGAATGGTGATGATTTGTGGGATACCTACCTTAAGACACGCGGCGAGTTATTCGGCCCGGAGGTTAAGCGCAGAATCATGCTCGGCACCTACGCACTTTCCTCCGGCTATTACGATGCCTACTATGCACAGGCTCAAAAGGTCCGCACCTTGATCAAACAGGACTTCGAGCGCGCATTCGAGAGAGTTGACCTGATTGCCAGTCCAGTTACTCCGACGACGGCTTTCCCGATTGGGGCGCATGAAGATGATCCACTGGCCATGTATCTGGAGGATGTATTTACGCTCCCGGCAAATTTGGCTGGGGTTCCTGGTTTGGCATTTCCTGTGGGGTTTGATGACAGCGGGCTTCCCATCGGGATGCAGATCACTGGCCCGCATCTTGGAGAAGCTATCTTGTTTCGTGTGACGCATGCCTATCAAAAGGCCACGGACTGGCATAATAAAGAGGCGCTACTATGAAGATCGTTATCCCCACGGCGGGTTATGGAACGCGCATGCGTCCGCAAACCTGGTCGAAGCCAAAGCCCCTAATCCCCGTTGCGGGGAAAGCTGTATTGGGACATGTGCTCGACATGTTCGAAACTCTGCCCAATATTGAAGAAGTAATCTTTATCATTGGCTATTTGGGGGATCAGATCGAGGCTTATGTAAATGAGGCCTATCCCGATTTACCGACACGCTCCATCATTCAAGAGGAACTTAACGGACAATCGCCCGCCATTTGGCTTGCCCGGGAATATCTCTCCGGACCCATGATGATGGCTTTCGTCGATACGATCATCGAAGCAGACCTCGCCGCGCTCGCAAGCGAGGAAGCCGGAGCGGTGGCCTGGGTCAAAGAAGTACCTGACCCGCGAAGATTTGGCGTGGCTGCGGTTGACGATCAGGGATGGGTAAAACACCTGGTGGAAAAGCCACAGGATATCAGCAACAACCTGGCAGTTGTGGGATTCTATTATTTTCAGCAGGCCGAGAACTTAATCGCCGCAATCGAAGAACAGATGGAGAAAAAAGAATTGCTCAAGGGCGAATATTTTCTTGTCGATGCGATCAACATCATGCTTGAAGATGGTCTCAAGATGCGCGTCGAACCCATTGAAGAGTGGCATGATTGTGGGAAGCCGGATGCTCTGCTGGAGACCAATCGCTATTTATTGGAAAATGGGCGAGATAATACGGAAGTCGCCTCACAATTGCAAGGCACTGTTGTCGTCCCCCCCGTATTTATCGATCCCAGTGCCGAAATAAGCGAAAGTGTAATTGGGCCGCATGTGAGCATTGGCGCTGGATGCCGCATCGAGCGATCGAAAATCAAGGATTCGATAATCGACAGCGGATCCCACATTGTCGACGCTTCCGTTTCTGCATCCATTATCGGGCGCAATACACTAGTGCAAGGGCATTTTCGCGACCTGAATATCGGCGATTCGGCTATCGTGCGCACAGAGTGAAATTATAAAACAGGGGATACGCCGTCTAGAGTCGCAGGGGAATTCTGCCGGCGCGAACTCATCACCGAGCCTGGGATAAGCACGATTAAAGGGAGCAGCAGAAAATGCGTAATTTTGTAGCTCAGCATATCGCTTCCGTCCCTCCATCCGGCATCCGCAAATTTTTCGATATTGCCGCCACGATGGATGATGTCATTTCGCTGGGAATAGGAGAACCGGATTTCGTTTCCCCGGAACCAATTTTAAATGCCGGTATTCGCGCGCTGCAAGAAGGCGAGACGCATTACACTTCGAACTCGGGAATTTTAGAATTGCGCCTGGCCGTGGCTGCGCATTTGCAAAGCTTGTACGACGTGGAATATGCGGCGGAAGACGAGATCTTGATCACCGTCGGTGTATCGGAGGCCCTGTACCTGGCGCTGACGGCGGTGATCGAACGCGACGACGAAGTCATCGTGCCCACTCCTTGTTTTGTTTCCTATCAACCGGAGGTGGTTTTTGCGGGCGGCGTACCCATTGCGCTTCCCACAAAACCCGAAGATGAATTCCAGGTCCTGGCAGAGGACGTGGCAAAATTAATCACGCCGAAAACCAAGGCCATCCTAATTGGTTACCCTAACAACCCAACCGGAGCCGTGATGTCGCGCGAAAGGCTGCTCGATTTGGCTCGTCTGGCTGAGAAACACGACCTGCTGGTGATCTCGGATGAGATTTACGATCGATTGGTCTATGGCGGGCATGAGCACACTTGTTTTGCATCCCTGCCGGGGATGGCCGCGCGCACCATCCTGCTCGGTGGATTTTCAAAGAATTATGCGATGACTGGCTGGCGTATTGGCTACGCCGCCGCCCCCTCCGCGATCCTTTCTGCCATGCGCAAGATTCATCAGTACACGATTATGTCGGCGCCCACGGCAGCACAATTCGCTTCCATCGAAGCGCTGCGAAGCGGCGAGGGTTATGTGCAGGAGATGCGGGCGGAATATGATCGCCGGCGGCAGCTAATCGTTTCCGGCCTGAATCAACTGGGCCTCACAACTTTCGAACCCCGAGGCGCCTTTTACGCTTTCCCCTCCATCAGCGCATCGGGCATGGATGATGAGACCTTCGCGGATACATTGCTGCGTGAAGAAAAGGTCGCCGTTGTTCCCGGGAGTGCATTCGGCGCCGAGGGCAATTTTGTACGCTGCTCCTACGCCACCGCGTATGAAAAAATTGAAGAAGCGCTGGAAAGAATGCGAAGATTTATGGAACGGCATGGGTAAGAGGGTGAATAAGTCAAGCTGTTGAAATGTCAACGAGTTATATTCGAATTGAGACACTTTATCGTTTTGACGTTTTACATATTACTTGGCGTGGTTGCTGCAAAAATTATTCATGACTGAATTCGAACCCATCATCGGTCTGGAGGTGCATGCGGAGCTGCAGACTCGCTCGAAGATGTTTTGCGGCTGTGCCGTTGTCGATTCGGTCAGCGCAACTGCAAATACACGTGTCTGCGAAATATGTACGGGTATGCCGGGCACCTTACCCGTCATCAATCGGCGTGCAGTTGAATTTGCGATTCGTGTTGCACTTGCTCTACATTGTGAGATTGCGGAGACAAGCATATTCGCCCGCAAGAACTACTTTTATCCCGATCTTCCCAAAGGATTCCAAATTTCACAGTATGAACTTCCGCTGGCGGTCAACGGCTGGATGATGATCACAACAAACGGCGAAGAAAAAAGGATCGCCATCCGCCGTGTGCATCTCGAAGAAGATACCGGCAAGCTCACCCATCGGCAAACGAATTCATTAATCGACTACAACCGCTCTGGGGTCCCATTGTTGGAGATTGTCAGCGAACCGGATTTGCGCTCCATCGATGAAGTGCGCGCCTACGCAATCGCGTTAAGATCTCTGCTACGCTTTCTTGAGGTTAGCAGCGCCGATATGGAGAAGGGTGTGATTCGCTTCGAAGCCAATATATCCGTCCGCCCGCAAGGGGCGGAGATCTTGGGAACGCGTACCGAAATTAAAAACCTGAATTCACTGCGCGCGATGGCACAGGCCATTTCCTATGAAATTGATCGCCAGAGCCGCCTGCTTGCTAATGGCCAGGAGGTGCGGCAAGAGACCTTGGGGTGGGATGAAGGCTTGAAAGTGACGGTCCCTCAGCGCGGGAAGGAGGAAGCACATGATTATCGCTATTTTCCTGAACCTGATCTCCCTCCCTTGCATTTGGAGCGCTCCTGGATCGAGGAAATTCGAGCGAAGCTTCCAGAGTTAGCCCGTGCAAAACGCCAGCGTTACGTAGACGAACTTAAGCTCAATCCCTACACCGCCGATGTGTTAACCAACGAAAAGGATATCGCCGATTATTTCGAAGCCACGGTTGCCGCGGCGCCCGATCTGCCTGCGCAGCAAATTGGGCATTGGATTGGCGGTCCTCTTTTTAGCTTGTTGAACGATGCAGGGATCAAAATTCGCGAAACATTGATCAGCGTCGAGCAATTAAGTGAACTGATAGGGCTTGTGGAGCTGGGAAAGATCAGCAACAGCAGCGCCAAAGCTGTGCTCACCGAAATGTTTGCCTCGGGCGCAGGCGCTTCCCAGATCATTGAGGCGCAAGGCTTAGAAATACTTGCCGACAGCGCGATCATCGATGGACATATAGAAAAGGTGCTGGTCGAATTTCCGGACCAGGTACAGCAGTACCTGCTCGGCAAAGAACCCATTTTCGAATGGCTATTCGGCCAGGTGATGCGCGCAACCAGCGGCCGCAGCGACCCGCAACGTCTACGCCAAGCTTTAGCCAGACAACTACGTGCGCTCGATAAACGGCAGCCGCCAGCGTGAGGGTTGGCACTTGCATTCTTGCCTTTCCTACGTTACGGTAACACGCGCGAGAATGATTGTGCCGGCATGCTGCTATTGGGCCACAAATGCTTCCGCCAGGAGCAAGGGTATGGATAGGTGCCTAGCCACCCATGGCTGCAAGGCTACGAATGTATAAGTGCACGAACGAATGATTGCGATCGCAGGAGCAATAGCTTTACACCCGCCTGTATTAGACCAAAACTTCCGTTGAGTGCGCCAGTAGTGGCGCCAACCAATCACGAACTCGCGGTATTGGTCAACCTAACCCCACTCAAGGAGAAACACATGGCACCACCCGAATCATCTGAAACCCAGATCAATCCTTTCAAGGTTTCCCAGCAGCAATTGGACGAAGCTGCGAAAGTCCTGCAGCTTGACCAGGCAACCCATGAACTCCTGCGTTGGCCGCTGCGCGAATTACATGTCACTCTCCCGGTGAAGATGGATGATGGATCCACCAAAATATTCCACGGCTTTCGGGTGCAATACAATGATGCGCGTGGGCCTACGAAAGGCGGGATCCGCTATCATCCCAGCGAAACCATCGACACGGTGAGGGCGCTCGCCGCGTGGATGACGTGGAAATGTGCTCTCGTCGACATTCCTCTCGGCGGCGCGAAGGGTGGCGTGATCTGTAATCCCAAAGCTATGTCGCAAGGCGAAATCGAACGATTAAGCAGAGCCTACATTCGCCAGGTGGGGCGCATTCTTGGCCTGGAAAAAGATGTGCCTGCACCGGATGTTTATACCAACCCACAAATCATGGCTTGGATGGCCGACGAATATGCTTTTATGCAGGGCCATAACGAGTTTGGCATGATCACGGGAAAACCACTCATCCTCGGTGGCTCTCTCGGCCGTGGTGATGCCACCGCGCGCGGGGGAATGTATTGCCTGCGTGAGGCCTCAAAGATACTTGCTATCGAATTAAAGGATACATCAACTGCTATTCAAGGGTATGGAAATGCTGGATCTTTGGCACACAAGCTCGGCAGCGAGCTTTTCGGGCTGAAGATTGTTGCCGTATCCGACTCGAAGGGCGGGATTTTCCTCGCCGACGGATTGGACTATGAAAAAGTTTCTGCGCATAAGCGGGAAACTGGCTCGGTTGTAGGCTTTGCGGGATCAAAAGCGATCAGCAATGAGGAACTGCTTGAGCTAGAGATCGATGTCCTCATCCCTGCAGCATTGGAAAACGTCATCACAGGGAGCAATGCAGGCAACATTAAAGCCAAGATCATTGTTGAGTTGGCAAACGGGCCAACGACCCCCAACGCCGACAAGATCCTCTATAAAAACGAGGTGTACGTGATACCCGATTTTTTGGCCAACGCTGGCGGGGTTACGGTCTCCTACTTTGAAATGGTGCAAAACTCCTATGGCTACTATTGGGAAGAATCGGTGATATACGAGCGTCTTGATAAGAAGATGACCGATGCTTTCCACGCGGTTCACAACGCCGCGAGCCAGCACAATGTACACAATCGCCTTGCCGCCTACCTCGTTGCCGTCACCCGGGTTGCGGAAGCCGTGAAAGTGCGCGGATGGACCTAGACAAACCCTCTTCGTAAAGTGTATTGCGGGGAGATCGCCGATGCGCCGCTATCTCCCCTTCCTGTCCCTTGGAGAACTGGCGGAGCTGGATGAATCGGCTCCGTGTTCACAAGGATGTTAGGGTGGTGGATAAACACGAGCTTTTGCATTTGTTTGATAACCATCAGGAAGAGAGGAATTCCGCAAAATGGAGGCCAGACAAAAGCTGGCCGGCTGTTTGCGCACGACAATAAACGCCGATAACTTCTGCCTGGTCCGGGGAGCTATCTCAGTCGCCCGCACGAACGAATGACGAATTCTGGATGTCATTCGATTGGCGCCTGTGGAACCGCCTATTTGCCTGCCTTGGTTTCGCTGACCTGACCCCCAAAAACTGATCCAGTTGTAGAGTTAAGATCAGGAAAGGGTTGAAATGCCAAGAAAACGTTACACCCCCGAACAGATCATCAGCAAACTTCGTGAGGCAGAAGTCCTCCTCAGCCAGGGTCAAACTGTGGCTCAAGCCTCGAAACAATTGGGCGTGAGCGAGCAAACCTACTATCGCTGGCGAAAAGAATACGGTGGGATGCGAACCTCACAAGTCCGCAAACTCAAGGATCTTGAGAAAGAGAATGCCAGGCTGAAGTGTCTGGTTGCAGACCTTTCACTGGATAACGCCATTCTGAAGGAAGCTATCTCGGGAAACTGATCAGCCCGGCCAGGAGACGCAGGGCTGTCGAGCGAGTTCAGCGGACCCTGGGTGTTTCCGAGCGCCGGGCTTGTAAGGTTCTTGCACACCCCAGATCAACGCAACGATACACATGCCGTCCAGCCTCAAGACGAGAAAGTCCTCACAGAGCACATCATCCAGCTGGCGAGCCAATATGGTCGCTATGGGTACCGCAGGATCACTGCGATGCTCAGGAACGATGGGTGGAGAATGAAATCACAAGCGTGTGGAGAGAATATGGCGCAAAGAAGGTCTGAAAGTGCCTGCAAAACAGCCTAAACGCTCCAGGATATGGCTGAATGATGGCTCATGCATCCGACTACGTCCACAGTATCCGAACCACGTCTGGAGTTATGACTTCCTCCAGGAGAGAACGCACAACGGCCGGGCCTTCCGGATACTGAACATTATCGATGAATACACCCGTGAGAGCCTGGCCTCCCACGTGGCCAGAAACATCAGGCACGGAGATGTGCAGGAGCGTCTGACGGAATTATTCTGTGAACGAGGGGTACCCAGTCATCTTCGATCCGACAACGGTCCTGAGTTCACTGCAAAGATGCTTCGAGAATGGTTGAGCAAGCTCAAGATCGGAGCGTTGTTCATCGAGCCAGGCAGCCCGTGGGAAAATGGCTATGTTGAATCATTCAATGGGAGAATGCGAGACGAATTGCTCGATCGGGAGATCTTCTACGCCTTGAAGGAAGCAAAGCACTTGATTGAGATGTGGAGGTGGGAATACAATCACGTCAGGCCGCATAGTTCACTTGACTACAAGCCGCCAGCTCCAGCAGCCTGGATCGTGATTCAAGAGCCGTTTCAGTCGGTGAGTCTAACCTAAGAAGTGGACCAAATAGTGGGGGCAGGTCAGGGGTACTCGGACCAAATTTTACCCCAAATTCTTGCGGATAGATGGTCCAGCATGACTGGAACATGTACCGTGGAGGCCTTACGTCTTGAGCGGAATTTCTCCGATAACCCAAAATATATTAAGCTCAAGTGACTCCAGGTATGTAGTAGTGATCTGGGCATGGCCTCCCAAGCATACGCTTGAATTTGCCGGAAGTTTCCTGCCTGTCTCTGTGCCTATCTTGCGCGTCAGGCAGTGAGACCAATGCTTGTTGACCGCGCATTGACCGCGCAGCCCCCAGCGTTGTCTGCGCATCCATCCCGATGGCTACCTGATCGATAGCAAGCATGTCGACAACATACACTATTTTAACAAGCAAGTCACCTATTGGGCGATTGGTTATGCATTAATTTCTACACATTTTCCTCTTTGTATTAGTTAATGTAGTAGTACTAGTAGGGGCTGGGGAAAAGTGGAGGAACAAGCTGCGCCACTCGAAAAGCGCTATATGAGGGAATATTTTTAAAGTACCCCCTAGATCTGCGATCTTTCATAGCCGACAGGTATATTTCCTTCCACAGGGAGTTGTGAGCAAACAAGCAGTTTCCCAGGCGAAACTCGCCATCAGCGAAATGGAAAAGTGAACGAATCGTGCGTTTACCCGAATAGTGACCCCGAAGAAAAGCCAGGATATCCAAAAGAGGTCGAAGTTATCCCCAAAACGCGGCAGTTTTCCCCAATAAACAGGGAGTTATCCACATATTTGCATTATAGGGAAAAGCTTTTTAGTGCTATTCATATACTTATGCCGTAGAATTGTCGTAAATCCAATGAACTTGCAGTGGATAGGAGCGAATTTCCGTGGGTTCCAACAGCGACATGCAAAATGGAGCATTCGATTTTGATGAATTTGTTGAACGTTGGAGGGAAGATCTTCATAAAGCGTGGAACGCGCTACCAAAAAACACTCGAAAGGACCTAACGCAGGCGCTGGGCTACCTCCCTGCAGAGTTAAAAGGATGGCAGGCGCTTATTGATCAAGCAGTAGAGCATCTGCGCGTTGCTGCTGGAAGCAAACATAAGGTTGTTATATTGGGGCCGGTCAACGTCGGGAAATCCACGCTTTACAATCAGTTTGTTCGCACAAAAGCCGATCGCGCCAGGGTGAGCGCAGTGCCTGGCACTACGCGGTTCAGCAGTGCGGCAGATGCCGGGTTATTCAACGTAATCGACACCCCAGGCGCAGATGCGCCCGGGGGAGTGGGGGATGTGGAGAAAACGCGCGCATTAAATGCCGCACAGGAAGCGGACGTAATCGTGCTCTTGCTGGATGCCACACATGGAATCCTGGCGCCAGAGCAGGCGCTTTATCGCGAAATAATGGATCTGGGCAAGCCGACGATTGTTGCCTTGAATAAAATGGATTTGGTCTCCAAGGACCGCCCGCAGGTACTTGGATCTGCGGCAGGCAATCTTGGAATCCCCTCCGAGAGCATTCTTCCTATCAGTGCCAAAAAAGGGGTTGGCCTGGATAAGGTATTAATCGCCATTGCCAAGAGCGAACCGGGCATCGTTGCGGCTCTGGGGGCAGCCCTGCCGGAATATCGCTGGAATCTGACTCAGCGTTCGATCTCTAAGGCTGCCTCAACTGCCGCCGCGATTGCGGTCACGCCCCTTCCTTTCCTGGATTTCTTCCCGCTATTGGGTATTCAGGCGGCATTGGTGTTATCGATTGCACGTATCTATGCCTATAAAATTACGCTGCGGCGCGCGCGCGAACTCGTGGCGACTTTTGGGATGGCCGTCGTGGGACGATCGATATTCTACGAAATGAGCAAATTGAGCGGCCCGCCAGGCTGGCTGATAGCGGCAGGAGTCGCCGCAGGAACAACATCCGCGCTCGGCTACGCGGCGGCAATCTGGTTTGAACGCGGCGAGAAAATTTCACGTGAGATGATGGGACAAATTACAAAGGCCATGAGCCGCGCGACAATCAAGCGTTTGAAATCGCTGGGAAAAAACAAACCGAAACGCAGCACTTTGCGGGAAACTGTGCGCCAGATTATGGCCGAACGTTCGTCCGAAGAAACGACCATGGAAGCGGGGGAACAGCAAGAAGATCAAACCGCAATCGACGCATAATCATACTCAGGCAAAAAAACGCCGTGCGAGATCCTACCTTCACATTTTCGCATGCCGACTGCGGGACTTGACTGTTCATGGCCGCATGCGTTTTGATCCGCCACTCACTCCAGGATGATAAATATACTCGTACGTTGATCAACGTTATTGATCGCCAATGAGAGAGCTTCATCCCCTTTGTAATAATTGGCAAAGTAACTGTCTGTGTCACCGTATGGCTCACCTTCTTGCAGCCATGCATTGGCCTGTAATTGGGCGACCATAAAATCACGCGCGGCTTCTACGGATAATGCCGTTTCAGCTTCCACCAACTGCGGAGTGGAGAAGGCGATAATGGCGTCCGTGGGAAGCGGAATATCTTCCCGGGACCATTCCCCAATGCTTATAAGATCATCGAGGGCGAAGTCGCCGGCCTGCAATGCCGCCGCAGGAAGCTCAATCCGAAAACCTTGATTCACATCCAGAAGGTTAAAGATGAATTGAATCGTGCCTTCATCCAGGAAAGAACCCTGCCCCCCACTCTCGAGGAAAGAACCGCTGAAGGTTGCATCCATTTTAACGAGGTAGCCACCATCGACAGCCACCCAGGCATCGGCCAACATGCTGTCATACACCGTCGAATCGGCCTGGAAATTCGATTCGTCGATCCTGTAGTGCCAGCTGATCACTCCGTTGACGGTTTCCGGGAGCAAGCTGCGGCGAGCCTCTGCCGGCAGGTCGATCATTTCTTCGGGAAGGAAGAGGCCCTCCCGCATAGCGGCGAACCCGGCTCCAGGTAATAGGATCCATCCCTGCTCGATCCCCATGTTTGCATAAAGGGTGTCATCCAACACATAAAGCTCGATGTTGGTAGGACTTTCAGCGCCGAAATCATATCCCTCGAAATCCATGAGAATATGCTGTGCCGGTGGGTCAGTGGTTATTTCCATGAGAAAACTCATCGACCCCTGGATGTTTTCTCCATCGGAAACCCCATCAAAAGTGATCACATAGTCGGACCGATAGCTGGTCAAATTCGCAGGATTCCACAAACCCGCCCGGATGATAGGGGCGATTTCATATTGTGCTTCGTCGTCGGCTGGCGGAAGTTCAATTACGGAAGACTTATCCTCTGCCGCAGGGGAGGAAGAGGATGATTCAATTTCGATTTCATTTTGCCCCTGATCAAGGGGTGAAATGCAAGCCAAACCCGCAATAGCGAGGGTGAGCACAGGAACTATCAGGGTGCTTCCGGATTTCATCCAGTATTCTCCTTCAATGGGCAACTTGGATTGCCCTGGCATAATCGCCCTATCATAGTGATTATCAAGGGCATGGAAAGTGAAAAACGCGCTGCATTGCGTAGGCGCAGGAGAGCGATCTGGCTCAGCTCCCCTGTAACTTAATGACATCCCGCTGCCGCGCGGGGAGGCTGTTAGTACTGAGACAAGATAATAGATGTGGAACGATGGCATACTGAGGAGCGAAGGCGCTTCATAATCCGAAGCGACGAAGAAACTCGTTTTCCAATGAGAAAAGTCCTTTTCCATGGGCAACGAGATCCTCTCGTTCGTTGAAAGGCATTTGCATCCTCTTTGTTTGGCTGAGAATGACAACCCATCCCATGCACGATGACTTAGCACAAGTATAATTCTCCCATGGGCTTTCAATTAAGCCATGAAGTTGAGCGTCTGAAACGCTCGGTGCTACGCGAGCTGCTGGGATTGGCGGTTGACCCCGATATCATCTCTCTTGCGGGAGGATTACCTGCCAACGAAAACATGCCCGTTGAGCAATTTCGCAGTTGTTTAAATGCGGTTCTTGATCGTGATGGGGCGAAAGCAATGCAGTACAGCCCGCAATATGCGCCGCTGCGGAATTGGATTGCTGAGTACATGACCAAGATGGGTGTGGCATGCGAGGGCGAACAAATATTTATCACCAATGGCGCGCAGCAGGGATTGGCAATCCTCTCGCGTTTATTGCTCGATCCAGGAGATCCGGCGGTCGTCGAAGAAATAACGTTTACGGGGATTCACCAAATCACCCTTGGGCGCGGCGCCGCGCTGCGCGCCATTCCCACGGATCATTCGACAGGCGCCGATATGCAGGCGCTGGAAGCAGCGTTTCGTCAAGATCCACGCCCACGCTTTGCAGTGTTGATTCCGGATTTCCATAATCCTTTGGGTGTAAGCTTATCCAAAGAAAAGCGCGCCCGCGCGGCAGCCTTGGCCGAAGAATACGGGGTGGCGGTGATTGAGGACGATCCTTACTCGGCATTGCGTTTTTCGGGGGATCGCAGCCCTCCAATCAAGGCGTTCGACAATGCTGGAAACGTCTTTTATGTGGGCTCATTTTCGAAAATGCTGGCACCGTCGATCCGCTTGGGATGGATCGTCGCCGCGCAGGAGATGTTGCCAGCGATCACGGTTATTCGTGAATCCTTCGATCTCGAATCGTCTACGCTGACGCAGCGCGCGGTGATGGAGTTCTTCGATCGAGATCTGTTCGAACCCTATATTGCTAATCTCAATGCACTCAATCTCGAAAGAAGTTCGGCGCTGATGGGGGCGCTTGAGGAGCATCTATCCGATGTGGCAACATGGACCCGGCCTGAGGGCGGGCTCTTTAGCTGGGTTTCGTTGCATAATGGAGTGGATACCTGGGACATGTTTGAAGCGGCGCTGGACCAAAAAGTGGCCTATATACCAGGAGCGGCGTTTGCTGTTAACGGTGGCCATCGCAACACGATGCGTTTGAATTTTAGCAACGCTACACCGGCCATGATCCGGGAAGCGATCGCGCGATTGACGAGTGTGATTCAGGCAACCGAATAAACATACACGCGGCCCATAATCCGGCCTATGCGCAAACGAAGATGAACGATCTGACGACCCCTGATTTCATACAGGAGTGTCGAAAGGAGATGTAGTATGGCTGAGTTGGTCTCGACAGGAGACAGACCCATCACCGAGGAAGCAGATTTTCTTCAAATTAAGAGTATCGACCATATTCATTTCTGGGTCGGAAACGCTCTGCAATCGATGTATTATTGGTCGAAGGGTTTTGGATTCAAGGTCACAGCCTTTTCAGGTTTGGAAACAGGCAATCGAAGATTTGCCTCCTATGTGCTCGAATCTGGGAAGATACGCTTTATATTATCTTCCGCCTACGGGCCCAGTGACGAAATGTCAGCCCATCAATTGCTGCATGGCGACGGGGTTAAAGTTGTGGCGCTGCAGGTGGATGATGTTGAAGAAGCCTATGCTGCGACAATGGAACGTGGCGCCCGTAGTGCATGGGCGCCGAAGGAAGAGGCCGATGATTCCGGCGTCTACCGCACTTCCGCGATTCACACCTACGGCGAAGTATTACACGTCTTCGTTGATCGATCAGATTACGAAGGAGTCTTCGCCCCGACTTATGAGCCACGGAACCCCGGCAATCCAGCCACTGATCTTGTTGCCGTCGATCATGTCGTGGGAAATGTCGAGTTGGGGAAGATGGATACCTGGGTGAAGTTCTACCACTCGGTGATGGGGTTCCGTCAATTGCTCCACTTTGACGACGAAGACATCAGCACCGAATACTCTGCTCTGATGTCCAAAGTAATGCAGGATGGCACCGGCAGAGTAAAATTTCCCATCAACGAGCCCGCAGAGGGCAAACGCAAGAGCCAAATCGAGGAATACCTGGATTTTTATGTCACTCCAGGCGTGCAGCATATCGCCATGGCAACAGGAGACATTCTAGCAACAGTAAAGAAGCTGCAGCGCAACGGCATCCAATTTCTTCGCGTTCCGGACACGTACTACGATATACTTCCGGATCGCATTGGGCCCATTGACGAGCCGCTGGATGAGATTCGCAAGCTCGGCATTCTGGCGGACCGCGATGATGAAGGCTACTTGCTGCAGATATTTTCTAAGCCGATCCAGGATAGACCCACAGCCTTTATCGAGGTAATCGAACGCCATGGCAGCCGCGGATTTGGGAAAGGAAATTTCAAGGCACTCTTCGAAGCCCTGGAGATCGAGCAAGATCGGAGAGGAAATTTGTGAGGCCAGGGATTAGGTAATCAGTGATCAGTAAATCGGGATGACGGCTGTGACTTATCCAGTGTACATGGCGAGAGACAACTGTGAACACCTGATCCCAGATTCCTGGTTACCGATTCCTTATAACTCTTCTTCCCATCAACTTATTTACTCCCTTATACAATGCGCTATTTAAATTTCGTTTTACCCTCCGCACCACGGCAAGTTCGCCTCGGAGCAATGGTCGGGAAGATCGTGATCGATCTCGCTGCCGCGCGCACATGGGCTCAAGGTGCGCAGAGCATCAGCGCGCGATCTTTACCGGAGACATTGATTGAGCTAATCCACGCCGGCGATGATTTATGGGATTATGCGCGCAGCCTGGTTGCGGCGCTTGAAGGTTTAGACCTCCTGCATTTGAAGGGCGCGGGCAGGGCGCAGGTGGGGTACAAGATGGATGATGTCATGTTGCTCCCGCCTCTGCTCCGGCCGCTCGGAATGCGGGACTTCTATGCTTTTGAGGAACACGTGCGCACGGCCTATAAAAATCGCGGGCGGGATATTCCCGAGGAGTGGTACCAAATTCCGGTCTTTTATTTCACCAATCCCAACGCCATCTTCGGCCCGGATCAAACGGTACCCTACCCCAGCCACAGCAAGGCGCTGGATTATGAGCTGGAAGTTGCTTGCGTGATTGGAAAATCTGGCCGGGATATCCAGGCCGAGCTCGCGGAAGAGTACATCTTCGGGTATACGGTATTCAACGATTGGTCGGCACGCGACACGCAGCGCATCGAAATGAAGGTAGGTCTGGGACCGGCGAAAGGGAAGGACTTTGCTTCTTCGCTGGGCCCCTGGATTACCACGGCAGACGAGCTCGAGGAACATGCCACAGACCGGCCAGGCGTTTATGATCTGGAGATGGTCGCTAGAGTGAACAATGTTGAACGCTCCCGCGGAAATTGGAAGGATATCACTTATTCCTTTGGGGATATGATCGCGCGCGCCTCGCAAGACGTGGTTCTGCTGCCAGGCGAAGTGATCGGATCGGGAACCGTCGGAAGCGGCAGTCTGCTTGAGTTGACGAAGGGCGAAGGGCCCTGGCTGCAAACGGGTGATATTGTCGAGCTTGAGATTGAGAAGATGGGAGTTTTGAGAAATAGGGTAGGTGCGAAAAAAGATAATGAGTGAATACGATAAGACGTCAAAAAGTTTGTAGGAGAAAATATCAACATGGCGGAAATTTCCGCCCCAGGATTTTTGTTGATGTGGTATTTCGCGAGAGCAAATTTATCCGCTTTGCCACATTGACCCATCAACTTATTAACACATTTACTTTGTAAATGTCAAGGAGAAAATCATGCCTTTTTACCATCGATTGGGGGACATGCCCCAAAAACGTCACGTTCAGTTCAGAAAGCCGGATGGCAAACTTTATCGTGAGGAGGTTATGGGGCTGGAGGGGTTTTCCGGGTTGCAGTCTATCCTCTACCATCATTTCTTGCCCCCGCGGGTGTTGAGAGTCGAGTCGCTCGGCCCCGCGCAACCGGAATATGCTGATTTTGGTCCCCTTCGTCACCGCGCATTTGGGACCAAAGATATTCCTTCCGGCGGCGATGCCGTTTCTGCAAAGAGAGTTCTTCTGGGGAATTCGGATGTCACCCTGGGTGTTTCCCGTCCCACCGACAGTATGGATTACTTCTACCGCAATGCTCAATCCTATGAAGTATGGTTCACGCACGAAGGCTCAGGCGTCTTGCATACCCAGTTCGGCAAACTGCCCTTCCGCGCAGGAGATTACATTGTGATTCCCTACGGCACGACCTGGAAGATGGACCTTGAGGAGAAGGAAGCGAGATTCTTCGTCATCGAGTCCGCTACCCAAATCGAAACGCCGTCTCACTGGCGCAATAAACATGGGCAGATGAACGAACATGCACCGTATACGGAAAGAGACTTCCGCGTCCCCGAAGAGCTGGAAATGCACACGGAGCGTGGTGAATTTCAAGTCAGGGTAAAGGCACGCAATCAGATCAGCCTGCATGTTCTCGATCATCATCCCTTCGATGTGGTAGGTTGGGACGGTTATTTGTACCCGTGGATATTTAATATCCACGATTACGAGCCGATCACGGGCATGCTGCATAAGCCGCCCCCATCGCACCTGACTTTTCGGGGTTGGAATTTCGTCATCTGCTCGTTTGTGCCGCGCCAATTTGATTACCATCCGGAAGCCATACCAACCCCCTACAACCATTCCAATGTTAATTCGGACGAGGTGTTGTACTATTGCGATGGCAACTTTATGTCCCGCAAGGGAATTGGCAAATACGATATCACGCTCCATCCAAGCGGGCTGCCCCACGGGCCGCAGCCTGGGGCAACGGAAGCTTCCATCGGTAAGAAACGCACGGATGAACTTGCGGTGATGGTCGACACTTTCCGACCACTGGATGTTGCTGTGCCCGCGCTGGAATTGGAAAAAAACGAATACATGAATTCCTGGATGGAAGGGGACGGCGAGTAAGAAACTCTTGCATTGCGCCGCCCGCAAACACCCTCGACCACTTCTGGTTCCTGCGTCGCGAAAAACGCTGTCTGCAAAGGAATCTACATCGCATTAAACAGGGAGCGCGATAAAACATGCAATTACGCCCAGATGAAGGCAATTGGAGAACGGTTTACAAATTAATGATTGGTGCGATTGTCCCACGTCCCATTGGCTGGATTTCGACAGTTGATTCATCGGGGAGGCCGAACCTGGCGCCCTTTTCCTTTTTCAATGCGGTATGTTCGAACCCGGCACACTTGCTCTTTTGTCCGTCCGTGCGTTCGACAGATTTAGGTCAGAAGGATACGCTGCACAATGTGCGCGCCACTGGGGAATTTGTGGTCAATATCGTGACGGAAGATCTGGCCGAGGCGATGAATACAACCGCAACGGAGTTTCCTCGAGAGACCAACGAATTTGACGTCGCGGGACTCACCCCGATCCCCTCCGACAGCGTCCGTGCGCCACGCGTGGCCGAAAGTCCGATTAACTTCGAATGCAAGGTTGCCCAAATCATCGAAATTGGCAATCAGCCCGGAGGGGGAAGTATCGTAATTGGCAAGGTCTTGATGATTCATGTTGCCGAAGATGTCTTGTTTGGCGGCGATAAAATCGATCCACTGAAATTGCATCCCATTGGTCGAATGGCGGGAACGACCTACACCCACGTTAATGATCTCTTTGAGATGGTCCGCGCACCATCACAAATTCGACCAAAAGACTGATTCTATCCATTACGCGCGCAGCAGCCATAGTCCTGTTACGCAGAGCAGCGGCCTGAGGACAGCCGGCCGCTTCGATGGCTGAATCCAAAAGAGGTACGATGATGTTTATTACTTTGATGACGGACTTCGGGCTAAAAGATGGCGATGTTGGCGTGATGAAGGGCGTTATCCTGGATATCGCCCCGCAGGCGGTGATCCTTGATCTCAGCCATCAGATCGCGGCGCAAAACATCATCGAAGCCGCATTTGTGCTCAAGCGCGCAGGCTTCTATTTTCCCGAAGGGACGATTCACACTGTTGTGGTGGATCCCGGGGTGGGCACAACTCGACGCGCGCTGGCCGCAAGAATCGGGCCCTACCGGTTTGTAGGACCCGATAATGGCGTTAGTTCATGGCTGGTCGAACAGGCGCTTGAGAAAAACTGGCCGGTGGCCTTCTATGCTCTCGACCAACCACGTTATTGGCTGCCGGAGATCAGCGAAATATTTCATGGGCGCGATATTTTTGCCCCGGTAGCTGCACATCTGGCAAATGGGATTCATCTGCAGGATCTGGGCACACAAATTGACGATCCGGAGCTCATCCCATTTCCCAAACCCCAAAAATCCGACAAAAAGCTCGCTGGGGAAATAATCTATATCGATCACTTCGGAAACTTGACCACAAATATTCGCCGGCGAGATCTTGCCAGATCGAACAGGCTGATCGTTCGCGTCTTGGGAGTTGAACTTCACGAACTAGATAACACCTTTGGGAACAAGCCTCCCGGGTCGCTCGTCGCCTTGTTTAGCAGTGTTGGGGATCTCATGGTATCTGTGGTAAATGGTGATGCGGCCAAACAACTCGGAGCGAAAATCGGGGATCCGCTGGAGGCAGAATTTAACGAGTGATGTTCGAATGTGGAACATCAGACAACACGCCATAGCTCCTGCGGACATGGTGAAGCAACCCACAGCACCGCGCAGTATGCTGCGGACACCAGTGTACGGGCATTCTTATCGAACGGCGCACTATGTTGCGCAGAAAGGGCAGATAGGGGAGCGAGGCCGCCAAATCTCCGCTTAACATTCGATCCACTCGGCAAGCAGCCGCGCAACGAACTGCGGCATATTCTGGCTTGTCCCCCAGGTTTAGAACGACGAGATGGCTCGTCACTTCCTCTCGAATGACGTGTTGTAGTTATAGGGAATAGCACTTTTCCCAGTGTGAATGTATTTTTTTGGCATCACACTAGAGTCTGGATATCGATGTCCGAAGTACTGACGCTTGATGTGGAAAATCTTTCCTTTCGTTATAGGCATCGGGAAGAATTTGCCATTCGAGACATTTCATTGAGTATGGGTTCGGGTGAGCTAGTGCTCATTGCAGGGCCCAGCGGTTGTGGAAAGACCACGCTCGCAAGGTGCGTTAACGGGCTAGCACCACGTTCATACAAAGGGGAGTTGAAGGGCAGCGTTCGCCTCCAGGATCAAGACACCAGCGGGATTGCGCTCTCAAAGATTTCGCAAATGGTGGGAACGGTGCTGCAAGATCCTGACCGACAAATTCTGGGCACAAAGGTCTTTAGTGAGGTCGCCTTTGGGTTGGAGAATCTCAGGATGGAGCGCCAGGAGATCCTTGCACGTGTAGAAGAGACGATGGAATATCTCGGAATAGCGCAGCTGCGGGACAGAGATACCCATAGTTTATCGGGAGGAGAAAAACAAAAGATCGCTCTCGCTGGAGTCCTGGCAATGCGCCCCAATTTACTTCTTCTGGATGAACCTTTGGCGAGCTTGGATCCCGCGAGCGCTCAGGAGGCTTTGAACCTGCTTCGCCGATTGGTGGATGAGGGATTAAGTGTGCTTATCGTTGAGCATCGCGTGGAGAACGTCCTAAAAATTTCGCCCGATAAGGTCATGTTAATGGAGCTAGGCCGAGTGAGTTACTATGGAGAGGCTTCCGGATTGGAACACGCGGCGGATTATCGTGAGGTGAAGTTGCCAGCGCGCATGGTGATGAAACTGGCTGGCGCCGCGGGAGCGGTGCCAGAACCCAGATTGCGGGTGAATGAACCTGAAGCAGAACCGGCAGAGTTGGTGCAATTCGAAGATGTTTCCTTTGAGTACACAAAAGGTGTTGAGGTGTTGCATGATGTCAACCTGGTGATACGCCGCGGGGATATAATCGGGGTATTGGGCCCCAACGCTGCGGGAAAGACGACACTGATTAAACACGCCATTGGCCTGCTCAAGCCGAAATCAGGGACAGTAATGGTGGAGGGCAAGAACACGCACGAACTAACCGTAGCTGAAATCGCGAGCACGCTGGGGTATGTGTTTCAAAGCCCCAGCCATATGTTATTTGCACCCAGCGTCAGTGAGGAGCTCGCATTTGGCCCTACCAATCTGGAGCATAGTCCGGAGCAGATAGAAAAGGAGGTGAAAGAGGCAATCGACATTGTTAACTTATCCGGCATGGAGGATGATCCTCCGCTTGCGCTGTCTTTTGGCCAACAGAAGCGGGTAACCATCGCTGCTATTTTGGCGATGCGCTCGAAAATCCTGGTGATGGATGAGCCAACGGCAGGGCAGGATTACAAGAATTATATGGACTTTATGGACGCGATCGTTCGCTTACCTAACTTTGAAGCGATACTGTTTATTACCCATGATATCGACCTGGCTGTCGTCTATGCCAACCGAGTGATCCTGGTTGATCATGGGACGATCGTTGCTGATGGGGCACCCTATCAGATCATGAAGGATTATCAAACACTTCTCGATAGTCGGCTCCTGCCTACATCGTTGCTCGATGCTAATCTTGAAGTGTTTGAACAAAGCCAAAAATTCCTGCGCGCCGAAGCGTTGGCGCACTATTTCCCTACGTTAGACTAAGCTCCGCCGGAGGCTAATTCAGGGATCCTATACCGAAGAAATTGTCAATTATTTTTGAGGAGAAATCGAATGGACCGCAAATTATCTTCCGTAATTTTCTCGCTGGCCGCAGTACTGGTCGGCTTCTTGCTCGTCGTTTATATCGGAGGGTCGGTAAACGAGAGTCTTCAATTGGACGAAACCGCGCTTTTGCGTTTTGTCTTTGTTGGATTTGGACTCGCCGCAGTGTTTGTCATCTATTGGCTCACACGCGATAACGATGCCTGGGAGGTGGGCACGCGACAGGTTGTTTATATGGGCATCGGAGCCGCGCTGTACGCTGTGTTTTCCTTCCTTTTCAATGGAACTGTTTTCGCAGTGCCCTCCGTTAGCCAAGTCGCCCTTCGTCCAGCCATCGCCATTCCCATGTTTTTCGGCTACGCGTTTGGACCCGTCGTGGGTTTGTTTACCGGCGCGGTGGGGAATATGTTTGGTGATGCATTAACTGGGTTCGGGCTTTCACCACAGTGGAGCATGGGCAACGGCCTCATCGGTCTGATCGCCGGCATGCCCATGCTTTTTGCTAATCGCAAGAAAAGCTTGAACAATGTGCTGATAATCAGCGGGCTTCTTGCAGGAATCACGACGCTGCTCTTCTTCCTGAACCAGGAGCAGCCGAATATGCTTTTCTTCGACGTAGAGAACGGAATCTTTGGTGATGCCACCATAACGACCTTCGCAGGAATATCTGCGGTTGTTGGTTTTGCACTGGTGCTCGTCGTGCGCTTCGCGTTTGGCAAGAATGTTGATGTCGCAACGGCCGTTACATGGGCTATGCTGGGTAATTTCATCGGCATTGGTTTCGCGGCGATCTCCGACATCTGGATCAACGGATTCACTCCTGCCGTCGCCATCGTGGGCGAGTTCTTGCCAGCGGCAGGACCAAACATGATCTTCGCCGCGATCTTGGTTCCGATCCTTGTGGTTGCCTATACATCGATGCAAAGGCAAGCAGGGCGCTAATCTGCTTTTGGTGGAGGCCCATCGGGTGATGGGTCTCCACCATTAGGGAACTCGCATTCAATGTTGGTAGCGTGGAAGTACCGCGAACGTAAGTCACTCATCCAGAGCTTCGACCCGCGGGCGTGGCTCATTTTTTATGGAAGTTTCCTCGTCGGTTCGGTTATTTTCTGGGATCTTCGAATTCTCGCCGGGTTCCTGATTGTGGCGCTTTTTGTCGTCTTCACCTCAGGGATCAAATGGCTTGAGATGCGTAGAGCCTGGTTATTTATCGGTACATTTGTCCTGTTCTTCTCTTTCCTCACCTTCCTCACCGGGCGTGGGGGTTCCGAATTTTACGATGTTGAGCACATCATTCGGACCATCGAAGCCCCATTTACGATTTTCGGATGGCGACCTACGCTCACAATCTCGGTGGAAACATCGATGTTTGCCATCAGCCAGATGTTCAGGGTTTTTAGTCTGGCCAGCATGACGATCCTGATCCCTTACTCGTTAAACCCCGCTTTTTATGGGGTGACATTTCGGGGACTTGGTCTTCCGGATAAGATTGCCTACGCGATGGATCTCACCATGCGCTTTATTCCCACCTTTGGACGCGATTTTCAATACACGATGGATGCCCAGCGCGCGCGCGGCTTTGAAATCGAGAAGATTAGGATGGGATTGTTTGCGCAGGTGCGCAGGTTGGCTCCGCTGATCGTGCCGGTTACGATCCATGCCATCATGGGTAGCGAAGATATCATTGATGCCATGGATCTGAGAGCTTTCGGTATTGGCCCGCGTACTTGGTATCAGCAATTGCGCTATCGAAGAAGAGATTATGTCTTAACTGTGATTGCGGCGCTTCTTTTTACTGGCTCGATCGGCTTATCCTTACTTGGGGTCGGTAAATTCTGGGTGCCCGAATCGCTCGTGAATCTGGTCGAGGGTCTCTAGAAAGTATGCCAATAAGTATGAATTCCCTGTAGCTTGCTGCGGGGAAGATTGGCAAGCGTGGGTTTGTGCGCGGGTGCTCCCATATTGGCATCTTCACTTTTCCCCTCAGGAGGGGATTGGCCTCGACACGGGTTACACTGAGGCAGATGGACCAGCAAATTAATTTTGCGTCGGAAATTCGATTGCAGATCGAATAATGTTCAGTGTGTCTTCATCCGGGGCGAAGATCAACAAGGTCTGCAGACCTGAATATTCGAAAAGCGCGTATTCTTCCGTCGACGACCACATCCAGGCATCGTTAGCAGCCAAACCGACTCCGAAGCGCAGGTCGCCGTATTCGACAAATGCTGACTGCGCCTCCTGAGCATCATCGAGGGTGTCCCATTGAGTGATTAAGAGTAGGGCGCCAGTATTTTGTGCGTCGTTAGCAAGAGCCACGTAGACATCGCCACCCCATCCTTCGGCCGCTTCGAAGGACCGATCGCTGTTGATGTATTCAGCGAGAACCAATTGTGTGAACCATTCACCCAGGACATTGAATTCAATCTCGCGCCACCCCGCACCCAGGGCATCAACCACATCTGGGGGCGTAAGCACAATAGGTTTATCCCATGGATAACGCTCGGGATGCAGGATTTGTTCGGTGGTGACAGGTGGGTCGGCATACACTGCATCGACTGCCGACCAGCCGCCCTGATCGCGTATTTCACGCACAAAATTCGCTCCATAGGTATAGGGGAAGAGAAAATCCTGCTGCATGTAATTTGGCGCTGAATCAAACACGGGTTGCTGGAAGATATTGAAAAATTCCAGGAGATCGGCAAAATCTTGCTGCGTGGCATACGTCTGCAACCATTCTTCCTGCAGGATGGTTGCATCGCCCTCTACCAGAGCCTGGATTGCGGCACAACGCTCTGATTCGATCTCGCAGCTGTCTTCGTTATAATCAAGCCCTTCATCAAAGTCGTAAATCTGGTCTTGAAGAGCGTGAACAAACTCATGGGCATAGGTAAAGCGTTCGAGACCTCCAAAACCATTTTCCTGAACGACAAACATCTCTTTGATTTCGTCGTCGTAAAAGCCGGCAATTTGCTCGCTGAAAAGATCGGTGTAGAAACTCAATAAGTCAAAATCTGGCTCAAGCAATCCGAGCAGCGAAAAAACGCGCGCATCATCGCGCGCTTCCTCTGGGCTGTAATCGTCAAAAAAATCATTGAGAACAAATTCACGTAATTCTGCGGGTGATAGCAGGTTGCGTACCAATGTGCTGGTGGCGTTTAGCCCGCGCAACTGGCTGACTTGCCCTTCAATGTCGATCATTTGCGCCTGGACTTGCGGGTCGATGGGAATCGAGCTGGTGGGTCTCGGTGTCGCGGAAGGTGATTGAGGGGTGCCGGGCCCTTTCGTTGGCGCGCCAGGTTTTTCTGTTGGTACCGGCAAGATGTATGCGGTGGGCACGCTGTCGACGATAGTGCGCGAGAACACACTTACTCCGAACAGGGTCAAGGCCAGGAGGCTGCCGATACATACGACGATCAATAGCAAAACGCCAACAATGATCCAAATCTGTCTCGAACTCATCCCTGCCTCCTGAAAAGCAGGAAATTGTACACTGGCAGGTGGCCGCGAGCGAGGGCCAGGATCAGATTACATCCCTCGAAACAGACCGCCTGGCTGGCAGCTGCGGCAAAAATTAGTGATCCTTTGGTTGGCAGTGACCACGGATATGCGCGTTGCGCAGCGCGGACATTTCTCCCCATCTTTCCGATGGACAGCAAAAAACTCGCGCGGTTTGCGATGAATTTCATCACCCATGCGCGTGCGAACCTCGTCGATGGCCTGCATGAGAACCTCACGCAGCGCGTCATACAAGCGATCGATTTCGTGATCCTCGAGGCTGGGGCGTTTGCGATAGGGATGAATACGTGCGCTCCAAAGGATCTCATCCGCGTATGCGTTGCCAATCCCGGCGACAAACGACCCTCGGGTGAGGATCCCCTTTATCTCGCCACGATACGAATGAAGCCTGCGGCGAAACGCTTCGCGTGTAATTTCGAGCGCCTCGGGACCGAGTTTATCAAACATTGGAATGAGCGCGAGATCTTGGGTGAGATAGATTTGCCCCATTTTCTTTTGATCGACATAACGCAGCTCTTCCTCAGGATCTGAGAAATGAAGAGTGACATGCACAGGACCTGCTTTTTTAGCGCCGGGATGAGTGAGCTGCAGTCTGCCGGTGAGTTTGGGGTTGATGGCCAAAATGAGCCTATCCGGTTCCAAATGTAGCAGGATGAACTTGCCGCGCCTGCCCACTGAAATGACGCGCTTCCCGGCCAACGTATCTTCGAATTTAAGGTTAATGAAGTTTCGAATCACGATCGGACCGCCTTTTGGGCTGACCGTAACCGCGGCGATTTGGCGTCCAACAATACGGCGCGTGAGCACCTCGCGGATAATCTCGAGCTCCGGGAGTTCAGGCATACACAGATTCCTTCGTTTGAGTATGGGTTGGACAGGGCTGGGAAAGCGCGCCGGCTAATTGCAGCACACTAAAAATAAACTTGCCAAATGTCATCCTGAAGCCTTTGTTGCCAAAGGGTTGAAGAATCTCGTTTTTCATGATGGAGGGTCTGGATCGGTGGAAAACGCTGATCCTGCCCTTCAGTTCCTGAAGGGTTTCTGCTCAGGATGACATTGAGTTTTTATTAATCGTGCAGTCCACCCCGCCCCGAGACAAGGGGCCGCCCGAGCCGCAGCTCGTAGGCAGTCGTATGTACTATCCCGGAATTAAATTTGTAGGGGCGTTTCGTGAAACGCCCGGCGATCGGTTGCATGTGCTCGCGACGTTTGGTTGGTAATAAGCTGCAGTGCACCTCCAGCATGCTAATATGCGGATGCATTTTCTGTAGGGCGTTTCGTGAAACGCCCTTTGAGCGCCTACGCAAACGCGCTACCCTCCGTGAGATTAACAGGTGCAGCGCACTTGTGAAGTGCACTGCACCTGCGACATTTCATCCTGAGCAGGGCGAAGGATGACATTAATCTTTGAGGTCTAAGCGATGCACATATTCCTTCCATTCATCTTCATGGAAGGATACGCAGCGCAATACTATTTTTCGAAGTAATCAGGAAATCATGATCTTGATTTGGCGGGCGGCTTCTCGCCCCAATGTGAATCCTTTATCCCCGATGCGAATGGTCAATGGCCCGTCGAAAGGTGCAATCTCGGTGATCATAAGCTCCACATCCGGGTAAAGGCCGAGTTCACCAAAATAACGCAGCATTTCGGGATCGTGGTCGCTGACTTCAGCAACAGTTGCTTTTTCACCAACAGCTAATTCGGAGAGTAGAATGTTGGACGATGGCGGGAGGCGCCCTTCAATCGAGGGGATGGGTGCTCCGTGAGGGTCGGTGGTCGGATGTCCAAGAACTTCATCTATCCTTGTTTCAAGGTCTTCAGAGAGCACATGTTCCCATACGTCAGCCTCCGCATCTACCTGATCCCATGGGACCCCTAAAGCCTCGCTGAGATAGCGCTCAACCAGACGATGGTGCCTGATCACCTCGAGGGCGATTTTTTCCCCCGGACGAGTGAGTTTCACCCCTTGATAAGGTTGATAAGTCACCAGTTTTAATTTTGCAAGTTTCTTGATCATCCCGGTGACCGATGCAGCCGTCACATCCAATCGTTTGGCCAGGCGCGTGTTAGCGACTTTTCTCTCCTGGCGCTGAAGTTCATAGATTGCTTTTAAGTAG
>JADFRQ010000022.1 GCA_022561215.1 Chloroflexota bacterium | reverse complement strand
GAAGCAGAGCCTTCGCCAATCGCCGCGGCAACACGTTTCACCGAGCCATGGCGTACATCACCAGCCGCAAAAATCCCGGGAACGCTGGTCTCCAACAGATAGGGATCTCGCTGGAGAGGCCAACCTTTTGGCCGCGCGCCATTACGCATCAAATCCGGGCCGGTCAGAATAAACCCACCTCCATCACGCATGACAATATCGCCCAGAAATTGCGAACGTGGCTGCGCCCCGATGAAGATGAACATGCCCGCGCCGATCAGGGTTTTCTCCTCTTTTGTATCTTTGTTAACCACGGTCACTTTTTCCAAATTGTTCTCACCATGCACCGCGATGACCTCCGTGCGCGCCATGACATCAATATTGTCGATTTTATTAATTTGATCGATTAAGTAGGCCGACATGCTCAAATCCAGTGAGCTGCCGCGCACCAATATGCTCACTTGATCAGCATACTCGGAGAGGAAAACGGCTCCCTGCCCGGCCGAATTGGCCCCGCCGACGATAAATACGCGTTTGCCCTTGAAATTTGCGGCTTCGGTCACTGCGGCGCCATAGTACAATCCCGCCCCCGTAATCGCCTCTGCGCCGGGAATCTCCAGCGTGCGCACATCCACGCCGGTGCAAATCATAAGCGTATGACAACTCAATTCGCCGCCATCGGCCATGCTGACAATACGGTAGGGATGCTCAACGCGTACCCCCGCAACCTCGCGCGCGGTCACAACTTCCGCGCCCAGGCGTTTTGCTTGAGTCGCCGCTCTGCGAGCAAGGTCGGCCCCGCTGATCCCCTTTGGAAAGCCAAGATAATTTTCGATGCGCGCGCTCGTACCTGCTTGTCCGCCGATGCCTTCCTTCTCGATCATGATGCTGCGCAGGCCCTCGGAAGCTGCATATACGGCACAAGCCAGCCCGGCAGGGCCTCCGCCAACGATGATCAAATCATAAAAGGGCTGCATGGCCTCGGTTGTGAGACCCGCCTTGCGGGCCAAACTACGCGTATCCGGATCCACCAGGGCTTCTCCATCAGGGAAGAAAACAACCGGCAGGCGGTGTCCTGCATCGGGAAGCGCCTCGACCATAGCGAGAGCTTCCAGATTATTCTCGATATCCAGCCATTGATAAGGAATTTGGTTGCGCGCCAGAAAATCCTTTACATGATGGCTTGTTGCAGACCACTGCGTGCCCGCCACGCGAATTCCATCATAGGGCATCGGGGCATTCGCCATCCAATCGCTGAGCAGGTCGTCGAGCACGGGATATAGGTTTTGTTCGGGCGGGTCCCAGGGTTTCATCAGGTAATGATCGAGACCGATGCTGTTAATACTGGCGATCGCGGCCTCGGTATCGGCATAGGCGGTCAGCAGCACTTTCTTCGCCTGCGGGAAGACCTTGCGCGCTTCCGTTAGGAATTCGGTTCCGGTCATATCCGGCATTCTCTGGTCGACAAGAAACAAGGCGACGAAATCGTTGCGTCGCTTTAATTGAATCAGCGTTTCCAGCGCCTCCGCGCCGGAGCCTGCCTTCAAAATGCGGTAATCCGATCGAAAGTGCTGTCGCAGGTCGCGCTCGATGGCGTTGAGAACCTGTGGTTCGTCATCCACGCTCATCAGGATGGGTTTCGCCATACTTCTTCCTTTTCTTGAAGGTCGTATGTGTTAATCTCCCCTGAGCCTTCAATGCTGCTCCTGCAATCATAATCGAGGGTTGGACGAACACAATCTCACATTTTTCATACGAAACATTCTGTTGAAACCAGGCGTGATTCAACGTCCTTGGAAGTTCTGCAAGGCAATAATTTCAGCTCGATCGAATTCTTTTACCTAAGGACTTTTCCAACTTCTGGGAGAGCCAGAAAGGATGCTCGCAAATCATCTTGCGCGATATTGTCAGCGATGACCTGAATAACGGATCGCGCTTGCTGAAGTAAACTGGCCGCTTTCACTTTGTTTCCACGTGTGGCTTCGATGTCCGCCATCTGGGCTAGGATCTGCCACAAGACCCTGTTCAAGTTAAGCGAGTGCGCTTCTGCACGCGCTTCCTCCAATGAATTGTAAGCCTCGTCTGTTCGGCCGAGGCCTTTAAGCGCTTGCCTCTCGTAGTGCCGAAGGCGCTCAGAACTCCGCGGATAGTATCATCGTCGGTCGTTCTGGCGGCCTGCTTAGCGATCTACTGCTTAATCTTACAACCAGCGGGCCACATATAATGAGGGGTCCGATGCGGAATTTGTAAAGCAGGCGGCCGATCTTGCGAGGACATTGTAGCGTGAGGTCGCTACAGTAAGGGATGCGCGGCAATTGCTCGGCCTGGGGAATTTGTCGGCAAGGTTGCACCCTCAAGCTTTAGGCGAACGTTTTAAGAGCTCGATTGCTCGCGCGGCCCCTGCTGATTCAGGGTTTGAATCGCGTTTCATCCCCAGCGGCTGCAAGCATCTATTTTGAGCGTCGGAGGGCAATTTTTTCGACGGGATGACGGATTCTGTGGTATTTTCCTTCCCAAGCTGCTTCATGATCAGGGGTTTAGAAGACGAGAACATCGTCCGCGTAGCACCAGAGCCAATCTTCGCGCGGCTGGAAGGACATGATGACAGGATGATCCGCCTCCTGATAGTGCTTCCTGGCGTGTCGGTTCTTCGAATCGTCGCAGCAACCCACCTGCCCACACGTCATACACAGGCGCAAATTCACCCAGCTATCCCCCAACGTCACACATTGCTCACAGGCATTATCTGAACTCGGTTCAATTTCCTGAATAAGATCAAAATGAACGCAGCCCTTCTTGACGCTCGCATCCAACTTTGGGGCCTGGTTTACTTTGCTCCTGATGATCGCCTTGCGCGCGGGATCCATGCCAATTTTTCCTCTCCATCCTTTAGCGGTTTACGTGTGTTTTACTCGACCATCTCTCCAACCAAGGGTAAACCAGCATCTTCCCAATCGAGGAGGCCTCCAGAGTAACGACGTACATTTTCGAAGCCTGCATCTTTCAACATTTTATAAGCGGCGATGCTCGCAACGCAGGGATCATTCGAGCAATACACCACAATTTCGTCATCAGGATCTAGCAGTTCTGCTCCCTGTTCCACTCGCGAGATATTTATCGATCCAGGAATATGCTTGGCCCTAAAAGCCCATTCGCCGAGGGTCATCACCAATTTAAAATCATCACCGCGATCCAATTTGGCTTTGAGCTCTTCACGCTCGATAACATCGATATCCATCCCTATTTCCTTTCAGCGTCAGCCCCAGCCTGCCTTATTTTCACTGCTGGCCTTTGAAATTATAGGCAACCGGGCACATTATGTCACTTGATCCAAAATTCAATCACTCCAGAGAGGTGGTTTCACGTTGTGTCAGGCTTCGTACTGGCACGAATGGACGATCCTCGATAGTCCTAACTTCACCTCCCGCTCGTGCGCTCTCTAGTAGCTCGAGTGCCGCGAGCAAGGCTGATCGCTGCGCCATGCGATCGCCTGGCGGGCCCAAGGTTCTCCCCAAGAGATTTGGCGTGACTACAACTCTTGGCAGGCTCATCGCCCGCAGCGTTGGCAGGAACGCTCGAATTCCGATGACCACGGTCGCTATCCCTCCGCCCTCCAGCAATCGCGCCAGGTGTCCGACGGACACGTGACAGACCGGTCAAACCGGAACCAGCAGCACGGCATCGATAGCTTGCTCCTGGATCATGCTCACCCATTGCGGCCCAACTTCATTCAGCAGCTTCTTTTGTGCTGCTGCCCCGACAAAAGAATAGGCTGAGGCTGCCAGTTCACCGAATAAACCTTCATGCTCAAATTCAAGCAACCACCGTATGGGAAATACACAGTTCGGATCGGATTCGGCGGCGCGTACATCATAACCCGGATGGCGAACCCGTAAGACGCTTTTAGGGGTACGGAAAGGAATCTCGGAAATTGATGGGGCCGCTTTCAGGAATTCGATGACCCTCAGGATCGCGTCCGCCTGGGTCATGTTCTTAACCCCGAACGGCTCGGGGTCCTCTCCGTCAATGAAATGACCACTCGAAGTGATCAACGTAATTTTACTCTCCGCAAGCGGCTTTTTAAGGTGCGTGAAGGGTCCATCCTCGTAGGCCCATCGACCAGGCCTGCTGTAACTACGAATCTGCCACTCATACACTAGCTCAATCAATCTATCGTATGCGCCCTCATGGAAGGAATCTCCCAGGCGCCAAAGCAGCTCCTGGAAGAATGATGAGGCATCCTCATCCGAGAGCCCTTTAAGGAATTTGAAATTTAGATCTGTCCGCGAGCCGTAGGAGAACGAAACTTTAAATTCCTCAAAGGATTCTCCGGCAATTGAGTGGGAGCCATCATCGTTGCTTGCCATTGAAGTGTGCCTCTACTTTGTATGATCGCGTTTATTAAAATTTGGCGAACTGCATAGGGGAATTTGTGATGCGCTTGTTTCCCTGATTATATCGAAATTTTATCTCCTTCGGCAGCACGTTTGTGAATCCGAGGCGTGGCCCGGCAGGATTTGGTCTGCAGGTACAGAACAGGCCACCGCCGCTGCTGGCTGGTTCAATGAGCCGGAAGCGACAGATGGGCTTAGTGCACTGGATTGGCGGGTGGCTCGAAGAAAAAAACGCCTTCGACTGATCCTGTGGAGGAATGGATCAAAGGCGTTCTTCCGCACGCAAGGTTTGGTGCGAGCGGTGGTTTTCTCTGTTCGGGGTACTAGCGGATTTTTCTCAGGACCGGCAAGCCGTTCTTGCTCTCGGATACTTCATATCCGGCTGGCACTGCATCCAATGAGCCTTCCTTTTCTAGCTTGCCGAAGAAATAAATTGTTTGCTGTTTTCCACTCTTCAGCGTGGTGGTTTTTCCATGAAGAATATAGGTTCTCCCGCGTGAATTTGTGTAAGAAAAAGCCATGGCCTAACTCCTTTCAATTTTATCTGGATTGGAAGCCCACGCTTTTCCGAACAAAATAGCTCTTTTGGCTGGAAACGGGCGGCTTCCATGAACTCGACTACTACATATAGTAACAGCTTCTGCGCAGTCCGCCACTCCCTTTATGCTCATTATTGTAAAGTTGATTTTGGCCAAAAACCCCCATATTTGGGGGGTCGGGTATGAAGGGGCATAATTGCTGGCGGATGGAGGCTGCTCAAATTCGCGTGGGCCCGGAGCTCTTTCCCCAAATTGTACGCGCTTCAGAACAATTTTTTTTGCAGGGACGACCAACCTTCTCCCCACTCTGCTAACGAAAGCTGTTGGCTGCGGGGAGTGCCCCATCGGGACCGTCTACCCCTCGAGTCTAGTGATACGCGAACCTAGCCCAGCGTCCTGCCAGCAAAACAAACGTTTGCTGATCGCCCGAGTGGTTCGAGCAGCCCTTCCCCGTCTGCTGATCACCCAAGAGGGAGGTGCCGTCCTTCCACGCCCGGAGATTCTCCAGCAGATGTGTGAACGCTCGGCGATTGCCCGGTAGAGACATAATCGCCAGGCGCTGGATTGATTGCGCGATGCAAGATCGCCCGCTCCCCAGTCTCTCACGATATCCATGTTTGAAACTCTTCCAGGCTGCTGCGCCGAGCAAGATTGGCGGGATGCGTTGATCTTGGGCAGCACAGCGCCTAACGTAGCGCGCCAACACGTGCACAACGGTTATTTCGCTCTGGGTTGAGAGAACTTGTTTTTCTTGTGTTTTTTATGGCGTTCCACAGAACGCAAAATGATTGACCTTTGCGATAAATATGGCGCGCGTTGCTTCGAAATGGCCCTAAAACGAGGCTATTTTGGATCGATTCATGCATTCGAGTGGGCACGCGGCTTGTTCAGTACGCCATAGATCGGAAGAGGAGTTCGCTAAAGATGAAGTGGTCATCCAATGGCGAGCCGCGTCAGAGGCCTGGGCAGCTCCTATCTTCTGCTCGCCTTCTTTGGTATTTGGGGTTCCTTGATTTTCTTCCCCTGCGCCTGCTAATCAGCCGCACTCGACCGACCAGCATTCCCCTTTATCCATCGTGTCATGCGCCTTTCCGGGATTAGGGAGGAGGGGCCTCTTAGCGCATTCCATCGGAGAAATCAGGTTATGACAGAATGCACACTTGTTCGGCCAATCGAAGGCGATTCGTGTTGCCCTTATTTTTAAAACGCGCTGCGGCCAGATCCAGATCCCTCCCCGGCGGATTCACCAATATTTCTGAGTGGCATTCTGGCATAGGCGCGCAGGAAGAAGGGCGCGTCTTACGCGAAGAGGGAGGCGTGAATGGAACTTTTACGACCCAGAAGCGTAAATGACGATTCCGCTCAATTCGGGCGATACCGAGGTCACCAGGAAAGAGATCAGATGCGGATTTCCCTCGGCATCCATTTCCAGCTCCACCAATTGACCCAGCGTTTGATCCCCAGGTATCTCAACCTCTTGCGTAGCCCAACCCGAGTCGCCACGCCGCGCGTAAACCAGCCGGCTTTGATCGGTGTAGGCCACATGAATTCCTCCTTCGCCATCGATCGCCAGGGATGTGATCTTGCGCGCTCCTGTTTGACCCGTGCGGACATCATCGAGGCTATCGATATCTTCCATCTGCCAGGCGGAACCATCCCACCATGCATAACGCACAACGCCCGAGCTGTTTGTGTCGCGCACATAATAAGTTATGTGGGGGTTGTCTTGAGCATCAAAAGCTAACGAAGAATATCGTCCCACATCACCGTCTTCATCTACCACCTCCACAACCCATGTGCTTCCGTCTAACCATGCGTACTCAAGCTGGTCCAGGCGATTGTTGTAATAGGTTATTCCCGGTGAGCCATCGCTTTTAAGTTGGATGGAGGTGCCGAACTCGTACTCCACTGGACCACTGCTAACAGCCGTGACAGCGATTTCCCCGCCAGCATTCGTGGCGTATTCGACGCCATCCTGGCTGCCGAACTGACTGGGATCAACCGCTGCCGTATGCCAATTGCCGTTGCGATCGATCACAATCGAATTATCCCAGCCGTCATGGCCATCATCAGACACCGTCACCAACTCCCACACGCCATCTTGCAAAAAGGCTACCACTTCATCGCCGAGACGAGGTATAAAATCCGTCTCTTGATGGTCGTGATAGGCGATAAAGGGAGACCCGTTCGCATCCAGGGCGATGTCAAGTGGACCGTAGAAGTACCCCTCCGAAACCTGGATGATTTCGAAAGCGCCGGAGGCATTATGCGCGTAATACACATGACCATGGTCCGCTTCGGTCATGAAGGCGCTGTGGACCACGCCATTCGCGTCGAGCGCGAAGGCCGGTTTGATCCCTTCCCCAATCTCCACAATCTCCCAGGTCAGGGATAGCTGCGCACGCTCCGCACTTTCTTCTTCTTGTGTGCTCTGCGGCTCGATCTGCGCCACCTCTGTACTTGCTTCTTGTGTGCTCTGCGGTTCGATCTGCACCACCTCCGTTTCTTCCGTGCTGGGTTGCGAGTTGCAGGCTGCCGCGACAATGGTTAAAATTCCAGCGCTGATTAACAACTTTGATTTGCGTCTCATTCTGTTTGTCCTCCATCGATAATATTTACGATCAGAAAATCTTGCTCAATCGAATTAGCTCAAGGCTATAAGATGGCGCCGTACTCGTCGGGTGACTCGCTTACACATCTTTGAGTTACATCGCCAATCCCCGATTCGTGCCCGCATACTGCCTTATTAAGAAAAGGTTTACTTTATCGAGAATAAGAAACACCGGGCGCTGTGATCGCGCCCGGTGATAGAAAGGGGTGAAGGTTGCTGCTTATTCTTGGTTGCAGGAACTAAACCCTCCTAAGCGACCTTGTCCAAATCCTCGCTGCTGCCCAAAACCACCCTCCATCACAGCACCGATTTCATCCGCTTGCTCTTGGTGGATGGTTCCGTCGGCAACGGCTTATGCTAAAGCCTCGGCGTGCGCTATATCCATCGCTGCACGCAAATCCTCAGGCACTCACGTTGTATTGCTCGGCCAGACTGAGAGGCGTTTCCCCAGCTACCAGCGCGTCTTCCAGCTCATCTACGGGAATCCTTAATGTATTCGCCAGCGTATCTTTGAAGGCATCCCTATTCAGCAGGTTCCCCATTCGGTGACCAAACGAACCATACTGCGCTCTCTCCTTTAGCATCTGCGGGGTTTCATCCTGGGTAAAGACCACACCAACGGCGACAACTGCCAAAAGCCCGACAACTGTCAAAACACTAAGGGTCTTCTTCATTCGTGACATGTTCAACCCCCATCCTTTAGGGTTCGTGCACCGTGATTTGAATGCAGGATAGCTCTGACATGTCAAAAGATTATGAAGATGTGGTGGACGTTTTATGTGGACAATCTCGGTGGATAAATTTCGAGGATCGGCCTCTACTCCACCTAATTAGTTCAATGGGCGGGAGGACCCCGCCGCTACGTCCTAAAAACTGATCCGGCGATAATTCATCAAAAAGGTGCGGCGCACCTTGGGTATCCCTCAAACGAATAACGGTTCGTATTGGGAGGCGGTCGCAATCAAGGCCTCTCGTCTGACATCATCCATAGGTTGGAATTTCTCACAGGCCTCAATAAACATTGGCAGGAGCCTGACATCTCCGGCTGTGCACAGCCCGGTGACATCACTCGAGAGTGAAAAATCAACCGCCGCTTGAATTTCATCTGGCTGTTCAAACGGCTGATACCAGGTCGTGTATGTTTGGGAGAGCTCGCCCCAGGGCGCACGACATATGGCTTTGATAATCATGCTGCCAATCTCGCGCTCTCGACAGACTTGGAGCAGGGCTTCGGCGTTCCCGCGGAATTCTGGATTGGCGTATTGCACGAAGTTAATCGGAAAGAGCACGGTATCGAAGTCAAAGCGGCGCAGCGCCTCAAGGAAAACTGCCGGCGAATCAACACCATGACCGGTCATTCCGATGAAGCGCGTTAGGCCTTGCTCGCGCGCTTCGATCATAGCTTCCAGAGCGCCCCCGGGCGCGGTCACTTTATCCAACTCCTCCATGTTGTTGACGGCATGGGCTTGATAAAGGTCGAAGGAATCCACCTGCAAGCGCTCGAGCGATCGTTGCAGTTCTGCCGCAGCAGCCTCTTTCTTGCGCTCTATTGTTTTACAGCCCAGGAAGAAGCGGCCTCTTTCCTTTGCCAGCCATGGACCCAAACGTTCTTCTGCGTTCCCATAAGAAGGAGCGACGTCAATGTGATTAATTCCTGCATCGATCACCTGCCGCATCGCCCTATCAGCCACCGCTTGTGTCACGTCCGACAAAGCCGCGGCACCAAATATCGCGATCGTGCTCCTGTGTTCAGTTCTGCCAAGCCTTCGCTTGTCCATACAAATTCCCTCCCAGAAAAATTTCGCGCTCATTTATCGGCTATGATACACCCGACCGGCATTGTGGCGTCGTGTCAAATTTGAACTTCCAATCTCTGGAGAGAAAACGGGGTTCAACCTTCTGGATTGAACCTCTGAAATTGCGATTAAAGGAGAAAAACCGCATGGCAGAAGATGACAAGAATAGAGGTTTGAAGTGGGTATCTGGCTTCGTAGGCCTTTCTGTTCTCGGGGCCGCCGCAGTCGGCGTCTTAGGCTTTTTCGCGGCAATTTTGGCCCTTTTAAATGAAACAGATTATGTGGGAATGGGTCTGTTGCTGCTCGCCGCTGCCGTGGCCTTCGGCCTGCTGACGAACGCACTGGTTCGAAACTAGGAGAGACCTTTTTTCGAACCCCGCCAAGGGGATCGATCAGGAGCGGATTGTTCCTGCAGCGATGTTGCAGCACCCGCATTTTATGGGAAAAAGCCAGAATACACCGTAGCTCGGAGCTTGCTTTGGGGATGAATGGCAAGCCGGGGTTTGGGGGGCGGCAGCCCCCATATTGGCTTTTTCCTTGGAAGAACCCCGTAGCTCTTTTCACGACCCTCGCATGGAACCATTTTCACGCCAACAACGTCTCCTTTGCATAGACCAGCTCTCTTTGCGAAGGAGACGATCATGTCAACCAAGCTTAAGAATATGGTATTTCGAATCATAGCAACCGGCGTTCTCGCCCTTACCAGCCTCTTTCCGGCCGCGCCAACCTTTGCCTCCGCGTTTTCTCCCGCAACGCTAAGCGATGATCCGTCTACCCCACCGATCGGGCGCGATGAGATCGATGAACCCGATCCTGATTACGTGCAGGCGATCCAGAATACCGCCGGGATGGTCTGGGATAGCAACGCGCAGCAATTGGCCGCGCTTCACGGGTTAGAAATCCTAAATGTGACCTGGGAGGATACCGGCCGCTATTATGACTCGGCTGTTGGCCCGAACATCTCTGATGTCACCATCCAGGTGCAGCATCGCAATCCCGACAGCGGTCAATACGAACTTACCTTGATGCCGGTGATCCGCTTCCCTAATTTCGTCGATCTCACAGCGGATATCTCCCCCGATGAATTTTATCTGCTCGTCGGGAACGAGAGTGGCAGCGGACTTGAGAGCATCAGTCTTACCAATTATCTGCGCAACTTTCGACGTTTTTTGACCGATCCCGACTCCTGGGATGGGCGTGAGAACTCGCTGCTTGCTCCTCGGGACTCACATGTTCTCGTCAGCGCACAAGCTGCGTTTCTTCCTGTACCAAAGCAAGCAAAAGCCACCTTCAATCCCGTAATCTTCAACTACCAATCCTATCAAGGCGATCCTGCGGTGCTGACGATTGTCGCCAGCCGCGAAGGGACCAGCGCCACGATCATCGACAATGTACGCGATGGCTTCGAGAACGGATTCTCCTGGGGGCAGCGCTTGTTCTTCAACCAAAACGGCGAACGCGCCAGTTTTACCGGCGAGAGGATCAGCGATTTTATGATCGTGGACAGACCTTATTTTGACGAAAGCCCCGGCGCAGTTGGCGAGAGCGGACTGAACATTGTGCTGCTCATCCAGGTTCCCCTCTTGCAGAAGCATCCCTTCGAAGAAGATTACGCCTTCGGAGCCGCTGAGGCGACTATGGCGAACGCAGAGATGGCAGCAGCTGATGTTGAAGCCGCGGTCATTGGGCACGGTCCGGTGGAGGGCCCTTTCACCGAAATCGATGGCTTGCGGATCGAGCGCGATGAGCGCTTTCCCATCCGGGTTACGGTTCAATTCTATAAAGCGACCAGCAATGGCATCGTCACCGCGGCCGATATGGAGGAAATCGCCTCCCAGATCCAACGTGTGTACGATGATGCGGATTACGTTGGCAGCCTTGTCGTGGGCGGCGAATCCGATAGGCCAACCGAATACGCTGGCTCCAAACTCGAGCCTGCCGGCTGGTGGGATGCCTTCTGGCATCGCTTCGAGCAGAACACAAGTATAACCTGGAAGGGTGCGATGGAACTCCTGCGCTCGCTCAGGGCGTATACGGGCAGTTGGTGGCTTGAACTGACACGCTAAACGTTCCCACTGCTCGATATTCAGCACCTCTCCTCTTTTCAAGGGGAGAGGTGCTGAATCTTTTTTCTCACGCTTACCTTTTCATCCCCACTCCAAGCTACCGCACTCCGGTGTTTTCCCTTGGCCCTTGCCAATGGCATTAGAGATGGTAAGATTTTGCGAATTCTTTTGTTTTTTTGGGATTTTATGAAACTTACCCACCGCCAGGAAGCCTTCATCGGCAAACTAATCGAGCTTTACCAGGATTTTCAGAGTCCCATTCATTATTCTGCGGTTGCCGAGCGATTGGGTGTTAGCGATATCACCGCCTATGACATGCTTCGGCTGCTCGAGGAAAAGGGTCTCGTCGTCTCGCAGTATGAATTGGCGGATGACAAGAGTGGCCCCGGTCGGTCGAAAATTGTCTTCGCTCCTTCCCCGCGGGCGCATCAATTGATGGCCGATCTCCTTGGCGATGAACTTGAGCCTGATTCACCCGAATTGAAGACTCGAATCTTTGAGAAAATCCGCCTCGGCGATCTTGAAGAACCTGAACTCACTCAAGAAATCCTTACACACTTGGCCTCCGATCATAAAGGCTCGATTCGCTTTTGCACCAAGCTAATCGCCACCTTTGTTTGGCGCATTCAACACAAAGCAGGCAAGAGAGCGTTCCTTGCGTTTTTGTCAAGGCTGTTGGCTTCCGAAAACTGTGCCAGGAGATCAAATCTGGGCATGATCGGCGGGTTCGCCATGGGCATATTAATGAATGAAGGTGCCGTGGATACGGATGAGCTAGCAGACCATCTCCAGCGTTATCAAACCTACATAACAAACATGAGTAGGGATGAGCGACGGCGCTTGGCAAGGAGTCTTGTGCATACGCTTGAGAAGTTCAATGCCGCTTAAATTAATTAATAATCTCCAACCATGGAGAAATAACCGGAAGGCGAGGCGCCCGTGCCTCACATTGTCTTCGCCGGTTACAAAAGAAGAGGATAGAAGGGAGTACATAGAACGTGCTTGAATCATTTTTCGATCGAATTACGCGTGCCTCACTGCGTTTTAAGTGGGTCACAATCCTACTTTCCGCAGCCGCACTCGTGGCCGGCGTTTTTGCCGTCACGCAGCTCAAGCAGGAACTGATTCCCAGTATTGAATTTCCACAAACCATCATATTTGCGCTCAACCAGGGCATGGATTCCGAGGACATGCTGGAACAGGTCACCATTCCCCTTGAAGAGGCCATCGGCCAAATCGAAGGCGTGGTCAATATTGAAACGACAACATCCAGCGGGGTTTCCGTGCTCATTGCGCGCAATGAATTTGGGATCGACCTTGAAGCCGTACGCGAAGAAATCAATGATGTACTCAACTCGTTATCCTTCCCGGAGGGGATGGAAACACCTGAAATGCTCACATTTAGCTTTTCAGATTTGCCGATTGCCGCGCTGAGCGTCTCTTCAACTGATCTCTCGTTGATGGAACTAAAGGAGCTTGTCGAGGAAAACATCCTTCCCGCGATCGAAGGTTTGGAAGATGTTGCCAGCGTGCAGATCGGTGGGGGGCAGGAGCTTCCCCCTTCCAGTCAAGTAGCGGTTGCAGCCCCGCAGCCAACCGCCGAACCGCCGCTTATGCCAACCGAAGCCCCTGTGGAGGGCGTCGCTCTGCCCGATTCCTGGATTCAGGCTGCCGCAGCCCAGAACGTCACAATTGCATTTGCAGCGGACCTGACTCCGGAGATGGTTGAAGCTGCGATTGCCTTCGCGCCGCGGTACGCGGAAGATCTTACTCCCGAAATCTTGTTCGCTATGCCGCTCGACGCGCTGGCCGTGATCCCTGATGATTACTTGCAAACGCTGGATGCCGATGTCCAGGCGCAGATCGCAGAACGCCTGGCAAACAAGCCTGTCCCGCTGCCCGATTCGTGGATCGAGGCTGGCGCTGCTCAAAACAATACGCTCGAAACAACGGCCGATCTCACCCAGGCAATGGTGGCGACCATCGCTACATTCGCCCCACAGCTTTTGGATGATCTGACTCCCGAAATGCTTCTCGCCATGCCGCTCGAGGCGTTGGCCGGGTTGCCGGCTGAGTATTTTGAGACACTCGATGGAGAGTTGCAGGCTCAACTCGGGCAGCGTCTGGCAGCAATGCCTGCAGCAGAAGATACTGGCGAGCTTCCTCCTGGCTGGCAATCTGCCGGTCAAGTCCAAGGAATTCCCCTGCAGTTCCCGGAGGATGTCACCCCAGAAATCCTGCAGGGAATCGCCAGCTTCGTCCCTCAGTTTCTGGACGATCTTAGCGCCGACAACCTGCGGCGTTTCTCGCCGGAAGTCCTTGGCTGGCTGCCCGCTAATTTCATCGAAACGCTAGATGCTGATCTGCGCGCCGAACTTCAGCAACTGGCAGAGCCTGCGGGAGGTCTAGGAACTCTCGCCGCACAAGCGGAAGAAGAGGCCGGAGAGTTGGCTTCCGGGGCTCCCGCGCTCAGCGGGTCCTGGACACAGCCTCAGGAGGGAGCTGAGGCGGGTTTGCCTCAACCCACGTTTGAGACGGCCGCCGATCTGATGACCAGTGGTTTTGCATCAAGTGCCGGTGGTTTGCTCAATCTTTTGGTCCAGCGCGGCCAGCCCCAGGATGCGCAGCTCATGGCAGACCTCACACCGGACGTTCTCGCCTGGTTAACTGATAACGAAGAAGGATTTCTGGAGAACCTGAGCCCAGCCACTTTGCGTCTCTTTTCTGGGGAGGTTTTATCCTCCTTGCCAGCTGATTTCCTCGCCAGCCTGGACGCCGGGCTGCGAACTGAACTTGAAGGAATCGCATCGGGTACCTTGACTGCTTTCATCCCTGAAGAGACGATCAATCGTCTCGATGGCATCCCCAGTCTCTCGATGGTCGTGTTTAAGGATAATGATGCCAACACGGTATCGGTATCGCACACGCTATTCGCCAGGCTCGACGAGTTGGTCGCGGAAAATCCGGGCTTGCGCTTTGAAACGGCGTTTGAACAAGCCTCCTTCATCGAGGAATCCATCAGCGGCGTCGCGCGTGAAGGTGGGCTGGGTGCCATCTTCGCCGTGATTGTGATTTTGGTCTTTCTCAGCGGAACCATCGGCGGACGGTACAAACTTTCCTGGCGCAGTACGATCGTTACTGCGGTCAGCATCCCACTTTCCGTCTTTATGGCCTTCGCCCTATTCCGCTGGCTGCCGCCGCTTGCTAATCTCATCCTCGATCCCCTATCGAGCTCTACCGCTGGTGTGCCGCTCATCGGCACCATCGTCGCGCTGGTCAGCCGCCTGTTCCCGGCTGATCTGACTCTAAACATCATGACGCTTTCCGGCATGACGGTAGCGATTGGGCGTGTGATCGACGACTCGATCGTCGTCCTCGAGAACATATACCGCAATATTCAGCGCGGTGAGGATATGGAACAATCGGTGCTCTTGGGCACGCGTGATGTTGCAATCGCTATATTTGCCTCGACCGTGACTACGATTGTGGTTTTTCTCCCCATTGGATTGTTAGGTGGGTTGATCGGTGAATTCTTCCTTCCCTTCGGAGTCAGCGTAACCTACGCGCTTGCGTCGAGCTTCCTGGTGGCAATCACGATTATCCCCGTCTTGGCATTCCTCTTCATTCGTAAAGATCAACTTCCCGACGAGCGCGAGACAGCGATTCAGCGCTCCTATACACCTGTTCTGAAATGGGCGCTGCGCAATCGTGCGCTGACCTTGGCGATCGCAGGTGTGTTTCTTATCGGAAGCCTCTTTCTCCTTTCCCAGCGCCCGCGGGCATTCCTGCCTGATTTCGGGGAGCCGCAAATCACGGTTGCTGTAGATCTTTCGAATGAAAACACCATGGCTGATACCGATGCCTTGGCCTTGGAATTCGAAAAGAAACTCGGCGCCGTGCAGGGATTGGGAACAATCGTTACCGAGGTTGGCTCTGGCGGCGGCCTGGAGGCGGCTTTTTTCGGCGGAGGCATCGATCAAACCGCTGCTTCCATCCAGATCAATCTCAAAGATGTCGATGATGTGGATCGGATCACCGCCGAGATCCGCGAACTGGCCATCGCTACCTTCGGAGAGGACAGTGTAATTGTCTCGAGTGGGACGCTTTCCAGCGGCGCATTCGGGGGTTTCGGCCTGGTGTTGTCGGGGGATCCCTCCACGCTGGAGGCGATCAATGATGAGGCGATTGCGGCCCTGGAGGGAATCGAAGGTCTGACAAACATCTCGAGCAACTTGTCCGATAGCGACGTCTTCCTGAGGGTTGACAGTGTACCGGCCGTGCGCTTCACTGGCGCGCTGGAAACCCAGGATGCGCTTGGCGTGTCGGCGATCGCCAAGGAAGCGCTCGAAGCGCTTGTCCCTGCTGGTATCAGAGTGAGTGAGGGCTTCGAAACACAGCAGCAGACCGATGGCTTCATGCGCGCGATTCGTGGTGTGATGTCGTCCATCTTGATCGTCTACCTGGTGATGGTGGTTACCTTCCGCTCCTTTGTGCACCCCTTCACGATCCTCTTCAGCCTTCCGATGGCGATCATCGGCGCTTCCATTGCACTCTGGCTTACCAATCGAGTGTTGGGGCTTCCCGTCTTGATAGGAATGATGATGCTCGTCGGCATTGTAGTCACCAACGCGATCCTCTTAATCGATCGCGTGCAAGCAAATCGCAAAAAACGCGGCATGAACGCCTACGACGCCTTGATTGAAGGTGGTCGCACGCGGCTGCGCCCGATCCTGATGACGGCGATTGCAGCCATCCTGGCGTTGGTTCCCTTGGCACTTGGACTTACCGAGGGTGCGATTATTGCCACCGAGCTGGCGACGGTTGTCATCGGTGGCTTGTTGACCTCAACGATGCTCACGCTTTTAATCGTGCCGGTGATGTACAGTTTGCTTGACCGTTTGCAGACGCGCGGCAAGCAACCGGTTGTTGCTGAATCTGAAGAAGTGTAAATGTTGCTTTAGCTGGCAATTAAGAGGGCGGGGTCTTGCCGCAAGAGCGTAGGCGCGGTGTTTCCCCGCCTTTTTGCATTTTCTAATCCCGTCTCTCGCATTCGGCAATCCCTCGCGACAGATTGTAAGGGCGTCTGGCCAGACGCCCCTACAAGAGGCACTCATTCTGGAGTCCGATAGCTCTGCTATTGGGACCTATGCAGAGCACAGGCAAGAGCCACAGCCCCTGAACATCCGCGATTTCAATCCAAAACCTGCCCTTCAGGCTCCGCCTGAATCCGAAAGCAGAGCTTTCGGACTCCAGAGGAACCACTTATTTTGGAATAAAAATATACCCTTTTCCGTAAGCGCGTGAAACCTAATTAAACAACAACTCGTGTTCAACACGCCCTTACGAGTGCACCTTATCATCCATGGGGTACAGGTTGGGATAGCAGAGGCCCCTGTAATTGCAGTGGCTGCAGATCCTTTGATCCTCGATCAGGGGAAATTCCGATTTATCCAGCGGGGTGTTTTTCTGCACATTGCTGCAATAGGCGTACATGGTATTGGTCTCGTGTTTCACATCACCCGCAAACCCTTCAAGATCAAATTCGTTCAGTTCCTGATCGATTTCCTCATACTTCGGCTGCAGATAAGCGATTACAGGACGAATTCGCTCGGGATTGACATCAAACTGGGTCGCGGCCCATGTCGCATAACCCACCAGTTGCTTGCGGTGCTTTTCCAAATCGCGTTTTCCCGTCTTCCAATCCATGATGTAAATCAGGTCTTCGAATGGGAAAAGAAAGTCCACTTTCACATAAGCTTTGAGATTGTTGATCCTCGTTTCCCCATAACCTGGCGGATCGATGATCCACGCATCGCTGGTTGAGATCACCTCATCGATCAACCATGGATAACGTTCGCTGCGCAGCAAATTTTCCAAAGAGAGCTCGACTTTAGGAAATAGTTTATCCTGCCCGATCTGATCCAGCACTTCGTAGTGCACCTCAGAAAACAGTTTGTCACTTATGCTCTGCTCTACAGCACTACGTGCGAAGTTGAAAAATCTGTCTTCGTCGATCGGCCTGCGGGTGCTTTGCAATCGCAGAAGCAATGCGCGGATCACGCGATGCACGATCACGCCGACTTCTAGCGGAACGGATGTCAGCGCTTTAAGAAAATCAATCTTGGGCCGCGGAAATTCCGGATCAAACTTGGCGTAGTAATGATAGTAGTAGCGGCGTTTGCATATCGAGAACAAGCTGTATCTCGATAGGGACCACCCCAGGATACTGCTGAAGGGGAATCGTTGAATTTGCTGCATAAGGCTCCTCAAGTTTCGGATCGTAATCTTTGCAGTAGTCTAACCTGCACTAAGCCGCTCCGCTTTCTGGCTTCGAAGGAAGGCCCTCGTTTGAATCCAAGTCCCTGCCAAATAGGGCGAAGAAAATCATTCCCAGAAATCCAAAACCGACCGCCGTAAGCAGGTTTGTCGTCGGCGAGGCCAGCGTTTCGATGATGGGCAGCAGGCCACGCCCAACACCCAGGAATTCGACCAGGGCGGCAGCTGCGGAGGCATCCCACAGGAATGCGCCTCCCAACGCGGCGATCGAAACAACCGCATCTCTGAGCAAATAATACATCCCGAAGGTAGTCGCTTTTCTACCTTCGGGAGCCAGATCCATAATCAGCGCCTTGCGCGTGGGTTCGCCAAATTCCTTCAACCCGCGAATGATAAAAGCGATGACCATCATCTCAAACGAGAAAGAAAAAAGCAGCACCAGCGGAAAAAGGGTGAAAAAGCCAAAGGTCACCACCACGAAGGGCTTCTTCGTGCTTCGGTCGGCCAGGTAGGCTACGGGAATGTAGACCAGAATGGCGGTGACCATTTCGATGGCCGTCAAGATGCCAAATTGCAGGGGTGTAATGCCGTGGATCCTCACCGCCCAGATCACCACAAAGGCATAGGGGATTTGTTCACAGAATCGAATCAGGATATCGGATATTAAGAGATTGCGCAGCGCAGGGGTCATCAGCCTTAATGCTTGCAGAGGATTGCCCACGGCTTTCTTCTCCCTGTGAGCGTCATCCTCAATCATCACCTGCTGGAGTATAAGCGACAGCGCACCCAGGATCAGGGCGACGACAAAGGCAGCGCGTACGCCGAGGCTCTCGCCAAATAAGCCGATCATGATCCCGCCCAGCAGCGGGCCCAAGGCCATCGGGATCCGACGCACGAGTGAGTGCATGGAGACCCCCATCGTGCGCTTGTTCTTCGGCAACACCTCGGCGACCATCTCCATCGTCGCTGGCAGCGAGATAGCCGACCAGGAGAGGAAAAATACCGATCCCAGAATCACAGCCTGCCATACCGGAAACACGATGACGATGATATAGCCCAGCATGGCGAGTAGATTAAAGAGGATCAGGGCGCGCTTGTACCCAAGCCTGTCGCTGGCGTAACCACCGGGATAGGCATAGAGGGCGCTGAGCAAGTTGTCCATGCCGTTCAGTAAACCGACCGAAAGCGCTCCTCCTCCCAACGCAAAAAGGTAGAGCGGCAGAAAGCGCTCGGCCATTTTTTCGCCAAGCCCCACCAAGATGACCATACCGAGCAGGACGACAATATTCCTTTTCAATCCCAAGAAATCCAAAATAGCCGCTCGCCCTTTGGCACGCTCAGGTCTCACAATGCGCCTCCATACAATTGAACTTGGTCGATATTTCTATTCTTCCCCCATTCTGTTCATCAAAGCAGTGACAGAGCGCACAGCGTGATTTCCCACAAGATCGCCGATTTGCACTTTTTTCCCCGGAATTGGATCCGCAGGCTAACGCAACAGCAGCTTTGGCCGCGCGCTTGCTAGCGCTACTGCATTGTTTTTGTCAGTCATCTGCCCACTTCCCCTCGATTACAGCCCGGATCAAAAACGAACTTTTGGGATCGCGACTTGACTATCGACCTCGCTGATTTTTCCCTCGCAGCAGTATGTTGCGATGCGAAAGATCGAGATTTTCTATGGGGCGCGCATTGGAAAGATCATGCAGCTCGAAATAGGACGTATAGCCTAACGTTTGCAATTGATTCTTAAGTTGCTCAATTTTCGTGTTCGCAGCCTGCAAGGCACGTGGATTAATTTCCATCAACAGGGTTGGTTGCAAAGCGCCAAGCATCTCGGCAGCACCCTCGAGAAAGTCTGCTTCCGCTCCCTCAATATCCAATTTTACAAATATGTCTCCCGAAAGATTCTTCCAGTGAAGGAGATCATCCAATCGTCTAAGTGGCACGACGATTTCTCGATACCCGTCGCCTGCTGAAAAATCTCGGTACAGGCCTGCGGAACCGGAATAGGCCAGCGGGACGATCAGTGCGATATCGCCATTGGTTTTGCCGACCGCAACCTGGTGGACCGTGGATCGAGATGCTGGCGATGCCGCGAAGGAGCGCCCGATTGCCTTCGCCAGGCGTGGCTGTGGTTCGATCGCAACCACCTGGCCGCTGCTGCCAACCAGGGCGCCTGCAACGATCGAATACGCTCCCTGATTTGCGCCCACATCAATAAATGTATCGCCGCTCTTCAAAATCTGAGCTAAGAGATTTGTGTCCGTTTGGCGCCTTAGCTCATTTACCACCAGCAGAAAACGAGGGTCCGTGAGATCCAGGCATACGGTATATTTGCCAATCATGATGGTTGCATAACCATCCCCGCGCTGCAGCATGGTAATGACCCGCAGGACATACCTCCCGCCAAGCAGTTGGGCCGCTGAAGGAAACACTCGAAAATAGAGCCCACAATACGCGCCAAACACACGGTATGAAATCGGCAATTGGCGCAGTAGTGCGCGATCTTGCCCTGTCCACTCCACGATGGAGCGCTTAAATAGCCAGCGCGGCGGCAAACCCTGACGGAATCGACGTACATGTCCTCCAAGGACCGGAACACGCTCCAACAGTTGAATGATTGGTGCTGGCATGGAAAGAACCTGCATACAGAGACCCTTTGGGTAATCTCGTATGGCTACGATAACATGGCGGTTGCCGAACGAACTCTTACTTACCACCCAGGCGGACCCATTCGTTAACAATGGAGTGTGGTCGTTGTCAGCCTGAGGTGGCTACTGGTCCATGTTAGTCGGCAAGCATTACGAATTCGCTACGGGGTCCAATTGAAAACTGTTTTGGATGGCGAAAATATGCGGCCCTAGAAGATAGTGGCATTTGGTTTAGGGTCGCACAGGTTTCCACACCAGTTTGGCAATGGCGCTCCAATGATGATCGGGGAGCGCGGCAGTCATTGGCCATCAATCTCCGCCATTGGGCTCATAATCATCTAACGATCATGAAAACGAATCCGATGATTGGTAGCGTAGCGGTAAGGATGGCAAAAATCTGTAGTGCTTGTCTGCCCTGACCCCAGCCGTAAATAGAACGGTACGGATCGCGCTCTGACTGCGCCATGCGGTCACGCGAACGTTCTTTGATGTGGCGCTTGAAGCGGACACGGCTGTTATCCAGTTTCTCGAGCAGCACCCAGCCAAACTCCGCCTCCTCAGCCAGCAAGTTCTCAAATTCCTCACGCTTGCGAAACTTTCCCACATTGGCGCGAACAATTTTAAATTCCTACTCCCCGGAGAGCGCTTCATCACCGTAATGAGTCATCTCTTCCTCCTTATGCATCGCACGTATTGCAGCCTCAGCCGCCGCCGCAGCCATGGTGGCCCCATAATTGTTGTCCACTGAATTCTCCTCAATCTCCCAGGCTCATTATGATCACACGTGCCCTGCTCTATTATCCATCATTCTCGCCGATGGACACAACAAGGATTTCTTGATCTCTGGGGTTGGGAGCGCCTCAGCCCTGGTGAAGGTAGTCAGGTGCATAATCCTGGAGCTCGAGTAAGGGGACCGTGCGATGGTGAGCCAATGATAATTCTGATGGTGAATTGAACCTGTTATTTTTTTCGAGTTTTAAGGGAGTACCATGCCGCTCCGCCAGGTGCTAGCGGATCGGATCTCCGCAATTCTCGCCCGATCCCGCGCTACCCCGTGTTCAGCATCTCCTTGGCGGCATCCAGCTGGGTCTTGACGGCGCTGGGCGCCGTGCCTCCGAGAACATTGCGCCGCGCAAGCGCTGCTTCCAGATTGAAGATCTCGGCCACATCGCGCTGAAAGCGATCATCGATTTCCTGCAGCTCCTTCAGCGGAAGCTGATCCAGTGCGACTTGTTTCTCTTCCGCCACTCTCACGACTCTGCCGGCGACGTTATGGGCCTCTCGAAACGGCAGACCTTTACCCACCAGGTAGTCAGCCAGATCGGTCGACAACATATCGGGCGAGATGGCGGCCGCCATCCGTTCGGGACGCAGCTCCAGCGTCGTGATCAGGCCGCCTAATACCGGCAAAACTTCGAGCAGGGTGTCATGCGCGTCAAAAACCGGCTGTTTGTCTTCTTGCAGGTCTTTGTCGTAGGCAGAGGGTAGGCCTTTGAGGGTCATCAACAATCCGGTCAGATGGCCGACCAGGCGCCCGGCTTTGCCGCGCGTCAGCTCCAGTGCGTCGGGGTTTCTCTTCTGGGGCATCAAGCTCGACCCGGAAGTGTAGGCCTCGTCGAGTTCGACGAAGCCATATTCAGGGCCACTGAACAGGATCAGTCCTTCCGCCACACGGCTGAGGCTGACCCCCAGCATTGCCGCCGCAAACAGAAACTCCACTGCAAAATCGCGGTCGGAAACGGCGTCGATACTGTTAGGGCTAACCGAATCGAAGCCCAAATCGTTCGCAATTGCCTTTCGGTCAATCGGATACGTTGTTCCAGCGAGGGCTGCGGCGCCTAGCGGAAGCACGGCTGCGGAGGCGCGCGCCCGGGCGAAACGTTCTCTACCGCGAATAAGCGGCCAGAACGCGGAAAGCATCCAGTGGCCCCAGGTGACCGGCTGGGCCGGCCGTGTATGTGTGTATCCCGGCATCGGAAGATTGACGCCGGCCTGCGCGCTTTGCATTACGCTTAATGCCAGATTTTGAACCGCATCCCCCATCCGGTCACAAGCACGCATCACCCATAAACGAAAATCAGTCGCCACCTGATCGTTCCGGCTACGGCCGGTATGCAGCTTCCCCGCCAACGACCCGATGCGCTCCGTCAATAGTCGCTCAACGGCGGTGTGGATGTCTTCATCTGTCTCGAGTGGTTCAAATGCGGGGTCCGCGAGTGTGGGGCGAATTTCGTCTAATCCCACGATGATGGTTTCGGCTTCGGATTCGGTCAACACCTGTGCGCGGTCGAGAGCGCGTGCCCACGCCTGGCTGGCGTCGATGTCCTCCCTATAGAGGCGGCGATCGAACGAAAAGCTTGCGTTTAAGTGAGCGAAAGCCGGATCCTGATCTTTGCCCATCCTACTTCCCCACAGCATTAGGCTGCTTTCCCTCCGCTAGGCTCTCCCGTCCGCAATAAATCGAACCGTTTCCGCACTTCAAATTGCCGTCCGCGATGGTGGCGAGCACCCTGCCCTATTCTAAATCAAACCGCGCGCTGATCTCCAGCGTCGTGAGCACCGGCATGGCTTCGGGAGTTTTTCAACCGGCAGCGGTACCGGCTGAAACCAACAGAGACCCACAGCCTGCTTAATCGAGATTGAGAAACTGCTTGTCCGCAGCCACCTCAATCCCTCTGGATTGGGGTTTCGAGTGACGAGGAAGGGATCTCCCCCATCAGCGCCTTCACCTTCATCTGCAGTCCGAAGAGGTCGATAAAGCCCTTCGCATCGGATTGATCGAAGACATCGTCGGCACCAAAAGTGGCCAAATCTTCTCGATAGAGGCTGTATGGGCTGTGGCGGGCTATGGTCGTCGCGCTGCCCTTGTAAAGCCGCACCCGCACCCAACCCGTCATCGTCGCCTGCGTCTCTGCTATGAAGATCCCCAGCGCCTCCCTTAATGGAGTAAACCATTTCCCATAGTAGATTAACTCAGCATAACGCAGCGCGATTTGTTCCTTGAAGTGCAATGTATCTCGGTCGAGGCAGATCGACTCAAGATCACGGTGAGCGGCCGCAAGGATAGTGCCACCGGGGGTTTCGTAGACTCCGCGCGACTTCAACCCTACCAGCCGATTTTCGACCATATCTACGCGGCCGATCGCGTGACGGGCACCGGAAACATTGACGCTCTCGAGCAGAGCAGCTGGCCCGAGTCTCTCCCCATTCACCGAAACCGGCACTCCCTGTTCGAAACCGATCTCGACCAGCTCAGCCTGATCTGGCGCACTTTCGGGCGAGGCGGTCCATTGGAAAAGCTCTTCCTGCGGCGCTTGCGCCGGATCTTCGAGCGGGCCTCCCTCATGCGATATGTGCCACAGGTTTCGGTCGCGACTGTAAATGGAACGTGTGGTTGCTGAGACGGAAATACCATTCGCGGCGGCATACTCCAGCGCATCCTCTCGGGAACGGAGTTTCCACTCCCTCCAGGGTGCGATCACCTTGAGGGTCGGGGCCAGCGCCTTATAGGTCAACTCGAATCGAACCTGATCATTGCCCTTCCCTGTGCAGCCGTGAGCGACTGCGTCGGCGCCCTCCTGCTGCGCTATTGCCGCCTGCCACTTGGCAATCAGCGGCCGCGCGATGGCGGTACCGAGCAAATACTTACGCTCGTAAACGGCGCCTGATTGCAGCATCGGAAAGAGAAAATCACGCACAAACTCCTCCCGCAGATCAACCTGAATCAGCTTGCTGGCGCCGCTTGACACAGCCTTCTCCTCCAGCCCGGTTAATTCATCACCTTGCCCGATATCCGCGGTGAAGCAGATCACCTCGCAACCGTAGTTCTCGCGCAACCAGGGAACGATGACAGAAGTATCAAGCCCTCCCGAGTATGCCAGTACGACTTTTTGGATTTTCGATCCCGCCACAACAACCTCCTCGTTTAATGAATTACAGGCTGGTTCAGATTCATAACAACGGCTACCTCGTCGCAGCGATCCTGAATGGGGCACAGCCTGCAGTCGCGCCACACTTTTTCAGGAAACCGCTGTTCGAGGCTGATCTCGAAACCAAGCTTCTGGAAGAAGCCCGTGGTGCGCGTCAGGGCGAAAAGTGTATGCACGCCGCGGCCGCGCGCTTCTTCGATGAGCGCCTGTCCGACCACCATTCCCAGGCCATTACGTTTGGCATCCTCTGCCACGGCCAGTGAACGGATTTCACTTAACATGGGTGTGTAGTGGACCAACGAGCCGCAGGCCTGCACGGCTTCACCGCGCACGGCTACCACCCAGCTAACCAAGCTTGAAGCGATCTCCTGCCTCGAGCGCGGTAGCAGATCGCCGCTCTTGGCATAACTCGCAACCAGCGCAGCGATCGCGGACACGTCCTGCGGACTTGCTCTGCGAACTTTAATCTTCATTGGCTCGCCCCAGCGCGTTCCAAATCGCGGTTGGTATTTCGATCCCGACTTCGATCTCGTCGGGGACGACCGTAGCCAAGTCGATGTAACGCCTGCCCTCGCCCTCGAAGCGGTAGCTCCCCTCTCTGCTTAAGATGATTACAGCCTGGTGCTGGTGCGTAAGCGCCCAATAACGGGCTTCGGCTTGGATGATCGGTTGGGTGTCCATGGGTTACGGCCCACGCGCGGTAAGCAGCGTGCCTCCGTTTGAAGCGAGGCCGGACAGGTCGACGATTCTCACCTGAGGAACTCCACCGCGCAACGCCTCCGAGCCGGCGCGCACTTTGGGTACCATCCCCGCGCGGATCTCATTCTTGGCGATTAAGTTCTCGGTCTGACTTACTTCGAGTTTCGTTACCAGCTGTCCTGAACGATGGATGCCGGAAACATCCGAGATGAAAAAAAGTTCTTCGGCATGCATCGCCCCCGCGATGGAACCGGCTACGCTGTCGGCGTTGACGTTGTAGATTTGACCATCCAGTCCGAGCGAGAGCGGCGAGACGACGGGAAGAAGATCCGCAGCTAGCAGTGTGTACAATAATTCCGTATCAACGCTGACGACCTCGCCAACGAATCCGAGGTCTGTCGTTGGGTGCTGCAGCTTGCGCACGCGTATCAAACCGGCGTCGAAACCACTCAAACCGATCGCCCTGATCCCGGATCGCATCAAGGCCGCCACAAGTTGTGCCCTCAGTTGGCCGCAGAGCACCATCAGCGCCGCGCGCAAGGCTCGCGGGCCGGTGCGCCGTAGCCCCTGCACTCTTTCAGGCTCCGACCCCAGCAGAATTTGTATCTTGTCCACGGCCTGCCCGCCCCCATGGACCAGGATCGTCGGAGCGGATAGATCGGCAACCACGCCGGCCAACTGCTCTTGAAATTCTGGCTCGTCCAATTGTTTTCCGCCGACCTTGATCACGCGCATCTTTAAATCTTCCCTCGGCCCTAGAGCAGGCCGGAGGTCTCCTCCAATTCGAAGACCACGTTCATATTCTGCAGAGCCTGTCCGGCTGCACCTTTTCGTAGATTATCAATAGCGGCAGTGACGACCAACGTTCCCTCGACCTCCGTAAGACCTATTGCACATCGATTGCTGTAGTTGACCTGACGTATGGTCGCTACCTGGCCGACGGGAAGGATCGTGATGAAGGCCTCCCCCGCATACGTCTCCAGATAGAGATCGTGCAGCTGCGACTCAGTCCATCCCGAACGAAGAGGGATGTACAGCGTGGACAGCAAACCACGCGTGATGGGCACCAGGTGAGGGCTGAAGATCAGTCGGGGATGCGAGTCGCTCCAACGGGCAAGCATCGCCTCCATCTCCGGCAAGTGTCGGTGCGCCCGACCGATACTGTACGGCCGTAAATCTTCTGCCATCTCCACGAATTGGGTTGCGAGTTTGGGCGTCCGGCCCGCTCCTGAGACGCCGGATTTGGCGTCCACAATCACCTGCCCGTCGACCGCCGATTCGAGCAGCAACGGATACAATGCCAGCAGAACCGTGGTCGGATAACAACCCGGGTTGGCCACCAGGTGCGCGCCGATCAGATGTTCCCGTTCGGTTTCGGTCAGCCCATAAACCGCCTGGTCAAGGAGCTCGGGGGCCGCATGGCGCTGCCCATACCATTGCTCGTAAACATCGGCGTCTGCCAGGCGAAAGTCGGCGCTCAGATCGATTACGCGCGTGCCAGCCTGTAAGGCCTCGGCGGCCACCTGGGCCGATTTTCCATGAGGGAGACAGAGGAACACCAGATCCACATCGCTTAGGGGAGCGCGCTGCGGATCGATCAGATGGAAGTCCGGAGCTCCTGGGAAGACATGCGCCAAATTTTGACCCGCATGCGATCGAGAGGTTGCGAATCTGAGATGGGCTTGTGTGTGACGGCCGATCAACTGGATCAACTCCGCTCCGGTGTAACCGGTCGCACCCATTACTCCGACCTCAATCATAACGACTCCTTAAAAAGAAAAAACCAGACCTCGTTGCCGGTCTGGCGGGGAATGCGTGTGAATGCTAGTTGTTACTCAGGCAACCCCAAAATCCAGACCAGTGGTCCGATATGGTCGACGAGCTCGTGGCTGAGAAGCAACTGTTAGTTTCATCGTTGCGCAAGCATAAACGATGCTACTGAGGTTGTCAACACAGCGACTGTCTGGTTTCTAGCGCCAAGCGGAACTGTGTCACTGGCCAATGCCTCGAATGGCCTGGCCTGTCGATAACAGGTGCCTGTTGCTGTGCCTTGCGGGGAGATCGATGCAGCGGTTGGTTGCCACCCTCCCGGAGGATAAAAACGTGTGCTTGACGACTGCCTCCTTCAAGACTAGACTCTTTTTCGTGAATAGAATTTATTCTTGTCCTGAATAATACTTATTCGCGTTCATATCCGCGTTGAGTAGAACATATGCCCGATGAAGTGCCGCTAGCGAAAGAATATCTCCCGCGCTGGATAACGGCTGCGCTGCGAGAGGCCGTCACGCGTCGCTCTGTCGTTCTGCTCACCGGCCCCAAGCAAGTTGGCAAGAGCACCTTGCTGGTGATGACCGCCCCGTTCCGTGATTGGCGTTATATCACGCTGGACGACTTCGACACCCTGCGCCTGGCGAAAGAGAGTCCGCAAGCATTATGGTCAGGAGTCGATCATGTCGTGATCGACGAGGTACAGAAAGTACCTGAGCTGGTCAAGTTCGCAGTGGAAGGCCCGGCCACCTTTCTGCTCGCAGGCTCCATGAATCTAGATAGCTTCATGAGCACTCCTGATTTACGCGAGAAAGTAACCCATTTCTCCCTGCGGCCTCTGGCGCTGGGCGAGATCAACCATTCCGCCGCTCCCTCGCTGCTCACCGATCTCCTGCAGGGTGCCTGGCCACAAGTGGGCGAACGAGCGGCACTCGTACGTGATCCTCTTGAGCATCTGCTGCATGGGCTGCTACCTGCGCTGGTTTTTGAGCAGCGTCCCTCCGCCTACCGTAATTGGTGGCAGTTATACATCTCCGAGTATCTGGAACGGGATTTGGGGCATCTTGCTCATATCGCCAACCTTCCCGGCTTTCGTCGCCTCATGGCGGCCCTCTCTTTGCGTACCGGAAGGGCGCTCAATCAATCGGCTCTGGCGCGCGATGTGCATCTCCCCCAGCCTACCGCCCATCGTTATATAAACTTGCTGGCGCGTTCCAAGCTGCTGGAGTTCCTGCCTTCCAGCGCTCCCCGCGAAGGCGAGAATCTTGTTCGCTCACCCAAAATTTTCTGGCATGATCCTGCGCTCCCCGTATTCCTGGCAGGTTATTCTGACCGTCCCGCGCTCGAGGGTGCTCGCGAATTGGCCTTCTTTTTCAGAAATCTGGTTCTGCATCACCTGCGTGTACTCGCCGATCTCCTCCAGCCTCGCGCTCGTGTAACCCATTGGCAGACGCGCAACAATCAGGCAGTTGACTTCATTCTTGAGCAGGATGGAAAGATACTCGCCCTGCAGGTCAGCTTCGCAAAGGAACCTACTCCGCATGCCATCCGTAATCTGGGCTTTTTCTTGGATCAATATCCTCACACACTGGGGGGGATCCTGTTTTACAGAGGGGAAACGGTGCGTGATTTAGGCGCTAAGCGGCTGGCTCTGCCCTGGGAGTTTATTACGGGTTAGTCTCTATCTGCAAGAAAGGCAGCCTACACTCGTAGCTCGAGATTGTTGTAGCGAAGGATGGCAAACGGGGTATCGGGGCCGGCAGTCCCTTCTTGTTTTTTTTACTTCTCAATATCGTCTGTTACCACGAAACGTACTCGGATTTGTTTTCCCATAATGCCCCCCAGAATCTTTTCGGTGCTGCTTTTTAAACGGTCATAAAGCCAATCCCTCGCATACACATTGGCAGTGCCTAGCAGCAGCACCTGTTCGCTAAATCCAAGAAGTTCAATATCGCGCACCCAGGTGTCGTAGGTCGTCTTTTCCAACTCACTTTGCAGTTGCCCGCGCGTCAAGCGCCAGGCTTTGGCGACTGAAAGACGATCGTCATCCGTTGCTTGCGATTCAGTTTGCGCTTCCTGCTGGTGATCGAGAGGCTCATCCCCTCCCAAGACACGCTCCGAAAACGCGCCACCTTCGCGGAGCCTCTCGTAAGCATGTCCTTTGCGTAGGTTGACGATCGGCTTTTCAAGGTGCTCGGGGATTTCCAGCGTGCGCCCCGTCAGCCAGCCAATGCAGTGCACCAATGGGGCTTGTGCGAGCTGCAAAAACGCGTCCACCGGCGGACCTTCGAGGTAGCGCTTCCCTGCAAAGAGTACAGGATAGCGAATGCTCGATATGGTGAGCGCGTAGTACAACCAACCGATAAAAAATAGCTGTGCCTGTGACGAGGCTTGAAGGATGTCCTCGCGCAGTCGTTTCGTCATGCCCGCTTTTTGCAGCAAAGGTGCCAATTGCCATTCTTCATCCAGCGTGATTGTAGGCGACGGGCTTGTATCAGAGATAACGACGTCCGGTGTTTTAACTTGAAGTGATTCTTGAAAAGAAGAACTTAAAGTACTTAATACGTTCAGTTTTGTCTCGTGCTTGTTCAACACTGTCCCGCGGCTTGTTAATTTTTGAGGAGAGGGTGGTAACTCTTGTCCAGGGGAAGTTAAATTCTTTCCCTGATCTGTGGATGGTTCTCCACCACTAGTTAAAATTTGTCCCCGAGGCAGGGGTGCGGCCGTTAAATTTTGTCCCTCAACCGTCAGCGGGGTTGTTAAATCCTGTCCCTCCAAGAGTGAAAGATATTCGGCCTGATCGTCGGGATGGATCGGCTCCGAGAGACGCACGTAGAGCAGCACGTGGCGCCGATCGCCAGGATCACGCACATCCTCTCGGCGCTGAAAGAAAAGATCCGCTTTTTGTGAGGCGATCCAGCGTGAAAGGCTCTTGCGCGATATGCCTAGAGATGCCGCCAGCTTCGCCCAACCACCGCGGATCCATACTTGGCCAACTTTGAGATCCTCCTGAAGATAAACCCGGCTGCGCAAACTTACGATCAGCCAGCCCAATCCTGGAGAAAGCTGGGGCAGCCAGCGTATGAGGAAGTAATGGGTAACCAGCGTGACCCGATCTGGCTGTACCCAGCGTGAATGCAATTCGGTGCAGGCTTCATCGAGGCTGGGGGGCAAGGGGGTATCGTCTGCGCGCTGTGCGTACACAACTTGCTGGATGGTGAGTGAGACTTTGGGCAGCGGAATGTCCTGCGCCAGGGTCATTTTCTGCGCTTCGGTCGCCTCTTCGAGCGCCAATACCCACGCGTTATCGTCGGAAGGCGCACGCTGTTCCAACCACAGTGCAAGGCGCGCTTGATCGGAGGGTGTAAGTGGGATATCCGCACGCACCAGGTACCTGGGAGCGCTGGATCGCGGTGAACGCATCTGCGTTAAAGCGCCACCCGGATTGCGCACAAACCAGCTTAGGTGTTGCGGATTTTTGAGCACCTGGTGTACGCGCACATGCGAGAGCCCCGCCCACCGTCCCAGCTTGCGCAGCGTCGTCTTCACAGGAACCTCCTGCACTCCTGAGCTCGAAACAAATGCCACCTGGCGAAAGGCGATCGTCAACCACGCGCGACTGCTGCCTAGAAGCGGGAGCCAGTGTTCGATAAAATAGCGCGCGACGGGCAGAATCGCGCTGGGACGAACGATGGTGTCGTAGGCGCGTTGGGCCTCTGGAGCAAGCTCTAGCTCCTGTGTGGGCCGCAGGGCATTTTCCGAAAGCATAGGATCGTTGTTGGGCAAACTTCCCCTCCCAGCGAAGGGACATTCGAATGAACGCACTAATTTTGTGGCGACCTTATGGTGCGTGCTGAGCAAGAACTCGATATATTGATATCAAATATCAAATTATTAAATGATATTGATTAAGTGCTATTCACCCACCAGCAAGCGCACGAGTTCTGCTAATGTAGTGCTGGTTTCGCCGCGCTCTACCAGAGGGAGCCGGGCGCTGCAGACGCGCGCCAGGATACCGACTGTCTCGCCGAGTGATACCTTGCGACCCAGCAATAAGGAAATTCGAGCCTGCCAGATGTCGATTTCCGTGCGCTCGCCGTCTGTTAAATGGACCAGGGTTGACCGGCGCGGCGTCACGCGCGGTGGTCTGCCGCGCGGACGTGTGCGCGTGGGTGGTGCTTGACGTCTGGCCTCGTAAAGCTGAATCCAGGCCGATTTGGTGAGAGATAAAGGTTCAGGGTTCACGGGTGATTCATCGCTTTGGATGCAATTTCAGCGCTGATGATGTGTTCATCCGTTTGCAAGAGATAGTCCGTGGCGATAGCGCAGAGACGCACGATTTCACGCGGCACGCCGCGCGATTCTTCATAGAGCAGTTCAAAGGCATCATCGGCGATCAGCGGCGCGCTGCGGCCGGCAACCTGCAAACGGAAGAGAATCATCTGCAAAGCGCTCGGAAGCGCAAGCGGTGGGAGGACCATACGTACAAAAACGCGCGCATTTACCGCCTTGTCGGACTGAAAAAGGTCAGACAGTTCTTGCTGCCCGAAGGCCAGAATTTGAATCACTTTGGCGTCATAATCGAAATTGTAAAGGCGATGGATGACCTCCAGCGCCTCGCGCACCATCAATTGGGCGTCGTCGAGGAGCAGGACCACATTGTTACCCGCACGGTAGGAGTCGGCCATCGCCTGCTCCAGCGCCTCCATCTGGCGCTGGAGGCTGCGCTGCGCTGCGAGCCCCATGGCGGTCGATATTTGACGCGCGGCGTCCATTGCCGACTTAAATGCGGCTGTGTGGATATAATGGATGGCAACCGTCTCCTCAGGGGCGTAGACATCAAAAAGACGTCGGGCCAGGCTGCTTTTGCCCATCCCCATGTCCCCGGTGATGAGCGCAAGCCCGCGGCGGCGGGCGATCACGCCCTGCACCTGACGATACACGGCCAGGTGTTCAGGACCAAGATAAAGATAGCGCGGATCGGCGGATAACGTAAAGGGATCTTCCTTCAAACCCAGGCGCTCAAGATGTACGAGGTGCCATTCCTCGTCGCGTAGCATAGCTGTGTTCTCCTCCCGAAGCGGGGGTATTATCCCACAAATGAAAGCCCGAATCAACTAAAATACCCTAATTCCTGAAAACTTTAAGGAAATTACGCTAAATCGAAGCGTAGCGGATATTTGGAATATGCTATTATTAATGGATAGCCGAGGGCCAAAATGGCAATAGTTATCGCTGTCGCAAATCAAAAAGGGGGTGTCGGAAAGACCACAACGGCAGTTAATCTCGCCGCCGGGCTGGCGATTAAGCTGCGCCATGAAGGCACACATCCCGGCAAAATCCTGCTGGTAGACGCCGATCCACAGGGGCATGGTCTGATGGCGGTGGGTTTTGGCCGTCATCTGGCGGCGCCAGAGGAATCGCTGGCTGCGCTGCTGGTCGAGACGCCTCCGCCTTCTATCCAGCGTATGCTGCGCCAGGGCATTCATCAATCCAACTTGGACTATATTCCGGGAAATACGCAGGCCATGGTCGCTGCGCGTGCGCGTTTGCCATCCCTGCTCGCCCGCGAGCAGCGTTTGGCGCGCGCTTTGGCACCAATTGCAGATACGTATGCCTATATTATCATCGATACGCCTCCAACCCTGGATGATTTGATGATCAATGCACTGGTGGCAGCAACCCATGTCTTAATCCCCGTCGAGCCATCCTACCTGGGGCTTACGGGGCTCAAGGATTTACAGCATGCGATCGAGCAAGTGCGTCTGCACTTAGCCAAGGACGACCTCCGTATTTTGGGTTATTTACCTACGCGTTGTGTACAGCAGCGCGTCGAAGTTCAGGAGATCGTGGACTATTTACGGGAGCATTATCCTGAGAGAACGCTGCAGCCGATCCATGAGACGACCGACCTTACCTACGCCCATTCGGCGCATATGGACGTGTTCACCTACCGGCCGCCGCGCTCACGCCAGGACGGGCGTCTCGAGTCGAGCTCGAGGGCTACGCAGGAATATGCCAGGCTGGTGAATGAAGTAGTGCGGCGCACAAGACCGCAGTCAGGGTAATTGCGAACCGCGGTTCGTATTTGTAGACAGCGAGGAACCTTATGGCCAAACGCAAACGTTACAACCCGCTCGAGGAATCGGGCGAAGAGCAATTAACCTCTGTAGTAATAGGAGCACCGGAAGGTCGCCTCGACACGGTGGTGTTCGATGGTGTGGAGCGGATTGAGCGTTTGGTGCCCAGTCAGATGATGCCCGATCGTTTTCAGCCCAGGCGGTTGCTCCCGGAGAAGATCCGCAGGCGATTTTTCGATAACGCCATCGATTGTTACGCCGCAGCGCATGCCTGGCTCGAGCTGGCGGAGGGCGATCGCGGTTGGGAGGTGCGGCTTGCGGAGCTTCTGGACATGGGCGGATCGTTCAAGGAGCAAGGCCAAATTAATCCTATCACCGGCGCATGGCGACCCACGGAAGAGGGAAAATTCGTCTTTCAAATCGAGACCGGGGAGCGACGATTTTGGGCAGCCTGTTTGCGCTCGGTGCGCGACGGGATGGAGGAGGAGCCTGAATTACGCGTGGAAGTGGTCGCGGCCCCTACTCGGCAGAGGCAGGTATTGGAAAACCGACACTCTCAAACGCCCAGTGCAGTTGGTCAGGCATGCGAAATAGCGGCCTTGATGCTGGAGGAGATAGGCGTGAAGCCGGATGCGCAAATAAAGGACGAATTCGAATACTTCCGATTGGCGCTGGCGCGGCGCGCGCCACACGGGATGTGGGCCAAGCTTGAGCCCTTGATGCAACACTCCACGCGCAGAATGCAGCAGCTGCTTTCTGTGCTGCAGTTATCCACGCCATTGTTGGAACTGGCCGATCGCTATCAATTGTCCGAGCGCGTATTGCGAGAGGTGCTGGCGTTGCCAAAAGCGGGTTGGAAATCTGCGATCGAATCAGCCGTGCGCGAGGGGTTAACGTCAGAGGAAGTGGGCCAACTGCGAGGTACGAAGGGCGAACCGGCGAAGTTTGACGACGCGCGACGATCGCCGGAGCGGATCGCTTTCACCGGGATGCGGCGTTTTGCGCGCGCGGCGATGAATGTTGACGCCGATGAGCAAAAATTCGTTTTGGACGGCGTGGCGGACGAAGTGCTCGTTAAAGGATTTGGCGAAGCGCTGCTGCCGCTGCTTAAAGGCTTAAGCGAACGTATTGAAGTTCGTTTGCGGGGGCGTTTCTAGTCCGCAGAACGAATACGGAGCGGGCTAATCAGCATCCGAGATGCTTGCTGTCGATGTCGCATAGGGCGCACGATAATAGCTAGTTACCTGGCAAATCGATAATCTGAGGATATAAATCAATTTCATTCAATATATTTTGGGATAGTGTAATGAAAAGAGTGTTCACCATACCCATCAATATGTTAATAATTGCAGGTATTTTAGGGGGTTGCAATTCTTCTCAAGAAGCGTCTACCGCAATTCCTATCCCAACGAACACAACTTCACCCACCAGTCCATCGACCGAAATTCCTTCGAAAGCTCCAGAGCCAACATTTACAACACCGCCAACTGAAACACTTGTTCCTAAAAGTACAGAGAGTCCTTTGATCGATGATCCATTTGTGAAAACTTGGGATATTGAATGCTTCCCAGAGGGATGCTTGCTGTTCTTGGATATTGCACATGGATCTTCAGAATAACCTGATTACCTCACTATTGCTGTAGCATTTTCTAAGGACACTGAAGCTGTTGAATACTTTGCCTTTATTGTTCCGGAGAAGGCCGATGAGTCCTTGGGACTCGTCATGATTTTCGCAGATAGTGAATTGAATTCTTCTGGCGAGTGGGAATTGATATTAGCTGAAGATATTATCAGAGTTCTTCCCTTCGAAGGTTGCAGTATCGATGATTGTACTGCTCGTGTAGATGGGGGGAGAGTTCCACCTACTGATGATTATGATGAGTTGGACTTGGTCAGGCAATTTATGGATCATCGAATGGTCCTATTTCTTTATTGGGTGGACGGGGAAGAAATGAGAGCTTCTACAACTCTGTCAGGGTTTCAAGCTCAATTTCCGGAGGTTTTGGAATAAGACCTCGATAAATATTAGGGGAGTTCCATTTTCAAGATGAATGGCCGTATAGTTTCAAATCTTAAATTAATGCATCAAAGTAAATAGAGCCAGCTAACAACTTCCATGAGAAGGCATAAATTGTCAAGGGTCGACGTGGCGACCATTCTCTCTGGTCTTCCTTAGCCAACATCCTTTCGTCTCACTTCCATCCGCACTCTTAGTGGGCTCTTTTATGAACCCGGTGCCCATTGGTGTTCGTTCCAGGTGGGTGCTGCCATCTCGCTGACGGTATCCCCGAAGGGCCTAGTTGTTAGCCGCAGTCGCCCGAACAAGACGTAGGCTGGAGGATGTTGAGATTGGTTTTGAAAACGAAGAAACCGTTTTCGTTGGACCAAATAATAGCGGAAAAACTTCGGCGACTATAGCCTTTCAACTTTTTCTCATACGCCAACATTTCAACATCCATGACTTTTCTGTCTCTAGAATTGCTGACATAGACGCGTTTGGTGTTGGAAACGATGTTGATGTAGGCAGTCTCCCATCCATTGAAATGGATCTTTGGTTTTCGATAGATCCTGACATTGAGTATGGGCGGGTAGGCGAACTCTTACCGAATGCCTTATCCAATGTTGAAGAAGTTGGTATACGCCTGGAATACTGCGTCAAGGATGGCGAAAAGCTGAAGTCTGAGTATCTATCCGCTTTTCCGCGTTTGGAAAATGGCGGACAACAGAAGAGACTTTCGCATTTCCTGTCACTTCAAGGAAATATGAGTCGCCACTTTGCCATTAGATATTTTGCCTTGGAAAACACCGAGGGTGGCACAATAGCACTTCCTCGTGATCCTGAGGAAGGGAGGCGTGTTCTACAGTCTTTGATTCGAGTGGACTTTGTTGATGCACAAAGAAATTTCGATGACCATGAAATCGGTCGTAGCAATCGGCTATCCACCGCATTTGCAGCGTTCTACAAGAAGAACCTCGAACAAGCAGAGGTAAGGAAAGAAGCAAACCAAGTGATCGACGAAAACAACGAAACACTCAACAAACACTATAAAGTGAACTTCCAGGACTTGATGGAGGTCATTAAGAGCCTTGGGGTCCCATCAGTTAATGACAGACAGATGAGGATCGTATCGACTTTAAGCCCTGAGGTTGCACTGCAAGGCAATACCGATCTTCTCTACGTTGATCCATCGCACAGGCACGAACTACCTGAAGCATATAACGGCCTTGGCTTCAAGAATCTCATCTACATGGCAATACAAATCAGTCATTTTCACCTGCAATGGATGAGAACGGAAGAGAAACGCCCTCTTTGCCAAATCATTTTTATCGAAGAACCGGAAGTGCACCTTCATGCACAAGTTCAACAAACGTTTATTTCGAATATTTGGTCAATTGTCCAGAAAGCTTCTAAGGATGCAAACGAAGAACATATGGTGCCTCAGCTTGGGATCACTACTCATTCCTCTCATATCTTAGATGCAGTTGAGTTCGAGAAGGTGAGATATTTTCGACGTTGCTCTTTAGAGGGAGAAGACCCAGGCAAGGTTACCACTCTCAATGCATCAAAGGTTCTGAGTCTTCGGGACTTCAAACCACAGAAGGCATCGGCTGCCAGAGAAACTGAGGACGAGAAAGAGACGCTTGATTTTCTTAGGCGATATCTGAAGCTGACCCATTGTGACCTGTTCTTCGCAGATGCGGCTGTGTTGGTCGAGGGGACTGTCGAGAACCTCCTCCTGCCGAAGATGATTGAAAAATCGGCATCGAGTCTGAAGCGAAATTATCTCACGATACTAGAAGTGGGCGGCGCTTATGCACACCGCTTTGCAAGCCTCTTGGAGTTCTTGGATATCTCATACCTTGTCATAACAGACTTGGATTCGGTTGATCCGAACGATGAACGAAAAGTTTGCAGGGCAGACAAGGAAAGAGCGGTTACCTCAAACGCATCACTGAAATTCTTTCTGAATAAATCAAAAATAAGTGACTTGGCCGTACTGGAGCCTGAAAAGCAAATCTTGGCAGATGATAAATGTTTCGTTGCATTCCAGAAGCCAACATCTGTTGCGGGCCATGATCCTGAGCAACGAATGTGCGGGCGAACGTTTGAAGAAACATTTACTTATCATAATATGCAACTCTTTCGGGATGAAAATATCGTGGGAATAACAATTCCCGGCGGAAAAGACTTTGAACAAGAATATGAAGCCGTCTTTAAAAGGGTGAAGTCTTCGTCATTCAAGAAGACCGAGTTTGCTCTTGATGTCGCTTCATCTGAAGCTGACTGGGAAACGCCTCTGTACATTGCAGAGGGCTTAAGGTGGCTGGAGAAAAAGATGAGCACGAAAACGGAAGGCGAGGCAGTATGATGGATATTGATATGCAAAAGTTACGTGAAACTAAAGCAGATATTGAAATCAGGAGATGTTTAGAAGCGAAACAATGTTTTTCGATGATTGCTGGAGCGGGTTCCGGCAAGACCATGTCTTTGGTCTCTGCGCTTCAGTACCTAAGAGAGACAGAAGGGGCGTGCCTTCGCCGTAACGACCAAAATATTCTGTGTATTACGTATACCAATCGAGCGGTCGAAGTTATTTCCCAACGCGTGGATTGGGATGATTTGTTTCTCGTCCGGACGCTCCACAAGTTCTTATGGAGCCAAATCAAAAAGTTTACACCCAATATCCGCGAAGCTCTCCGCGAACATGTCATTCCGGCGCATATCGAAAAGAAACGAGATGATGACAATGGTGGTCAAAGCAAAAAGGCGATTGCCGCCAGAGAGAAAATTGCTTCCTTGCAAGCCGATTTGGATAGTTTGGATACTGTGGTGAGATTTGATTATAACGACACTAATTTCAGCAACTACTGCGAAGGCCAACTAAATCATGATGACGTTATTGATATCGGCGCCTACCTGATTTCAGAGAATGAAATTCTTCGCCGGATCATTGGACAGAAGTACCCGTATATCTTTGTAGATGAGGCGCAAGATACTTTTGAAAACGTCGTAGAGGCACTTAACAAGCTTTGTGGGACCGAAGGATTGCCTATTGTTGGCTATTTCGGTGATCCGATGCAGCAGATTTATGATAAGCGTGCGGGAGACTTTGCTGGCCAAGCCGATTTCACACTGATCACGAAAGAAGAGAATTTTCGATGCTCGCGTAAAGTGATCGACTTATTGAACGCGTTTCGTCAAGATGTCAAACAGTTTGCCGCAGGAGACAATGCTGAGATTGAAGGCAGCGTTCATGTGTGTTTAGTAAAAGCTGAAGAGCCGGAGGGGAAACGCAAACGCTACACCGAAGAACAGATTCGGCGTGCCTCCGCAAGCTTTGAAAAAGCTCTTGAGAGTTGGGGATGGGATGGACGCGAAGACGTCAAACTCCTTTTCCTCGTTCGTCAAATGATTGCAAGGCGACTTGGGTTTCCCGAACTACATAAACTGTTCACTGGCCAATTCGCCTCCGCAAAAGCCCAAGATGACTACGAAACAGGTGATCATGTACTCCTTAAGCCGCTTATAAGTGCTATATGCCCCTTAGTTCAGGCCGAAAGAGACGAGGATCGACGGCGAGTTATGGATGTCCTAAGAAAGTCAAGCCCTGCGTTTGATCCGCAAGGCGTCAATGCTGATCGAACCTTGGGGGATATGAGGGAGCGTTCAATTAAGTTTACGCGAGAACTATCCGACCTCTGGGGCAAGGGTACATTAAGTGATATCTTGCAGTATTGTCGCGAAAACAAGTTATGTAAGATTTCGGACCGACTATCAGAACACCTGGATCGTGCTCCAAGGGAAGAGCAGTATGATCCTGATCTACATTCGAGCGACAAAGGTGACTGGTTAGCCGATGCCTTTCTGGAGATGTCAACCAGCGAAATAGAACCCTTTGTTGAGTTTATCAGCGACAACACACCATATAGCACACAACACGGTGTAAAGGGCGAACAATATGAGGATGTTCTCGTTGTCTTCGATGATACCGACGCCGCGTGGAACAATTATAGCTTCACAAAAATGCTAACGCCGAATATGTCGGGTGACCCGACTGAGGGGCAGTACAACCGAAGCAGAAAACTGGCTTATGTTTGCTTCTCTAGAGCTGAGAAGAACTTAAGAATTCTATTGTTCACTCCTGACCCTGAAACTGCAAGGAAAGAACTTGTTTCCAAAAATCTGTTTGAAGAAAGCCAGATTTCTATTGCAGACTAGTTCGTAGGGTGCAACGTGACCCACCCATCTCGTCCACCACGGTGTACTGTGAACGATCGGTGAGGAGCTTCGTTTGGGCCGCCGGACGAGAGCAACTCGATACGACACGCATAAACGCTCCCTAAACTTTCGGGCGCCAGCCGGTGTGGAAGCCATCCGAATCTAGGCATGACTCGTGCTTGAGCGACCTCTCGGAACGGCCCCTGGCTCTCGAAACACCGGCTTCAATTCACCCTCACTGGCGGCGAGTTGACAGCAAAGCTCCTCAAACGCATTCTGCTGGCTTCCGTTCCACGCGCGGAGCTTCTCCCATTCGATTTGCATCATTGTCCTCGTTGTACAATCCCCGCCGTTCCGTGCATGACGTGGATTGTCGCTTTCGCGAGCATCGTTATCAAGCGTGATCAATCACAGCGAGGATGTCTGAACCCTTCTAGCCTCCGCAATATATGCTGCGTTGCGACAGGGGGACAGCCGGTCGGACCTCATTGGTCTACTGTCTATCGCCGGGCCTTCTCAAAACTCTTGGCGATCTGACAGCAGGACCATCGATGATGCCTGTC